>JAICUQ010000124.1 GCA_025935755.1 Chthoniobacterales bacterium | reverse complement strand
ATTCGACCCAGCCGATTTCATCATTGGAAAGCTCACGTTCCCAGCGCGCTACAGGTTCAGTGCTGATTTGCGAGAAGTTCACTCGTGCCGCGGAGTTGCCACTCCAGAGCCGGCCGATCTTCGTCGGCGTCAGCACGGTGTTCGGATCAAAGTTGATTTCGAGATACTCGCAGACTTCCTGCATCGTTCTGGCTGGTTCATGCGCCAGCCGTTCATATTGGACGACAAGTCCAGGAACTTCGCCGTTGCGAACCCGCCTGGCCAGTTTCGCCGCGACACGCCAATGCGCGATCACGTAGTAAGTCGAGAAACGTCCCGTCCGGCGGGTTTTTTCCAGAGCGATTTGCGCGGCGAGAATCGCCCGCGGGTCGCGCAAAGTGACCAGAATCTTAGCATCCGGAAAGCGGCTGACGATCGCGCGGACGTGATTTCGATTTGCCGGAGTTTTCTCTACCCAACGCGTGACCGTATCGACAGAACGTTCCAGTGTTGCCGCATAGGCTTTTACCATGAGCACCAGCAAATCCTCATGCGCGTTTGCGGGATCGAACGCTGCTCGCTCGAAGCTCTGAAGAAATTTTTCGCGAGGAAATGTCGCGTAATTGCGTTTGCCCCACTTGCACGGGCCGCCGAACAGCACGTTGGAAAGCGACTGTCTCGTTAGGTAATCAAACTGTGCGCGGCGCCCGCGCGGCGCATATTTAGTCAGGACCGTCGGGAAATAAGCTGTTTCCTCCGGGAGTACGAGCAGTTCGGGGTGACTGTCGAGCAACGCCACCAACAGCGTGGTCCCGGATTTGGCCTGGCCGGCAACGAAACAGGCACGCTGGGCGAACGGAAGTTTGGAAGTCACGCGCAGAGATTACAACAGCTGCAGATCAAATGATAATAGCTTGGGGGTATCCAAAAGCGACAGAGCACTGGCGCACTCCAAAAGGTCGGCGCGATTTCCGCCAGGAACACTCGCCTGGGTTTTGGAATGCTGCGCTGCAGCGCCGCTTTCAGACTGGCCGCCCGCCGCTCTTTGGTTGACTGTGCAAAAACCACTCAACAAATCTCGGCAATCCCTCGCTCAATACCGTTGTTGGATTGTACCCGAGTAATTTTCGCGCTTTGGAAATATCCGCATATGTGCGCGGCATATCGCCGGGTTGTTCCGGCAGACGATTGACTTTTGCCTTTTTTCCAACGGCATTTTCGATCGCTAAAACGAGATCTTTCAGCTGAATCGTTTGATTCTCGCCGAGATTAAAAATGTCAAACATCGGGCCATCGTAATCGAAGGCAGCCATGGTGCCTTGAATGATGTCATCGATGTAGGTGTAATCGCGCTGCGTGCTGCCATCCCCAAATTGATCGATCGGTTGACCGGCATGAATGCGCCGCGTGAATTGGTGGATTGCCAGATCGGGCCGCTGCCGCGGACCGTAAACGGTGAAATATCGCAGCGCTACGACCCGCATCTGGTAGAGGTGCGAATACGTTGAGCACAGAAATTCGCCTCCAATTTTGGTCGCGCCGTATGGACTCAGCGTCTGAATGAGATGTTGCTCCTCGGAGAATGGGACCGTCTTAGAAGCGCCATACACAGACGAACTCGAAGCGAAAATGAATCGCTCAACTCCCGTAGCGCGCGCCGCTTCGAGGAGATTTAAAGTCCCGATAACGTTGGTGTCGTAATAAAGCCGGGGAGATTGAATAGAGGGTCGAACGCCGGCGCGCGCAGCCAGATGCACGATCGCGTCGACTTTTTCGCGACGAAACAGACTTCGCACCGAATCGTTCTCTCGAAGATCCACGTGGCAAACCGTTACGTCTTTTGCGAAACCAGCAATATTCGCGTGTTTGATCTGCGGATCGTAAAAATCGTTGAAATCGTCCAGAACCACGACTTCATGGCCCGCGCCAAGCAACTTCTCTACCAAATGCGAGCCGATAAAGCCGGCGCCGCCTGTAACTAGGATTCGCATGGCGCCAAATTAGCCACAGATGGACACGAATGGACACCGATTTTGCAACTGACCTCGTGACTCCGGTAAACGCGAATTTGCCCTGCTCCGTTTCCGCTCATCGTCTCATTAACACCTGGCTTCAGCCAGGTGCTATCAGCGGCTATCGTATACGAACCGCTTTAGCGGTTTAAACCGGTTATAAAACCGCTGAAGCGGTTCCTGACGGTTGAGCGCGCTTTAACCCGCCAAGCACGTGTTAATCACAGCAGGCACGGGATAAACCGAAGAGCGGTTTCTCTGAAGCAAAGCTCGGACGCAGCGCATTCAAAAGTTGCGCCAGTGCAGCAGCAAATAAGCCCAGTTTAACACCAGCGCGCAGATGACTGAGACACGCAAAAATGTTTTCGCTCGCTGCGTGGAAACATTTATCCGCAGACGTGCCGTGCGCCCTATCACTGTTGCAAGCGCGTACGCGTCGAAGGCGATAACTCCACAAAGAATTGCGAACACGAGTGGATTCCATTGCAACGCGGCAAGAAAATGGCCGTGAAAAAATTGGATGCCGCATCGCGTCATTCCACACGTGACGCATGGAAGCCTGGTAAGCTCATGAAACACGCACCGCGGCCACGGCAGCCCGATTGTTAGCCATACACCTGCAAAACCGAGCGACAAAATCGAGGCGCTTAACCAAATCAATTCGTGGTCAAGTTCGCCCGGAGCAAGCCGCCGCACTGAAAACCGCATTGGCTGCCACTAGTGATGTGACGCGGTCAACGCGCCCATGAACATGACCGCAACGAGTAATCCGCCGCCGCAACAAACTATTAGCGGAAGGAAAACCGCCAGAACGGCTCGGCCGGTGTCGGTTTCATGTGCGCGCGCCAACCCGATGCAGTTACAAACGAGTGCCCAAACACCGGATATCAATCCGCCGCAAATCGGTATGATCTGCAAAGGACCAGCAGAGCCTTGAGAAAAAGCGAAGACCCGAAAAGTGGTTTCGAAGGGCTTGTTAGCGCCACCAACGATCATTAAACAAAGATGCACGATACCGCTGCCGACAAACAGGGCGATCACGACGAACACAGGCACCATGATGATCGCACCGACGCCGATTCCCATCCCGGTCATCGCAGCGAAACTGTTATTCTTGTCTGCAAATAAGCCCATGGACTGAAAACCGAGCGAGAACAGAGCAGATATGATTCCGCCTATGCACCCGCCGATGAGTGCGTAGATGAGGGGCTCGACCAGCCCCCCTTCGCGCTTCATCACGCTGAATGCTTCGGCGGGGCGAGTAAGCACCATCGTCAGCGTCTCGATGAACGCGTTGAAGAAGCCGCGCTCCTGGCGATGCTCCCATGGCAAACCGGTACGCCCCGCGGCCGCTGTTGAACCCGGGACTGCACCGGGCTGAACGGGGGGAACCGAAGGTCCGGCAGCGCCTCCGAATTCCGGGAACTGCGAGAGCGGCTGCCAGGTCGCCATACCTTCGCGCCAGCCAATGTCCGTCGGCGCAAATCGGCCAACCCCCAGGCCTTCGCGGATCTCTTGCTCGGAAAAAACACCCAGACTCGTCGTGCCCCGATTAACATGAATCGTCGCCATAATGGCTCGTTTTTATTAACGGGCGAATTGGAGCGCAAGGTTAAATGCGTGAGGCATCACAACCTGACGTCATTCCGAGCGAAGTGGAGCAAACCCGTGGCGAAAGCTTAGAGGTAAATTCGCGGGATCCTTCGACTTCGCTGCGCTCCGCTCAGGATGACCGTGCCTTCTCTGGATCATCCAGCGCCCGCCAGAAATACCAAGCCGCAAGGGAGCGATACGGCCGCCATTTTTCACCGTGCTTCATCAGTTCTTTGGGCGTCGGAAGTTTTCGTTTGCGAAAAGTTTTCGCGAAGCCCTTCTGCACGCCATAATCGGCAACTGGCCAGACATCCAGCCGGCCAAGATCAAACAGCAGAAGCATTTCGACAGTCCATCGGCCGATACCCCGCACTTGTGTAAGCCGCGCGATGATTTCCTCATCGTCCATTCGCAGAAGCGCGCGGCCGGATGGTACGGTACCGTCAAGCGTCTTCGTGGCGAGATCTTTTATTGCCGCAGTTTTGGCGCGCGAAAGACCAGCACTGCGAAGTCTCTCATCGGGCGTGGCCAGCACTTTCGCAGGATCAAGCCACTTCGTTTTTGGATAAAGAGCCCGTACCCTGCCCCAGATTGTGGCCGCGGCTTTCCCGCTCAATTGCTGGTACGCGATCGATTCTGCAAGCGCGTCGAACGGCCGGATTGAGAGAGACGGCGTGATAGCATAACGCCGTGATCGCTTGATCAGCTGTCCCATGTGCGGGTGACTCTTTGAAATATGACGGTGTGCCTGATCGTGGTCCATGCGCGGAGCATAGGTAAGATGACGAATGGCCGATGTCGAATGATGAACTGTAGGCCCTCTGTGTCAGACGCCGAGAAATGCCCTGCCATATTCGGGCTTGCTCATTTTTCCGCTCACCTCTTGCGAGAGCAATGCTTTTCGGTTTCGTGATTTCCATGGATACGCAACTCACTTGGTACGGTCAGTCGGCTTTCAAAATTGTGACCCCGAGCGGCAAAGTTCTGCTCGTCGACCCGTGGCTTTCGAATCCTGTTTTTGAAAACGCCAAGACCGAAATCGATGCGCTCAAGCATGTCGATCTGATCCTGATTACGCATGGCCATTCCGATCATGTCGGTGACGCAGTGGCGATCGGGAAAAAGACAGGCGCAAAACTGGTGGCGACCTTCGATCTGGCTGACGCGATAGTGAAACATCTCGGGTACCCGGCCGAGCAGGCACAAGGCGATACGGTCGGTCATTTCGGCGGCGAACTGACGCTGCTGGATGGCGAAGTAAAAGTTGCATTCGTTCGCGCTCACCACGGATCGGGCATCGCAGCCGATGATCGCCACGGATTGCGCCATGGTGGTGCGCCGGGCGGTTTTGTTATAACCATTCGAGGCGGTCCAACGATTTATCACACCGGAGACACAGATTTGTTTTCCGATATGGGCCTGTTAACACTTTTCCACGACATCGACGTGATGCTCGTTTGTATCGGCGACCATTTCACAATGGGTCCCGCGCGCGCGGCAGAAGCAGCAAAGCTGGTCAAAGCGCGAACAGTCATTCCGATGCATTACGGGACATTTCCAGTTTTGACAGGAACGCCCGAAGCATTTGGCCGGGAATTGAAGCAGCGCGAGGCGGAAGCGGAACTGCAAGTGATAAAAGTCGGCGAAACGATTTCTCTGGGCGCGAACGGTACAAAAGCTTGAGCTTATGGCGCCAGGTAAATCGCTTTGCTCGTTAAAATTACGCCTTAACGGGTTTTGGTCGTTTTCGGTTCATACGCCCATCGACAGCCACCACATCGAATCGGAGGAGCAATGTCAGGTTTAATAGACATCATGAGTTCACAGCAAGGCGTTTTGCCGAATGGGGAGTCCCCGGCGCGACCGGTCCCGAAAGTTCTCAACGCCGCGGCGCGTCTCGTGGATTCACTGAAGATCAATTCGACTTTCCAACAGGTCCAACATGGGCGGCCGGTCGTTATTAAGCGCCGCCGAGTATACAGCGAGGCGTTAGCTGATTTGGCGAATGTGTACTTCCGCGTCGCCCGCATTCCGATCCATTTCTGGGCGAAAACCGAAGATTGGCGACGATGGGAAGTGAAGTGCTTCAACATGTTGAATGGCGACCGATTCCGGGCGCGCTCTTCCGGCGCGAACACTGTCCGCGCCGACAAGCTGCCAGGACGAACCATGTGGGACTATCTCATCAACAGCACACTCACATCACAAATGATGGAAGCAGCCGCTCGGGAACTGCGACGAGCGCATCGATTATGGAGTGATGAGTTTCGCGGCCCGTGGTCACATGGGGACGCCTGCATGCCCAACGTGATTTATGACGAGAATACCGGACGAGCACGCCTGATTGACTTCGAAATCGTTCACAAAAAATCGTTAGGCGCGAAACCGCGGCATGCAGACGACGTGCTTGTTTTTCTCCTGGATGTACTAGCGGTCGCGCCCAACCCGCAATGGCTTCCTTTGGCATTGGCATTCCTCAAGGCGTACGATCATGCGCCGGTCCTGGCACAATTGAAAAAGGATCTCGCACTGCCAACGGGGATGGCTTGGATCTGGTGGGGTGTACGAACTAGTTTCGCAAACCCGGCAAAGGTAAAACGGCGCCTCCAAAAAATTGCCGGCGTGCTCGCGGATCTGGAACATTATCGCGCGTTCGCCGGCGAACGGGCGCGCAACACACGGCGCGCTTCAATCACCTGCCACAAAACCAAGCCCGGAATCCCCAGAATCAACTCGCGCACTCGCGCAATCAAAGAAAGCGCGAAAGCAGCGTCACCGGGAATTCCGAGCAGATTACCCACGAGGACGTACCCGCCTTCCTGAACTCCGAGCGCGCCAGGAACAGGGAACACTGCCGATCGAATCGTTAGTACCATGCTTTGCAAGATGACCGAGTTCACGATTGTCGCGTTCAGTCCCAGAGCATAAAGCGCGATCCAAATTTCGCCGGAGCCGAATATCAGTGACGCGCCGGTCCAGGCGCAGCATCCGATTACTCCTGATCGCCGCGCGTACTGTGTTCGAATCGCCTCGTCGAGAGTGTGTCCACTGCGCACCAGTGAATGCCAATCGTCTGCACTGGCCAATCGGGAAATGATCTTGCCAATAAAGCGAAACATTCCCAGCCGTTGGACAACATAAAATCCGATGATCGCGAGAACTCCGATCACTGCTCCGATCAATGTGGGGCGAACAAAGCCCTGATGTCCCGTCGAAGTCACAATCAAGGCCAATCCCAAAAGTGTGAAAACAATCTGGACGAAAACGCCGAGGGTAATATCTACGAGAACGCTCGCTGCAGAGGTTGAAATCGGAATACCATGTAACGCGGCAAGCCGCGCGCGAACGACGTCACCACCAACGCTTGCTGACGGCACGAGCGTGCTCACCGATTCGCCGATCCAGCGCATCCAAAACAGTTCCCATAGCGAAAGACGCTCCGTCCTCGGAAAAAGCGACCACCATGCGAAGGCGTCCATGAACAGTGGGACTGCGAAGTGATAAACTACGACCGCGGCAATCCACCACCCGGCCGAGGCAAACGCCGCTATAACCTGCGGCGCACCCTGGTGGATAAGCAAGAATGTGAATAGCCCAGCGCCTGCGGCGACTAGCAGGTAAAACGCGATCCGGATTTTTTTTCCACCTTTCACACGAAACACTTCGCCGGCGCACAGACGCTGGTTCGGCGACGAGTTCCGAATTTAGGGCAACCGCGCCGATTGCCAATGTAAACCGCGATTCGAACGGCCCTACTGGCCTGCTTCAAGAGTGCTTCGCACAGGCTGGATTGAAGTCGCTAAGGCAACAGTTCTCCGGTGCACCGACTTCCCGAAAATCATGCACAACATCAGCCACGCAATTCCGAAGACAATTGCGGCCACGACATCGGTGAGAAAATGCGCACCGAGCGCGATACGACTGAATCCTACGAGTAAGACCAGCGAAGCAGCCCCGACAACACAAAGGATTCGCAAAGGCCGCCCTTTGAGCAACGGCAACAGAAAAATCAGAAGCTGCCCGTAAAGCAGAGTGGCACCCATCGTATGTCCACTGGCAAAACTATAACCAGACCAATCCACAAAAGGCCCGTCCACGAAAGGTCGATGCCGATGAACTAAGAGCTTGATCCACTCGTTTAGCAGCATGCCACCCGGGACCGCCACGATCAGCGTGATCAAAGATGGCCACGACCGATTCCATGCAAGAAATAACAGCAACCCGAGTAAAACGACCGCAATCCATTCGCTCGAACCGAACTCAGTCACCGTGTGAAGTACACCGGCGAATGCAGGAGTAAGCCGATGATGAAACCATGTGGCGATTCCCTGGTCGGTGCTTTGGAAGGGATTCGCCAACCCCAGTATCGCCGCGGGAGATTGAAGGAGAGAAACGGCCTTTATCACAGAGAAAGCGGAGGAACTCTAGCGTGAATCAATTGCCAGTCAATCGGTTGATTCGTATGAAGTACGTAACACGTTAACGGTGGCCTTCGGTTATCGAATTTCCAGGCAATTCGAGCTGGCGGCAGTCAGTTCGCTGGAGATTATCCTTGCTAAAATAAATTCCCTCCGATACATCGCTTTCACCTGCCTAATCCGATATGTCGATGTTTGGACCAGTTCAGCCTGTGAAAATCATCCGAACCCTGGCAATCCTGTTTCTCTTTGGAGCCGCGTCCGCTGTGGCTGGGCCGGCAGACATTATCCTTCAGCCTGCCCCCACGCCGGAAGATGATACTCACCGCAATCTTTTTTACTACGAGACGACGTACACGTTTGATAGCGACTTCACGGAATCCAAACTCGGTCACGGGAGTTCGCTGTATGACGATTTTAGTTATGACCACCGCTTTTTGATCAGTGGAAAAGTGTACTTTCGAGCCGGCGTTGAATATGAGCGGTACGATTTTGGCGGCACCAACAATGGTTTGCCTGATCATCTGCAAGGACTTTATGGCCACCTGGCGCTGGAGTATGTGGTGAAGGACTATCCGGGAGCAGCGATCGAAATTGAGCCTGGATTTTATTTCCAAGATCACATCAACGGGAACGCTTTCGATGTCCCCGGAAGAGCGTACTTCAGCTTCCCATTAAAAAAAGATAAGATCTTCGCTACGGTCGGTATCGGCTGGGGCCAGTTCCAGGATCCAGTTGTCGCGCCTGGCGGCGGTATCACCTGGCTTATTAACGACAAATGGCGTCTGCAAGCTGTCTTTCCGAAACCGGCGCTGGTGTACCAGCCAAATGATGACTGGGATATAAGAGCGATAGGAGAACTCAATTTTCTTGGAGCTCGTACGGATGAAGTGCATACGACAGAACGGAAACTTCAGGTCGACGACGCGGTCGTTCAGTACAGTGAGTATCGGGCCGGTTTGCAGGTGGGTTACTCGGGTTTCAAAGCATTGAAAATCAGCGCAGGCGCGGGCTGTACGATCGAAAGAAATTTCGATTTCTTCCGGATCAATCAATCGAAGAGAACCGATCCGGCGCCCTATATCAGAATTGCAGCCGAAGCGAAATTCTAAGGGAACATCTCGCCAAGCTTTCTCGCTACTCCCTGATCGCCGCGTACCTTTAGCCGGCCCGTCAAATAGGCCCACGTTCCGCTAAGTTGGTCGTGGCAAATGGCGACCCAATCTTTGTCTTTGGCGATGAATGTGACGCTTGGATGATCGATTTTACCTTTACCCATTTTGTACGTGCCATCATTTACGTCGATCCACCATTCGCCTCCATTGGTTCCGCTCAACTCCCATTGGTATCGGGCATGCACACCCTTTGCCTTGGTCGGTTGAAAACTGCTGCGCATGGCGTCGAACACATCCTGCGGCGTCGAATCCGCCTGGCTGGCCGCGGCAGTCATTGTCGCACACAAGCAAATCGCGGCGCCAAGCCGGCCGGTCAAAGCAAATGAGGATCGCTTTGGTTTAAATTGCGTGTCCATTTTGTCATTCGTTTGTAGTTCGTCGTTCATTGTTTTGCTGAGCTCATTGCTCAATTCGCCTCAATAGAAAAGCGGCACCCAAAAACGTGATCACCGCCCCGGCCAGAAGAATCAGGAGATCACTGACATAAAATTCCAGACCTGCGCGATACATGTTCACCAGCCGAAACGCGCGGCAAAAATGTGTCAGCGGAAACAGCTCAGAGAGGTAACGAACCGCCTGAGGCAATTGCTCGAGCGGCGCAAACGCCCCGGATAAGACAAAGACCGGCAACAGAAAGAAAACCGAAAACTGGATCGCCTGGGTTTGCGTTCGTGAGAAAGCCGAAATCAGCAAACCGAGTCCAAGTGAACAAAGAAGAAAAAGAAGACAGACCAGCGCCAGCGCCGGGAGATCATGGAACGCAACTCCGAAATGCCAGGCGCTCAGCAGCATGATGATAACGATCAGCACGCTTGAGACCACCAGATAAGGTAACATTTTCCCAATCACGATTTCACGGCGCCGCAGAGCGGTAATCATCAATTGGTAAAGCGTTCCTGACTCGCGCTCTCGCGCGATTGTGCACGCCATCAGCGTGACCGTGAGCAATTGCAAAATTAATCCAATGATTCCGGGGACAACATAATCGATCACACGCGATTTCGGATTGTAGAGCCGTTTGCCATCGACCGACCACATCTCCATCATCGAGACAAATCGTTTGCGGACTTGCAGCTGAAGTTGCTTGCCGAGCTCGATCACTTCATCGGGCAAGTTTTCGATCATCCGGTCGCGCTGTTTCAATTGGAAATCACCCAGGCTCTGTCGAACACTGCCTTCAACGGCATCAGCGGTATTGATGTCGGCCCCGTCCAGATAAAGCAGCAACGGCTTCGGATCGCCATTTTCCAGACTGTCATTCCAGCCCTGCGGAATAACGAGCGATGCGCGCACGTGATGGGCAAGCAAATCCGATTCGTTTTGGATCCCAGGCGCCCCGAACCGCCATCGGAATGTCTTATTCTTGGAGATGAT
>JAICUQ010000163.1 GCA_025935755.1 Chthoniobacterales bacterium | reverse complement strand
CGGCCAGTAAATCTGCCTTGTCTCGTTTCTGGGACTCTGCCGTTACGCCCGGCGGCACCGCGGCGGGAACTGTTTGCAACAGGGCGAGGGTAGTTCTCGATGCGCGCGGCCAGCGACCACTGCTTTCCCGAATCTTTTCCAGCGCTGCGATGACAAAATCGAGAGCTGGTTGCGTCATGCGCAGCGATCATCCAAAATTCAGTGCGCGACTGCAAACGATTTCGTGTCGCGCATGCGCGATTGTGATTCATGGCGCAACCCAATCGACTGAACTCTGAAGCGTCGACCGGAAACGCCTGGAAAGTTCGGGGATAAAAGATTCTTAAAACACGCGCCGGTTTTGCCAACCGGCGGCTTGATCCAGCAATTCCAGTTCGACGTCGAGGGCCGTTTTGACGTCCATTTGAGCGCGCGCATCGGTAATTGCCGCGATCGGTTCCTTGGCCGCTGCCGGCCATTGAGAGAAATAACCCGCAACAATTTTCATCGGCGGTCGATCATCGGCGGGAGCGCTTAGTTCACCTCGACCGCACGCTACTCTGCTCGTGGTGCCGTCAGTCCAAACGGAAAAGAGACAATCCGAATCGGGCCGGAGCGATACCTGGCCTGTTGTGACGCTAAACTCCGACGGGCTTCTATCGCTGTGACTGAATAAACTGACAATCCTCCCACGATTTATCCGTATTGCTGCACGTCGATCGAGCACGCCTCCGGCCGTTTCGTTCCCGTCCTTCGTTAGTCTGAGGTCTTCTATTTTGATCTCGGAATCTCCGGATACTTGAACGAATGCGCCCGGCATTAACGCTAATTCCACAGAAGCGCCATCTGGGGTCCGCACTGTATCGCCCGCTTGGATTTTGCTTCTGGGAGTAACCGGTCGAAAATCATTCCGTTCCGCATTGCCGAAAACGACGTTGCCTTTTACGAAGAACACCGTCGCCGCTGTCGAGCGGGTGATTCCCTTCGAGCATCCATTTCCAAGAAGACAGAGGCAGAGGGCGAGGATGCTGCTACATGAAACAAAACGCATTGGTAATCTCGGCGGTTAGCAGCGCGACCTGAGGTCCCATGTCGCCGAGCTATTTCGGTAACGTGACTAGGCAGAACCGAGCATTCAACCCTACCGGTCAGGGAACGCCAAGACCTCTGTTTTGCCAGTATGCGCCAGGGGTGAGCCAAAACCCTGCCGGATGGAGATAAACCAGGTTCGAATCCCACACGGCTTGGAATAGATGCTCTGCGCCGGGCTGAATGTTCACGGTTGTCGACGTGGGCTCGATGTAGCCGGAAGCTGGAACTCTTAGAACGGTTAATACATGAGGGCCGGGCGGCAACCATACGCTATAGCTGTGGCCCTGCGCGACGCTGCCCATGGGTCTTCCATCGATCTGGAGATGATATCCGAGATTCCAACCAAAATTCGGAGATCTCTCGATGGTGAGGCGGCCCGGGGCTGCATGATAACGAGAGTAAGCGGATCCCGCTTGCGCAAGGGTGCACAATGCACAACCGAGAACCAACACCAGAAGGACTTTGCTCGCCAAGCTGTGTTTTGATTTCATAATAGATATTGTAGCCATTGAACGCCGTATTTGCCAGCAGGTTGCGGCTGAGCTTTCAAAATCTTTTTCAAACTCTCTTTTCATCCACAAATCGTAGCAGTCGGTAAGTTCCGCGCTCCCGTTGTCACGGGATTTGCACTCTAAGCAGCGGGGAGTGCCGCTAAAATGGTTACGTGAAAAGCGAACCCGTTGATGCTGGCACTCTGGTTTGAACCCAAACAACTCACTTGTGCCTCGATTCTCAATTCAACCTGCCCGGACTCGTCATCCCAATCGGCATCGACGTCTACAATGATCCAGGTCGCAAATCCGCCCGCCGCAATATTGGCGACTTGGTTCTTTGCGATCGACGCTGTCCCGATTGCCCGAACGAATTGTCTGTTGGTGAGCTTGGGTCCAAGCAATACAGTGAACGTCTCTTTCGCCGTAGAGAAATTAGCGCCCGAAGATCCTATGGCCAGGTTCACGTCAAACTGTCCATCGATGATAAACAGATGATTTGCATCGTCAGGACCAGCCACCATCACGTCCAATTGCTGCAGGTTTTGAACTTGTGCAATTTTTATAGCCATTGAGACCTCCTCAGTTCGTTCGTCTAAGATGAATCGGTGCACCCATCATGTGACTATCTTAAAAGATTCATTCGTAAGTTAGCAATGAAAAACGAATCTCACTCCGAGTTACCCGTTTGGCTTGACTTGTTAGGATTTCCTGAGGCCATCCGTATTATTTTGTCATAGCGGCCGGCAGAACAAAAGCGCCGGAATTCTAATGCGTGAATTTAGATTTATTTCATCCCATGATTCATCGCTTGCAATGAGAACGAACGTTGCCACCCATATGTGCGATGAATTGCCCCTGCCGACGCGACACTGCAAATAATCACTGCTCTGGTGTCATGCGAGACTGGTCTAAGACGATGCTCAGACCAGAACCGCTGATTTTGTGTGGTAGATCATCCCGTGCGTCCCAAGGCGGCGACACTGGCCACCTGTTAAGACGTTTATCTATTCTAATCTCGTTTTCTGTTGGCGGGTCGGAAGCGTACTGAATGACAGTCACGATGCGGAATTCGGTCGTGCGTTCGGTTAGCCTGAAGCAGACGAGGTATGAATTACGATCGTGCGTGGGACCGGCTTCTGGACCGGTGAGTACCGCATGGAACAGATAAAATGGCCACTCTTTGTCTATGAGTTTTATCTTTTCAAACCGCGCTGAGGGCGAATGCGACACACCATCCCACACCAGGAATTCGGCTTGTTTCCGGGCGGTCTCATCGTTACTGACAACATCTAAAAGCGAGTCAAGGTTCCCGGCGTACGTTTGAAATGTGACAAGCGACATTGCAGTCAACATAACGGAAAGGTGTCGCATACGGTTGCTGGCGCTTTTGACCGGCGTTGCTTGGTTCGTGATTATCCGATGCGAACGCAGTGATGGAAAATTGCTTTTGGTAAGAACGGCGATTCGGCGATTGCTCCGGGTGAGAAATTGGCAGCGCCTACGGGAATGAGATCCGGAACAGCCTGGAGAGGACCTGTGTTCGCCAGGTAAGATGAGGGGAATGACTCGACCAGTCAGCTTAGAGCAGGACCACGTGCTTGCCCTGCCACGCTGCAGTAAAGGTGTAGGTTTGCCCCGCTTCAGCCGTGATAGTTTTCGTTGGCAAGTTACCACGGTGCGGGCCGCTTGGGCTCACAGATATGACATGTTGTCCTGGCGACAACGTACCATTGTAGGTTTGACCCTCTGTGATCGAACCCACTCGCGCACCATCTACCATCACAGCGAGGACTTGTTTGGCTCCGAATTTAGGGCCTCTCTTTACGAGCAAATGAGCCATCGAGGCAGAAGGCCCTGTGTTCGTCGTCTCGCATCCTGAAAGTGTGAAGTAAGCCAGCGCAACAACGAGCAGGCCACAAAGGGCATACTTGGATTTTCTCATGCGACCGATTGTGTCAGTTCCGGATTATAGCAACAAGTACAAAAGCGATTGGGCGAGAGTTCCCATGCGTACTGAACTGCCCATCAAACAAGAGCGGGAAGTCGACAGGGTTGAAAATTTCAGGAACGATGGTTCCAAGCCGTCGAGGGAAAGTATTCGACGGGTGGGAAGCCGTCGTTCCTCCTTACAGGACAGGCCTGAACTCTGTATGTTTGCATCTGGGGCATCTACCAGCGCTTTCTAATGGAACAGCCCTCGTGAAATGCTTTACATATTGGCACGCTTTGCATCTCCAGCGCATTGAACGCTCCTCCGGCGACGGTCCGATCTGATCTAAGGCCTTCGACGCCGTGTCTCGAATCGCTTCGAGAGCTGTTTTCAGCGCCTGGTGCGCCGAGTCCATAGATTGAGCTCCAATTGTTGAGAATCAGCCCCCAACTTCTTTCGTAGCCGTGCGCATAAACGTCTGAAAAATGTGATCATGTTCAGGCGAACATATTCAGTACTCCGAATGGTGTCGAGATCGAATTTTTTCGCCGGGGGCAAATGGTTGCCCCAATGTGTTTTCAGAGAGTGGCAGCGCGTACGGGAGTCGAACCCGTGTACCAGCCTTGAGAGGGCTGTGTCCTAACCACTAGACGAACGCGCCGCAAACAGGTGTGGTTAGATACGGTACCGACCTTGTACTGGCAAGACGCTGGAGAAGGGTTGTCTGGCCGGGAACAAAATAGGATTCGTCTATTTGCCCCCACCATCATCGTCGCCATCGCCGGGATCGTCGTCAGCTCCGTTATCATTCGCAGCATCATCATTTCCAGGGTCCTGGCTGTCAGCTGCCTCATCACCGTCCGCGTCGGACGCGTTCTCGTCATTGTCGTCGCCTTCCGCGTTTTGGTCATCATCCGAACCCTCTTCCTCTGCGCTGTTGGTGTGCTGCGAAAACGCGTTCGCGTCCGCTTGGTGTCTCGTCGTAGCCGTTAGCTTCGTAGCGCGGGCCACGGTAAAAATGCTGAGTGACAGGCAGAGCAGGAGAGGAAGAAATTTTCTCATCGGACTGGGGGGACACTCTCTTGAGCCTCAGCGACTGTCAATGCCGTGAATAGGTTAATCTGTGCGATTCCTTTACGAGTCGCAGGCGACGCGCGATGCTCGCGCTCGTGTGAAAACTACCGGTGTATTGCTGCCGACAAAATGGCGACCGAAAGCAGGGTGGGGTGTCCCGGTAGCATGGGTGACGCTTTGCGTGGTGTGGAGTTCGACCTGGCTCGCGATCAAAATCGGCTTGCGCGATCTCCCGCCGATTTCATTCGTGGCTATTCGTTTTCTCATCGCCATCATCGTGCTCCTGGCGCTCTCGATGGGCCGAACTCATCTCCTTCCGCAGACGCGCAAAGATTATATCGTTCTCGCTGTCACAGGAATTCTCATGTTCGCTGTGAACTACACGCTGCTGTTTTGGGCGGAACTGCACGTTTCATCCGGTCTTGCCGCCGTATTACAGGCAACAATCCCAATTTTTGGCATCATGTTCGCTCATCGGATGCTGCCGGATGAACCGCTCCGTTTATCAAAGCTCGCGGGAGCAATCATCGCACTTGGTGGCGTCAGTGTGATCTGCGCACGCCTGCTTGGATTTGACGGTCCGCTTGCCTTCTGGGGCGGGGTGGGGGTTGTTTTCGGCGCTGCCACCGCGGCTTTCTCGAACGTGCTCGTTAAAGCACAGTCGATGCAGCTTGCGCCTGCAATGTTGGCCGCGTGGCAAATGATTTTCGGGACTGTGCCGTTGTTGTTGCTCGGGTTCGCTGTCGATGGAAATCCGGCGCGTTTTCACTGGACCGTTTCGTCAGTGTTTTGCCTCCTCTACCTCGCGGTAATCGGCTCGGCGCTTACGTTTCTGCTTCTTTACTGGCTGCTGCCACGCCTCACAGTTGCGCAACTGCAAAGCATCTCGCTGATTACTCCGCCCGGAGCGGTGATGCTGGGCTGGTTGTTAGGCGGCGAAACATTCCCACCGTCCTCTTTGTTAGGCACTGCGCTGGTACTCGTAGGAATCTGGATGATTTTCCGAAAAGCGTCCGCAGCAGAGCCACTGATCCAGGAAGGTTGATTAATTGTTAGATGGTCGCTGCGTTTAGCACCATCACATTGGTAATCCAACCAGTCACAATCCCATTTTTGCTGCCATCTTGCGTAACGAGGATATCGAGACATTGCGGATTTTTATCCAGAAGGTCCTTGGCGTCGGCCAGCGTCGCGTCCGGATCGAGCGGCAGGAAACTGTTAACTATGTACTCCTTCACCTTGGCGTTCTCCAGCAAGTCTTTGAGTGACAGCGTTGATTCGTCCACATCTGGAGGACGCTTTATAGGAGCTACGAATGCGTCGATTGTGCTGCGGTGAAGCACATATTTGCCTTTCCCTTCGTTGTCCAGGATGGGAAGGCGTTGTCGAGGGTGAGACTTGTCCTTTTCAAAACCATCATCAATGAGCTCTCTTATCGTAATCTCTGCTTCGGTCTTGTCTGATGGCATTTTGAAGGCTGTGACTTCATTGATTTTCATCATGGCCCGACCGGCAAGCTCGGCTTGGAGCTTTTCACGGGGCGAAAGCTGGCGCACCAGATTGGCGGCGCTCTTCGAGGCGGCCTCGAAGTTCACCTGTCCGAAATAGAAGGCGAGCACGGTGCCTACCCAGGCGCCGATCACCGGCAGAAGCACGCCGAGCACATATTTGGCCATGTCGAAGAATTGATCCCGTTGCTCTTTTTCGGGTACTCGAATCGCGTTTACGCCAGCAACGACTATGATCAGAGTCGCTATCGCGAGAATCGCCACCAGGGCCCAAGTCGTGACTGCCCTGGCCAACGCAATCCTGAACTGGCCATCTCCTTCGGATTTATCGTTAGTCGCCATGATGCTTTCAGACGTTAGCGGCTACCCACGCTGTGATGGTAGCTTGTGAGTGCACCGAGCCGAAGAGTTTGTCCGGGCAACTGGTCCCTCCCGGCCGGCAATATCCTGGCGTGAAATCGTGACCAAAAATGTTCGTGCGCGAAATCTGATGTTCTTGAAGCAACCAGCGGATCAACGCGGCAGAAGCGGCAGCCTGTGGCGGGGCGAGCGAGTCGGTTTCGCTGCCGACATGTTCGATACCGATGGAACCAGCGTTGGCCCCCATGCAATGATTCGCGCACTCCCTGTCCTCAACCATTTGGTAGATGTCGCCGTTGCGATCGATGACGTAATGTGCGGAAACTTTGCGTTTATCCGTTCTCTGAAACTCCGCCAGTGCACTGGCCAGCGATCCTTCCGTGCAATGTAAAACAATTTTGTCGATCTTTGCTCCGACCTGGCGGCAGGAACAATTCGGGCTGCGGATAAATTGTTTGACGACAGGTTTTGTTAGCGATGCAGGTGGCTTCAGTGGAGAGCCCGGCTTTGTGGTCTTTCCTGGCTTGGCAGGCTTCACCGCAATCGCCCGCAGCGCCGAGATCGTTATCCGAACAACGTCATCCGTTTCCAATCCGAGCGCTGCTGCTAATCCCGGAGACAAATCGGCCACCCTGCCGGTCGCTATATTCGGACCCCAGTCAACCGGCCGCGCATCGGCGACGCGTCCATTTGAAGGATTCTCCACACGGGCAAGCGCACGCTTCAAGAATTCCTTTGGCGTATCCTTATAATTCCAACGGCAGGCAAAATAATATTTGTCCGGGTTAAGCCGCCGTCCAAGTCCGGTTGTTCCAGGCGGCGGTGTTGGAAGAAACAAGTACGCGTATCTCGGGTCTCGAAGATCACCCGGCGAAAAGAGCGCAAGCCCTTCGTCGGCTGACATCCCGGTGTCCTTTGGACCGCCAAAGGTAGACATCTTTCCTTCAACGCGAAAGAGAATCTCCTCAACCGGTTGGAT
>JAICUQ010000031.1 GCA_025935755.1 Chthoniobacterales bacterium | reverse complement strand
GCGCTCCCCGAAGTTGTAATGAAACGATATCTGATTACAGGCGCCAGCCGGGGGATTGGCCGCGCCATCGCAGAAAAGCTGGCGGGCAAAAATGTGGAACTGCTTTTGCATGGACGCGATACGGTGGCGCTGACACAGACGCGCAAGGTTGTGGAGCTGCGATGTGCGAAAGTGACGCCGCTGATTCACGATCTCGCAACAGAGCGTGGCGTTTCCGATCTCATCGCCGAAGTCGGCCGGGAGCCAATCGAATTGCTCGTGAATAATGCAGGTATCGCGATCGTGAAACCATTCACCGAAATCACCGCGATCGAATGGGAGCAAACCATGGGCGTAAATGTTACCGCGCCGTTTCTGTTGACGCAGCGCTTTGCGCCGCGGATGCCGCCGGGCTCGAGTATTGTTAACATTCTTTCGGTCGCGGCGAAGACTGCGTTCCCAAACTGGAGCGCCTATTGCATGAGCAAGTTTGCACTCGAAGGATTCTCGCGTTGTGTGCGCGAAGAGTTGCGCGACCGCAAAGTGCGCGTGATCAACGTTTATCCCGCGGCAACGGACACCGACATCTGGAGCCAGGTGGAGGGCAAATGGCCACGCGAGCGCATGATGAGCGCGACACAGGTGGCTGATGCCGTGGCATTCGCGCTCAGTCGGCCGACAGACACGCTCGTCGAAAACATCACGCTCTCCAGTTTGGTTGGAAACCTGTGATGCAGCCTAACAAGCCAGGCGAGGATCCGCATGCAATGCGAAAGCTTCGCGAACAGGTTTCCGCTCGAAATGTTCCGCGGAAACGTTTTCGAAGCGCCATGCCGACAGCGTAATTGGCATCGCTTTCGTAACCAAGTGTCGTCATACTCGCGCGCGGGAACCAATTGAGATGCAGTTATGATTAATGCCCTGCAGAGCGAGCTCACGATCAACGTCGTTGCGTCGATCATCGTGTCGCTGCTCTTCCTGGGGCTCGGCTTTCTCTGGGGCAAATACAAAGAGCGCCGCCGCAAGTTTGGTCGAAATCTCGAAGAGTACGATTTCTATCCTTTTATCGTTACCCGGGAAAATTTTGGCGAGTTCAGTTTGAAGGATTTCCGGCTCGGGATGCACTATTTTCTCAAGAACGAAGATCACACTGCCGCGCGGCAACTCATATTCATCGGTGAGCAAAACAACGTGCGCGCGCAGCTCGAACCGGCAGAGCAGAAAGTGTACGCGCAGCTATTCGAGAAATACGAAGGCAAAAAGATCACCGATGATACCCACGAATTTCTGGAAAATTACGAACGGATTGTGCGGCTCATCGGCAAATCATTTCCGAATACAGGCATCGAGATATTGCTTCACAATCTTGCAGATCCCGCGCACTCACTGATTACGCTGGAAAACAATGTGACCGGCCGGCATTTGCGCGATGGCACAACAAATCTGCTGATTGATCTGAAACGCCGCCAGCTTCTGAATGAGGAGAAGCTGAACTATGAGCTGAACATCGGCGCGCGGAAATTCAAATGCACCACGATTCCAATAAAACGAAAAGAATTCGGAATCGTCGGCGCGATTTGCATCAACATCGATGCCAATTACATCACCGAGGAGGTACTGAAAGATCGGCAACGGATCGAGACGTGGTTCCAAAACTTTCTGCGCACCGATATGCGGCTGGACGAAAATATTTTGAGCAAAGATGAATACGCCAAGGCGCAGAAAGGACAGAGGCATTTCAAACACGAAGCCTTTTGATTTGAATCTGATCACTCCGAACGAGGCGCAGGGACGTGAGGAATCCCGTGAAAGAACCGTGGAACAATCTCGCGGGATCCTCGACTTCGCCTGGCATGACAGCTTGAACTGCGCAAGTCCCTTGAGACTCTCACCTCAATCGCCTCCCTGGCCAGGGAGAGGCGGACGCGAAGCGCCGGTGAGGGTTTGTTCCGAACTTCTACTTCGAGGAACCTTGTAATGTTGCCTGGGATTCCGCTTTCCTATGGTAATCTACCAGGCGGAATCCCCAGCCGATCAAGGTCGAAAGATCTTTCGTTTTCGCTTTCTTCTCGTTGAGGAATTTTTCGATTTTGGTTCGCAGTTCGTGCTGTTGACCGGTTGAATCAAGGATCTCGAAAATTTCCATCGACAACAGCCAGTCTTCAGGATGTTCGGCCTGTTGCGTTTCCCAAATTTCGCCGAGCCGTTCGTAGCCAGCCTGGTTTTCGCGAATTTTTCGCACCTGCGCGTAGAGGTTTTCGAGGCGTTTTCGTTTTGCGTCGGATGGGACTTTGATGGTTCGCTCCCTGGGAATGAGCGCCACTTGATTGTAGGCGTCCTTGTCCGCGGCTCCATTAAACACAGAACTGATTCGCTCACCTACAGCCATGTCGTACATGCCCCAGTCGGGATTGAACAAAACGCGATCTCCATGTTTCGCTGTGCAGTTTGAAAACGTAATCAGCAGTAATTTTCCATCGCGGCTCAAGATGTTTTCAACTTTTCCGGACACAATGACTCCGCTAACGAATTCGATCTTAGCCTTGCGTCCTTCGACGATTCCGAGCGCATGCAACTGGTCATTGGTGAGCAATTCCGGCGACGCTGAGGTGTGTTGCCATTTACCGACCGGCGAGCCGAATCCATCCTTGTGGTGATCAATGCCGTGGTGTTCCAGTTCCTTGTCGCGGAAGGCGAGAGCAGTCTTGCCGGTCGTGCGCAGGTAGATCGGCGAATTATTTTCGTCCGTCAGAACCTCGCTGAAAACTCCGCTCACTTGGAGCCCGGATGAATACTCACAAGTAGCGACATTCTCGCATTCAATGGCCTTACTCATGCCTTCGAGGCCTCCAACCTTGAACGCCATGGTGCCGGCAAATTCTTCCAGAACACGTCTCAAATGCTGAAAATCGGTGCACACAAAAAGTTGCGGCTGTTTTGTAGTGATATCGAAGGCGCAAGTCTGTGCATCGATGGAGTAGGGGATCTTTTTCACCGCTGGTTCGAGGCACGAAACGGATTCCCCGATCGATGAAAGCAGTCCGGCGCCGTAAATCTTCGGATTTTCAAGCGGACCAATGAGTCCGTATTCGACGGTCCACCAATGCAGGCGTGATAGCAGCGCCATTTCAGAGGGCTCGCCTAAAGTCTTCTGCCGATGTTCAACCAGTTTGCTTGCTTCATCGACTTCTTTCGGATCGGCGTATGGCCGTTCCTTTAAGATCGATAAATGCCGGATCGCCTGATACAGCTCGAAATCTTTTTTTGAGGACATCGCTTTTGCCCCGACTTCTCCAAAGCGCTGCAGATATTCGGAGTATTCGCGATCGACAATGATCGGCGCGTGGCCGGCGGCCTCATGCACGATGTCCGGCGCCGGGGTGTATTCGATGTGATGGATCTGGCGCATGTCGCACGCGATGACGAGCACCTTGTAAGCCTGGAATTCCATGAACGCGGCCGGCGGGATAAACCCGTCGACAGCTACTGCGCCCCAGCCAATCTTTGCCAGAATGTCGTTCATCTCCTGAATGCGCGGGATGCGTTCAAAGGAAATGCCAGTATTGAGAAGTCCGTGGAAATAAACTTTGTGCGCGTACTCTTTCAGGAAAAAAATGTTCTGACGCATGATGAACCGCCAGACGGCATGATCGACCGGAGTGTAATCGTCGTAACGCTGATCGACTGCGAATTGGAGTAAATGTTTGGGACAACTGGCGACCGCCGCGTTGTCATAGCTGATACCACTTTTTGAATTCATTCCGGGGCTCCCTTGATTCTTCTTAACCTATGATTCGAGGTAAAGTAGCGCAAGCCTCGGGCTTGCGAATCTCGTTCAAGGAATGACGGCTTCCCAGCCGTCACGTTTTTGACGGATGCTCAGGGCGTTGCTCTTCGTCCGCAAGCGGGACGCATGCGCTACTTTCGTCGGGCCCGAATGACGCGCTCTGAGATCCACAATTCGGAGAAATTTCCAGCCTAATTTAAAGTAGCGCGAGCCTCTGGCTTGCGGGGCGTGAACGCAAGCGGGATTCGTGCGCTACCTTAAGGGCTGGTCCGACTGTGACGTCTTCGTGTTAGTTCGAGATCACAGAGGAGCATTAAAAAATGATGACAGTATTCCCCACGCTTACCAGATCCTTCACGCGCGCCGCGTCCCAGTTGGCGAGGCGAATGCAACCGTGGCTCGCAGCGCGGCCAATTGTCTCAGGATTATTTGTGCCGTGAATACCGATGCCCGGTTTGTTTAACCCCATCCATAAAACGCCGACCAGATTATTCGGGCCCGGAGGAAGATTGTAATAATTCTCCGTGCGCACCCCGTAGTTCAGCATCCCTTCATCGTAACGGAACCAGGGCCAGACGTTTGCGCCCAGAATTTTCCATGTGCCGACCGGCGCCGGCAGAGTTTTCGATCCCGGTGTGATAGGAAACACGCAGACGAGCTGATCGTGGTCGAACACCTCGAGTAAATGTTCCTGTGTATCGACAAAAATTTTGCGAGACGCGAACGCCGGATTTTCAGAAATCTTTCCCTCCGTAAATTTCTCCACTTCGAACGGTACGACGTTCGGCACCTTAAGCGTTTCGCCCGGCTGAAGGTGTTCCCAGTTTTTGCCGGGATTGAGTTTTTGAATGTATGCCTCAGCGGAATGAAATCGCTCGGCGACAAATTCCAACAACGACGTGTAAGGCAACCATTTTAACTTTGCCTGGTCTACGCGGCTTCCGGGGACGTCGCCGACCTTCTTCAAATCTTCTTCTTTGATCGTGTAAGTCGTGAAGGTTTCTGGCACCTGATCGAGCATCCATTGATCGACTGCGCCGGTCTTTGGCATCGCCTGGGAATGTTTGTATGAGATGAGCGCTTTCCTGAAAAATTCGCCCATCTTTCCATCGATCTTCCCCGGGGCAAAGTCGTTGTTGTCCAGGAAAATCTGCAACCGTGTGGCCGTCTCTTCGTCGTAGTTCGGCAAAGCGACGGGATAAACCCGCGGCGGTGGGGTGATGGTGGGTGTGGGTGGCTGAACCTCCTGTGCTGATGCAAACAACCCCATTAAAACCGACGCGACAATAACCCATGCGATTTTCATCCGCGAAACGTATGCGCTGTGAACTGAGCAGACGCAAATGCGCCGCGAATTCGCAACACCTTTCGCCAAAAAAATCTTCGCTCCGCAGCGGAGCCAGATCTACGGATTTTCGAGTACTACATGCGAGGCGGCGATATCGGTCTGCATCGGCGCACTCAGTTTCTGAATTTGTGCGGCCTGTTCTTTGACCACTGCAGCGAGATCCTCAACTTTTCTCTCCAGGTCTGTGATCGTAGCGCCTTGATCTTTAACCGTCCGATGTTCCTTCAAAAACTCATTCAACAACATCGCATTCACCGCTTCGTATCGAACAGAGTACACTGTTCCATCGGCTTCTCTAACCACCAGATCGGGATTCACCTTCGCGACTTCTTCGGCGACCAAACCGAACTGCATCATGCCTTTGGTGTCGCTTTTGTACTGGAACGTGACGGGTCGGAGCGACAGGATTGCTTCGCTCGCGTGGTCCATTGGCTTAATGCTGTCCTTGAAGCGGCGCGAGGAAGGCGGCGGTTGGGTGCCGAGTTGGCCATTGGTGTTTATGTACACCGCTGAAATTGTTCCACCCTCGTTTACGCCACTGATTCCGGCGATAAAGGTCTGAAACTGGCTCTGGCCAATGCGCATCACATGCGAATCCCCGGCTAAACCGGTGTTACCAATATCGATGTTCCTGTCGCCTGTGGTGATACCAGCCCCGGCATCGCTGCCTAATGCGATGTTAGCGGCTCCGGTGGTTTTGCTGGATAACGCACCAAACCCAATGGCCGTGTTGTCGTCACCGCTAGTCTGCATGAAAAGCGCAGAAGCCCCAACGGCAGTGTTTCTGCCACCGTCGACGTTGCTAAGAAGCGCCTGTTGGCCGGTCGCAACGTTCTGTGAGCCAGTCGTGTTGTCTCGTAGCGCGATATCACCGCTCGCCGTGTTGTAGTTGCCGATGGTATTGGACAATAAGGTATGGTATCCGGTAGCAGTATTGCCGACCCCAGTCGTGTTGCTTGTAAGCGCCGCGGCTCCCATGGCTGTGTTTTCTGCGCCCATTGTGTTGGAAAAAAGCGCCTCTTCGCCATCAGCAGTATTAGCATTGCCAATGGTGTTGCTGAATAGAGCGGAAACTCCAGTGGCGGTATTGCTGCTACCCCCTGTATTGGACAGAAGCGCTTGAGATCCAACGGCGGTATTGTCGCTCCCGGTCGTATTACTTTGAAGCGCAAACGCACCGTTTGCTGTGTTCTCGACGCTGGTATTGCTCATAAGCGCGCGAAAGCCAGTGGCTGTGTTATCGACACCGGTGGTATTGTTTTCGAGTGCCTGAACACCGGTAGCCGTATTTTCGCCGCCGGTCGTGTTGCTTAAAAGCGCGGTGGTGCCAATCGCTGTGTTGTTAGCGCCAGTGCTATTACTTAAAAGCGCGGCGACACCGATGGCCGTGTTTTCATCACCGTTATTGAATATGAGGGTTCCAGCACCAAGACCAGTGTTGTAGCTGCCCGAGCTATTGGTGAACAGCGAATACCAACCGTTTCCGGTATTCGCGATACCCGTAGTAAGATTTTTCAGCGCATTCGTTCCTTCTGCGGTTGTGAACCCGGGGTAACCTCCGTCTGGTGGCGGGACTACACCGTGCGTTACCTGTGCAAATCCAAGGCACACTACTGCCAGCGTGATCGCAAACAGTTGATATAGCTTTCCAAACTGAATCAATGGCTTCATGTTTTTTCCTTTTCCCCGCGTTTGACTTTTGCGATTGCGGGTCGGAAGCGGCAAAGAATGAGCGGGGCACAACCTTCGCCTGATTCAGATCCGTTGAAGACCGAAGTCTTGGGAACTTTTCACACGCGGGTCAAGCACAATCGATCTCGAAATGCCCGCGCCCATTCTAGTGACTCGTCTCTGCTAGTTGAACCGGCTTGTTAGTCTGGTCAACCTGATCGCTAATCTTTTGAATGCGCGCTTCTTGCTTTTTGAGCTGCATCGTGAGGGCATCAATCTGTTGTTGCTGAGCGTTCACTTTCTGGTGCTCTTTGAGAAATTCATTGAGTAACATCGCGTTCACCTGGTCGTAGCGGACGCTATAAGCCTTGCCTTCCTCGTCACGTACGACCAGATTAGGATTAACTTTTTCTACATCTTCAGCGACCAACCCGAATTGAGACACCCCTGCCGGATCAATTTCCTTTTTGTAACGAAAACTTACCGGTTTCAGAGCATAAAGAGTCTCACTGGCATTTTCCATTGGTTTGAGGTTCTCCTTAAAGCGGCGCGAGGATGTCGAGGTGCCGAGCTGGCCACTGGCATTAACCAGAACGCCAATTCCGCCAACCGAGGTCGTAGCGAAGACGTTTCCAATGAAACAGCTGTTACTCACATTTTGACCCGGGATGCCAATACAGATCGCATTGCTGGCAGTAGTAACATTAATTCCCGCGCTGGCTCCTATGGCTGTATTTCCGTCACCAAGACTGTTTAGAAGTGCTACATTCCCGACGGCGGTGTTGTTTGTTCCACCAGAATTGCTCAACAACGCAGAAAAGCCCACGGCCGTGTTTTGAAGGCCAGCGGTGTTGCTATTGAGCGAGTCCTTTCCGATTGCTGTGTTGTGGTCGCCAGCGTTAAATTGAAGGGCCCCACTGCCGATCGCACTATTCTCTATTCCAATGTCGTTGACTGAAAGGGCCCCTGCACCTACAGCGGTATTGTCGTTACCTGCGCTATTAAGCCCGAGCGCGGCGAAGCCAATACCAGTATTTCGGTCGCCATCAACATTACTGGTAAGTGACCCATCACCGTCGGCGGTATTGGCGAAGCCGGTCGTATTGCTGAAAAGCGCTTCGATCCCGGTCGCCGTGTTATTGCTGCCATCAGTATTATGCGAAAGAGCACGTGCTCCGGTTGCTGTATTTCGGCTTCCGATCGCATTATTGAAGAGCGCTTGAAAGCCGGTTGCAGTGTTATCGTCAGCGGTTGTGTTTGCAGCAAGCGCGCCCGTGCCGGTCGCGGTGTTATGGCTGCCGGTGGTATTGTTGAGCAACGCTCCGTTACCAACCGCTGCGTTAAAGCCGCCCATAGTATTAGCTACCAATGACTCAACGCCGATAGCGGTGTTGCCGAGACCGCTCGTGTTGTTCAAGAGAGCAGAGTCTCCGACAGCGGTGTTGAAGCTGCCAATGTCGTTGTACAAAAGTGCCGACGTTCCGTTTGCGGTGTTTTGCGTGCCACTTGTGTTGAGAAGAAGTGCCGCGGTTCCGGTAGCAGTATTTCGATCTGCAGTGTTTAGAGCGAGCGTTCCGGCGCCGATACCAGTGTTGAAGCTTGCCGCGCTCGTGCTGAGCAGCGAAGACCAGCCAACGGCTGTATTCCCGGCCCCGCTGGTAAGGCCTTTGAGGGCATTTTGCCCTTCGGCCGTGGTGAAATTTGGATAGCCACCATCCGGCGGCGGCGTCAGCGCGTTAGCAATTGGGTCGCAGATGACCATGCAGAGAAACGCGAGTGCGATCGAAAGAATTTGAATGTGAGTTTTCATGGCAACACCGTTAGGAACAAGCAGGAAACCTGTCGAGTGCAAAATCGGGTCAGACCAGATTTGGAACGACTCTTTGGTTATGCCGTCCCGCCATCCAGGCGCAATCAGCACGGCACCGCGTCACTGATTGTCTGCCACTGTTCGTGGGTGGCTTCGCAATCTCATGTTCTGCGTTCACTTTCAGCGGCCCGGCAGCAAGCCTTTCGATCTGCTTTACTGACGCGCGGCGCTCGCTTCACGAACTGTTCGCAGCACAATTGTTGATTCAGCCGGCAACAGCCACTGCGCCTGACTGGCAATGGCAGCTGTGCCAGTCCCCCCGTAACGCGGGGAGTCGCTAGTCCACAAAGTTTCCCATCGATGTGCCAGGGGTGGTGCTAACAAAGGTTCCGAAGGAGGATGCAAGCCTTGAGTTGGTCCAAGGTTAAAAAGTAACAACCGATCATTATGATGACTTGAAAGATATCTCAGCACAAAACTAGCCGGACCGAGTACTGCGCCGTCGATTCCACCCGAGCTTTGCTGCCGCAACCGCGAATCTTCGCGACGCAACTTCAGAAGATCGATATGCAGATCGTAAATCTCGCGATTTGTTCTGCGCTCAGACAAATTGAGTTTGCATCGTGAAAACGTGTGGGGATCATCCGGCGCAGGTAACCTCGTCAATGCCTCGGCTTCGCTGAGGGATAAAAATGGTGCGAGCAATCCAGCGCGACCTTTGCGAATCGCATCCCGAACAGCTCCGTTGCCGACCTCGGCGAAATATAGAAAAGGGCTGGACGCGCCGAATTCTTCGCCTTGAAACAGCAGCGGTGTCCATGGTCCAAGTAGAAGAAGAGCGCTAACTGCGCGATACCGTCCGGGGGATGTTCGAAAGCGCGGGCGGTCACCGGCCCCGGTGTTTGCGATCTGGTCGTGGTTTTCGATGAAACAAACGAAAGCTTCCGCTGGCACGCCCGACGCTGGCGTCCCGCGCAGAGCTTTTCGCCACGAAAGCGCTTGTCCCTGGTACAAGAAACCGTATTTGGCAGCGGAAATAAATTCCTGCGGTTTTCCTGAATAATCGCCGAAGTAGCCCACGTTTTGACCGGTCAAAGCGACAATTGCGCTGTGATGAAAGTCGTCATTCCACATCCCATCCAGACCGTCGCCGCCTTCCTTCGGGGTTCGCATCATCTTTGATTCCTGCAGATCGTTTTCGGCGACGAGAATGATCGAACGCGAACCGGCCGCCTCGCGCGCGGCAGCGCCCACCGCCCGTATGATGTATTCTTCCGACTGGTCGTGAATCGCGTGAGTCGCATCAAAGCGGAAACCGTCGAAATGGAATTCTTCGATCCAGTAACGGCCGTTCGTGATGAAAAATTCGCGGATTGGCCCGGAGCTTGGTCCGTCAAAATTGATGACATCGCCCCATTCGTGTCCCTTGCCGCGTGTGAGATAATCATCAGAGAAAGCGCCGAGATAATTTCCGTCGGGCCCAAAGTGGTTGTAAACCACATCGAGGATCACACCGAGGCCTAACGAGTGCGCATGATCCACGAACGCTCGTAAATCGTCGGGTGTTCCATACAGATGTGACGGCGCGAACAGGTCAACGCCGTCATAGCCCCATCCAAATCTGCCGGGGAACTCCGCGACCGGCATCATTTCGATTGCTGTGATTCCGATTCGCGCCAGTTCGGGTAACTGCTCAGCCGCGGCACGCCACGTTCCTTCCTTCGTGAATGTGCCGACGTGGATTTCGTAAAAGGTCTGGCCTTCTAACTTCAACCCAGACCAATCCGAGTCCGTCCATTGGAATTCTGTGGGATCTACGATGCACGAGGGTCCGTCCGGTCCATCGGGTTGAAAACGCGAGGCCGGATCGGGATAACTCTCCGTCGTTCGATTAACACGGAAACGGTAAAGAGTGCCGGCGCCCACCTCGGCTCTCCCGGAAAAGTATCCGTACGGTTCCGCCGTCAGTGGGAGAAATGTCGGGTTCGCTTCCGTGCCGTTATTGAGAACAACGTCGACGTTCTGCGCTTTCGGCGCCCAAACGCGAAAATGCGTTCGGTTTTCACCGACTAACTCGGCACCGATCGGATACCGCCGTTTTGGCTGAGACATCGACATACCATTGTCCTTATCAGTGAACGTCACAACGCATCGAAGCGGCTGTAGAGAGCGCTGTTTTCAGCGCAATCGGCAACCACCGGGTTGCTTCTCGTTTGGCTTGGCAAGCGATGCGCTTGCATTACAATCGCGGCCGGTTGCAGCCGGATTCGCGTATGAACGGAAACGGATCGAAAATCGAACTCTTTAAGCCGTTCGGCGAAGCATTCGAATTGATGAAACGAATTTTGTTTCAGCCGTTCGATTTGAAGAAATGGCTCGTGATCGGTTTCGCTGCCTGGCTTGCAAACCTTGGCGCCGGCGGAGGCGGCAACTTCAACATCCCGGACGGCGAAAGCAAAGAGGCGCATAAACTTAATGAAGCGATTGGACAGATTCCGCAGCCGGTTCTGATCACGAGCATTTGTGTTCTGATTTGCATCGTTCTCGTTCTCATCGTCGTGTTCGCCTGGCTACGCGCGCGCGGAAGATTCATCTTTGTTGATTGCATCGTTCGTAATCGCGCGGCAATCGTCGAGCCGTGGAAAGAATTTCGTGTGCAAGGCAACAGCTTTTTCCTGTTCTCACTGCTCATGATGCTCGCATTTATCGTCGTAATTGTGATTGCGGGTCTCGTATTAATTATGCCGTTTATTCCGCGGGGTAATCACGGAGAACCGGGTGTCGGTTTTTGGATCGGCCTGTCGTTATTGGTATTTGTCGCACTCTGCCTCGGTTTTGTTTGGGCGCTGGTTTGTCAATTGATGATCCCGATCATGTATCGGCAACGGTGTCGCGCGCGGGTCGCGTTTTCTCAATCCGTGAACCTGGTAAGTTCCCAGCCCGGACCAATTTTTTTGTACGTCTTGTTTCTTCTGCTATTAGCGGTCGCGGCGCTGATGATTAGTTGTGCGGTGACGTGTGCCACTTGTTGCGTCGCCGCGATTCCGTATGTCGGTACGGTTATACTTTTGCCAATTCCGACGACCATTGGAGCGTTTTCGTTGTTGTTCCTTCGACAGTTCGGTGCCGATTACGATGTATGGGCGGGTTTCATGCCTCCGGAATTTTTGCCGATTCTGGCGTCGCCGCACAAAATGCCTGCGGCGCCTTCAGCTTCACCAGGTATTCCGCCCGAACTGCCGCCATCACCGCCCATGTGAGCGGGAACGCATGGTCCGCCAGATGATTGCAGCTTCGCTGCCGAGAATGAGGTGAGGTACAATGGCCAGCATGAACTGGGACGCGATTAGCGCCATCTCGCAGTTAATTGGCTCCCTGGCCGTCGTGTTATCGGTGCTATATCTGGCGATGCAAGTGCATCAGAGCACGCGTGTCGCCAAGCTCGCGATGCAGGACGCTGCGGCAACAGCGTTGCGCGATGTGACGAAGCCATTGATGGAGAATGCCGAGTTAGAACGAATCTGGCGCGTCGGGCTTGAAGATATCGGCGCACTGTCAGCTGAAGAGCGGGCTCGATTTTTTCATGCTGCTTACCAATTTTTGAAAGCGTTTGAGACCATTCATTTTCATCATGTGTACGGAATGATGGACAGGGATCTCTTCGAAGGGTGGCACGGCCTGCTTCGACATTACGTTTTCGCGCCGGGCATGGCTCATTACTGGAAGCTACGGCCTGAAGTTTTTTCCGAACGGTTTCGTACTTTCGTTAGCTCGCTTGAACCGCCAACGGACCAACGCACCGTGGGTACGCTGTTCAAAGGCGAAGGACGCTAAAGCGCTATTGCGAGCTTGTCTTTAGAACACGGCAGTCAGCAAAAGCGATGCGTCCGCACATCGCTTGAACGGCGAACGCAACCGGAACGTTACTTACATGGTCCCGGCACAGGGATGACCAATTTGCCGTCTTTCTCGGCGACGAAATTTTCGGAGCTGCTCGACGAGCTGCCGTTCGCATCTTTTTGCTCAACCTTGATGACGAGCTTCTTCGTCGGTTTAAGATTCAGACAGACTTTGCCAGTCGGTCCGTCCATCGGTGTTGTTGCTTTCTTCACGTCCTCCGGCGTGAGACTAACAAGTTCGATGCTGGCGATTTTTTCTCCAGCCGCGCCGGACTGCATCATTTTGTAAAACTCGAGCGCCTGCGGGTCAGAGCCTGTGGTGTAAAGGAAACCTTCGAGAGTGGCTGTGTCCTTACCTTCCAGCGCTGTTTTGTATTTGTCGGTGAACGCCTTTTCCTGCGCAGGCGTGGCGGCCAGGTTCGTGAACGCGAGCGCAATCACCAGTGCGCCCGATAACGTGAACAGTCTCAGAGAGTTTTTCATGGCTGCACCGTAGTCGGCTGGATTTCCGGAACGCAAGCCAATTCGAAAAAGAAAAATCGTTGCTGAGTGGCGATGTGCGGGCTATTCCAATCTGCCCGCCAGCGGATAGACCACCATTGCCATGTTGAGCGAAGCGAAACATCAGTCCCGTTGTCATGTCGAGCGAAATCGAGACATCCCGTGGCGCAAGCTGAAGGTACTTTCACGGCGTTACTCGAGCCTGCTTCGCCCCGCTCAGAATGACATTCCGCGAATTGTTGTAGTTACCCGATGAACATCCACGAATATCAAGCCAAAGAGTTGTTGCAGAAATTCGATGTCGCTACGACGCGCGGCAGAGTCGCGGCTACACTCGATGACGCGGAGCAAATAGCGCGTGAGCTTGGCGATATCGATATTGTCGTTAAGGCACAGATCCACGCCGGCGGGCGCGGCAAGGGCACTTTCAAAAACGGATTCAAAGGCGGAGTGCACGTTCGCAAGACGCCTGACGAAGTCCGTGACGTTGCGGCGAAGATGCTCGGGCAAATCCTGGTGACGCACCAGACTGGTCCGTCGGGGCGTCTGGTGAACAAAGTCCTCGTGGCCGAATCGGCCGACATCGCGCGAGAAATTTATTTTGCCGTGCTGCTCGATCGTGCCACGGCCGCGCCCTTGATTGTTGCCAGCACCGAAGGCGGCGTCGAAATCGAAGCTGTCGCAGAGAAATCACCCGAGAAAATCATGCGGGAACCGGTTAATCCTTTGGCCGGGTTGCAGCCGTACCAGGCACGCAAGTTGGCGAAACAACTCGGGTTTGAATCATCGCAGTTAAAGAACGCGTCGAAATTGTTCGAAGGACTCTATCGCACGTTTATTGCGTACGACTGTTCCATGGTCGAGGTCAACCCGCTGGTCGTTACCAAGAGGGGCGAAGTTCTTGCGCTGGATGCGAAGTTCAACTTCGACGACAACGCGTTATACCGGCATCCGGAGATTGCTGCGATGCGCGACAGAGCCGAGGAAGATCCTCGCGAAGTTGAAGCCTCAAAACATGGACTCAATTACATCGGGCTGGACGGCAACATAGCGTGCCTGGTCAACGGCGCCGGGCTCGCCATGGCTACCATGGACATCATTAAGTTCTATGGCGGCGAACCTGCCAACTTTCTCGACGTCGGCGGCGGCGCGACGGAAGAGCAGGTGACCGAAGCGTTCAAAATCCTGATCGCCGACAAAAAAGTGAAAGCAATCTTGGTCAACATTTTTGGCGGCATCATGAAATGCGACGTGATCGCGCAGGGCATCATCGATGCCGCAAAAACGGTGAAGTTGTCGGTGCCGCTCGTGGTTCGTCTGGAAGGAACAAACGTGGAGCATGGCAAACAACTGTTGAAGGAAAGCGGCGTGGCACTAATCGCAGCGGATGATCTGGCCGATGCAGCACAGAAGGTCGTCAATGCAGCAAAATCAGCATCATGATGTTGTACGATGACAGCGATGCGAGTACGCGTTGCACTCCAAAAGCACTGCGTGCGAAATGTTCGCAAACCTTGTTTCGTTTGGCGCAAGCTTTGGGAGCGCGCGCGCGTTCTCGCGTCGCTTTATCGATGCTTTTTATCCTCTTCACCGGGACGCTCCGCGCCGACGATTTGCCGCGTAAATCGAAATCTCCACGCGAGAGTTATCCAAATGTGGACGTTATCTACGACTCGGTGGCAATGCCCGATGGCAAACGCTTGCGCAGCATCATCACCAAGCCGCGTGACGCCAAAGGAAAATTGCCGGTCATTTTTCTCACGGGGTGGCTGAGTTGCGATTCGGTGGAAGCACCGGCCGATACGAAAGATACGATCGGATTAATTTTGCGCGGAGTCGCGCAAACGCCGGGGTTTTGCTTGTTCAAAATCGATAAACCTGGTTGCGGCGACAGCGAAGGGGATTGTTCGCAAACGGATTTCGAAACGGAGCTTGCCGGGTACCGCGCTGCGTTCCGTGCGCTGAAAAACTACGACTTCATCGACCCGGGCCGCGTGTACATCTTTGGCAGCAGTAACGGTGGCGGATTCGCACCGCTGGTTCCCGAGACGGAATCAGAACAAGCGCAGGTACGTGGCTACATCACCATTGGTGGCTGGGTTAAAACGTGGTTTGAGCACATGCTGGACATCGAACGGCGGCGTTTTGCGTTGTTGAAAAAATCGCCAGGGGAGCTGACTGACCGGATAAAGGGAGCTACCACGCTTTACTACGAATGGTTGGTCAACGGCCGCAGCGTTTCAGAGATTTTGAAAGAGAAGGCCGAGCTTGCGGATCTGTGGCCTGAAGGAAAAGACCAAACCCATCTTTACGGACGACCTCTGAAATTTTATGAAGATCTGCAGAAACTGAATCTAGCAGCCGCCTGGTCCCGCGTGAAGGTCCCGGCGTTAATTTTGCACGGGCAATACGACTGGATCATGGGCCGAGAAGATTCTGAGCTGATCGCGCAAATCGTGAACGCAAACCTGCCTGGTGCGGCGCGTTTTATCGAAGTGCCGAACATGGGACACGGCGGCCAGCATTATCTGAGCATGTCTGATGCGTTTGCCGATAAACAGGCAGCTTTCGATCCCAAAATCATCGGGACCATTAGAGATTGGTTGGAACAACAACAAAAGAAATCCACACGATGAAGATCAAGGATATCGGATCTGTTGGTATCCCCGTCACGGACATCCCGCGAGCTGGAAAGTTTTATGCGGAGTTGCTCGGCTTGCCAGTGTCGGAGGAAATGATGTGCGGAAAATGAATCGAGTTCAACGTCGGCGACAATACGCTTGCCATCGCGAACGTAGGCGAGGATTGGAAGCCGTCACACGATCCCGAGGGCAACAAACTCATCGTTCACAAACTCAAACCAGAAAATGAGAAAGGAGTGTGCAAATGATCACGAATGAAGTGGCCTTCGTGGCGATTGCCGTTTCTGACAAAGACCGCGCACGGAAATTCTATCAGGAGACACTGGAGTTAAAACCTACACGCACACAGATGGATGGGGCGTGGGTCGAGTACGATCTTGGCCCGACAACAATCGGGGTGGGTTGCCATCCGGCATGGCAGCCTTCGCGCGACGGAACAACAGTCGCCTTTGAGGTAGGAGATTTTGATGATGCTTACGGAAAGCTGAAGCAACGTGGTGTGGTGTTCGATATGGAGAAAACCGAGACGCCAGTTTGCTGGATGGCGCAGTTCCGCGACCCGGACGGAAACAAGCTCGTGATTCACAAGAGGAAAGAAAAACCATCAAGCTGATGTTCACTATGATCCGGAGCGCAGCAAAGCGGAGTCCAGGCTGCAACGTTCGCGAGGCCAGGCTTTCAATCCCCGGGCTATATGTTCGTACGGGCCACGGGATTCCTCGACTGGCTCGGAATGACGGGTTCAATTCACCAATTTCTGTTCAGACATGTCTGTTTTAGTTGATAAGAACACACGCCTTGTGGTGCAGGGCATCACCGGCAGCGCGGGTGCTTTTCACACCCGACAATGCATGGAGTACGGGACGAACGTGGTTGCCGGGGTCACGCCAGGAAAAGGCGGCCAAATGTTCGAAGGCAAGGTGCCAGTGTTCGATACTGTCTGGGAAGCGCGACAAAAAACCGGGTGCAACGCCTCAATGGTGTTCGTGCCTGCGCCTGCCGCTGCGGATTCGATCCTTGAAGCAGTTGATGCGGAAGTCGAGTTGGTAGTTTGCATCACGGAAGGAATTCCAGTGATGGACATGATGCGGGTGAAAGCGCTCATGCGCGGAAAGAAATCGCGCCTGATCGGGCCGAATTGCCCGGGAATCATCACACCCGGGCAGTGCAAGATTGGAATCATGCCCGGGTACATTCACAAGCCGGGCAACATTGGCGTGATCTCGCGTTCCGGGACACTCACCTACGAAGCAGTCTGGCAATTAACATCTCGCGGTTTCGGCCAATCAACATGCATTGGAATTGGCGGCGATCCGATTCACGGTCTATCGCATCTCGATTGCGTGAAACTGTTCAATGACGATCCGGGTACAGATGCGCTGATTTTAATCGGAGAGATCGGCGGGTCCGCTGAAGAAGAGGCCGCGGAATGGATCAAAACGAATTGCAAAAAACCCGTGGCCGCATTCATCGCCGGAAAAACCGCCCCGGCGGGACGACGGATGGGCCATGCGGGCGCAATCGTTTCCGGCGGAAAAGGAACTGCAGCCGGAAAAATTGAGGCGCTGCAGGCTGCTGGCATCGCCGTCGCTGAAACACCGGCAACGATTGCCGATACGCTCATATCGACAATCAAAAATTCCGCGTAATCGGAATCTGAGTTCGCAGTACGTATGTCGGATGGAAAGCAAAAACGGATTCTTCTCATTGGTGTCGGCCGCTGGGGGGCGAATCATTTGCGCATACTCAAGTCGATGCCGATTGAGCTTTTTGTTGCTGATCATCATGAGCAACGACTGAGAGCCGCGAGCGTTCCCGGAGCTCAATGCAGCACAGATCCGCGTTCACTTTTCGAAAAGGTCGATGCTGCAGTGGTCGTTACGCCTGCGCCGACGCATTTCGATATATGCCGCGAACTGCTGGAAATGGGCAAAGACGTTTTTGTGGAGAAACCAATTACGCTGGTCTCAACCGACGCGAAAAAGCTGGCCGAATTAGCGGACAAATCCGCGCTTATTCTGCAAGTAGGACACATCTTCCGATTCGATCCCGCGTCTCTGTGGTTGCGGGACGCGATTGCTGCGGGACGATTCGGCCGGCTCAAAATGTTGCGCGCGAGATTCAGCGGTTTCAAACGCCCACGCCTCGATACGGGCGTTACTTTTGCCGACAGCATTCATTTTGTTGATCTTTTCAATTTCTTCCTCGGGGTAATGCCGTCGCGTGTTCACGCGGTGATGCAGGATTTTTTTACACGCGGAGTCGACGACGAATCGTTGCTAATCCTGCAATACGGGAACGGTTCTAATGATCCCATGTTCGCGACGGTCGAAGCCGGATATCATGCGCCGGGAAAATTCAGAGAATTGACAGTAGTCGGCACGGATTCTTCGGCGGTATGCGATTACAACGTCGCACAGTACAAGATCAAAACGTTTGAAAATCGGCACGTTACGGAGAACGGCGAGATTCAGGCGCTGGAAGGAACGATGCACCAACTGGAATTTCCGCCTGAAGAACCGTTGCGGGCCGAGTTAGCGGCGTTTATTGATTCGATCGAAAAACGAACGGCTTCACCGGTCGATGGACGGGCAGGCTGCGACGCTGTTCGTGTGATCGAAGCTGCACTGGAATCCGCGCGAACTGGAACGTGGATAGAAATTGCTGGACGCAACGTACATTGACTAGACGCTAATCCACAGGAAAGCTGGCAATTTCTGAGGCGCTACCCGTATGTCATGTTGAGCGAAGCGAAACATCTCTGGATGTTGCCCTTTTCCGCCGAACGCTAGCCAGAGATTCTTCGCTGCGCTCAGAACACAATTCATTTTGGTTAAATGAGAAAAATTCCGCTCTCCCGGGTTTTCTTGAACGAAGAAGTACGCGCAGCGGCGTTACGCGCGTTAGAATCGGGCTCGTACATTCTCGGCAAAGAATGCGAGGCGTTCGAAAGCGAACTGGCGACCTACATCGGCACCAAACACGCAGTGCTTTGTTCGTCCTGGACGGCGGGTGGATTTCTGTTGCACAAGGCGATGGGATTAAAACCGGGTGACGAGATCCTCGTCCCGTCGCATACCGCATTTCCCACCATAGAACCAATGATTCATTTCGGCGCCAGACCGGTGTTCATCGACATCGACGAAACTTATTGTCTCGATGTCGACCTGCTGGAGGCATCAATCACGCCGCGCACGGTGGGTATTTTGCCGGTCCATATTTATGGTCATCCGGCGAATCTCGATCGCGTTCTGGAAATCGGGCGAAAACGAAACCTATGGGTGATTGAAGACTGCGCGCAGGCGCACGGTGCGCGATTCAAAGACGAACGAGTGGGTGCGGCTGGAGTCGCCGGCATGTTCTCGTTTTTCCCATCTAAGAATCTCACCGTCATGGGCGACGGCGGTTGCATTACGACTAACGACAGCGCGCTCGCGGAGGACGTTCGCATGTTGCGCAATCACGGCCGCAAATCGAAGTATGTCCACGACATGGTGGGCTACAACCTGCGTTTCAACGAAATCCAAGCTGCGATCGGACGCGTGGAACTGCGGAACCTAGATCGGTTAAATGAGCATCGACGTCGCGTGGCAGCTCATTACACAGAACGTGTCAGTCGCGTTGTCCAAACGCCTCCTGAGAAACAGTGGGCTTCTTCTGTTTACCACATGTACGTCATCCGTACTGAACGCCGGGACGAATTAGCAAAACACCTGCAAACCAAGGGAATCAGTATCGGTATCCATTATCCCCTGGCAAATCATCAGCAGCCTGCGATCACGAAATTGTATCCCGATCTGCCGACGCTGCCGCGAACCGAACAAGTGGTGAACGAAATTCTGTCGCTGCCGATTTACGGTGAATTGCCGATGGAAGATGTGGATTACGTCTGTGACGCGGTATTGGAATTTTTCCACAGCTAATATTGCTGCGGCGAGGTCGCCGTTTTAAAAGCGCAGACATGTCTCCGCACTCCAAAATACGATGAACGCGATGGAGCTTAGCCTTGTTATTCCGTGCCATAACGAGGAAAGAAATCTGCAGCCATTAACGGCTGCGATTCACGACGTTCTCGACCCGCTCGGGTTGGAGTACGAGGTGGTGATTACCGATGACTGCAGCACGGACGATTCCTGGAACATGCTGAAGGGACTTGCGGCAAGCGATCCGCGGCTGCGCATTCAACGTTTCGAGTTCAACTGTGGCGAATCGGCTGCGAGCTGGGCCGGAATGCAAGCTTCGCGTGGCCAATACATCGCGACCCTCGACGCCGATTTGCAAAATGACCCCAGGGATCTGCCTGCGATGCTGGCAGCCCTTACCGATTCAGATTGCGTTTGCGGAACGCGGATGGCGACCCGCAGCCACGGAGACAATTGGATCCGGATCGCTTCGTCGCGAATTGCGAATTGGGTTCGGAACAAATTGTCCGGCGAAAACATTAGCGATGCCGGGTGCACATACCGCGTATTTAAACGTGAATGCATCAGCCAGGTAAACTTCTTCCACGGAGCACATCGCTTTCTGCCCACGTTGATCAAGATGCAAGGATTTCGTGTTGTTGAAGTGCCCGTTTCGACGAATCCGCGATTTTCCGGCACGAGTCATTACGGTGTCTGGAATCGTTTGTTCAAGTCCTTCCGCGACTTGCTGGGAGTGCGCTGGATGAAATCGAGACAACTCCGGTACGAAATAGTCAAACCGAATAATTCGGCGAGGCCATCCTGAGCGGAAGTCGAAGGATCCCGTGGAAGTGGACTCACACCCATGTTACGGGTGCAAAACCTAGGCGAAAGGATTCCGGGCTGCGTTGAAGCCTCGACTTCGCTCGGAATGACAGGTTGACTAACATCTTCTATGGACACACTCGCACTTATCGCAATCACCTGGATTGGCAAAGAGTACCGGTTCCTCGGGCTGGACTGGAGTTACCTCGTCATCCTCGGCCTGATCGGGAATGCCACGTTTTCAATGCGTTTCCTCGTGCAGTGGATCGCCTCAGAGCGTCAGGGCGAAAGCGTTATACCGGTTTCATTTTGGTATTGGAGCATCGGAGGCAGCGTGATCATGTGCCTTTATTTTATCTTCAAGCGGGATCCGGTTGGCATCCTGGCTTATCTTCCGAATTCGCTGATTTACGTTCGCAATCTGATGTTGATCCAAAAGGGCAAATCTGCTGCTACCGCCGCTGCGCCTTCGCAACACCCGCGCGAGACCCGGTGAACGAGTTGATGCACGGTTTGTTTCGGATTTAGCGATTCGGGCTCAGATTTTCTCCCGCCGGCAAATTCGCCGCTTTCCAATCCATCGCCATGCGAATCCGTGCGCGCCCGCTGGGGTGATCAAAAAAGATAAATTCTTCAAGAGGGGTCGGGTTCAGCTTGCGATAGGCGCCGAGTTTAAGCGCGACTTTCGCCATGCCGTCGGGTTCGCGGGATGTATTGATTCCAAAGGCATCCGCTTCACGTTCAGTGACTCTCACCAAAGTGTTGAGAAGTGGCGTTGCGAGAAAAAGGAACGTGCTGAAGATCAGGGCCAAAAGCGGGAGTCCGGCCAGGTCGGCAATACCGCGCACCCGCCATTTTTCACCCCAGCGTTTGACCGCCGCGTCAAAGAGCATCCGGGTGAGCGCGAATCCGATGAGCACAAAAATACCCAGGTACGTCATCAACTTTGCGCCGTGATTCAGAACATAATGTCCCATTTCGTGCGCCATCACCGCGCGGATCTCCGGCAGGGTGCATTGCTTGAGCAGGTTGTCGTTTAGCGCAATGCGTGTGGTGCCGAGTATTCCTGAAACATTCGCGCTTACCCGCGTTGTTTGCCGGGAAGCATCGACTTCGAACACTTGGTCAACGGGAATTTGATTCGCACGAGCCATCGTGAGGATGGCTTCGCTGATTTCCGGTTTGGTCAGCGGTTTATACGTGTTGAAGAGTGGTTCGATAAACACCGGTGCAATGATCAGGATGAAAAACGAGAAAACGACAGCGATGGCGGTTCCCCAGATCCACCACGTTTTGGGTGCTCGCCGAAAAACGGCATACAACACGACCAAAAAGATGGAGCCAGCGACGAGGGTGATGCCAAGCCCAATGAATTGCTCTTGAAACCAGGCCGGAAAATTTTGGGTGGCGAGTCCATATTGATGCTCGCGAAAGAAGTGCTCGTAAACGTTAAGCGGAAAGCTCAACACGTAAACAAGCAGCAAATAAATCACGCTGTAACAGGCGACTTGCAGGTTTTTGTATCTCGTTATGCGCTCGACAGAATCGCGTAGTCGCGCCGAGATTCTCGATGACAATAGAAGAATCGAGATGGCAGCAGCCAGAAAGTAATTCCACAACAACAGCCAGTAACCGCCCTCAAAATAGGCATCTGAGTTTTTGCGCTTATCCCTCGGCACGCTGTCCAGCCACGCCTGTGTTGCCGCAGCCGGATCGAGCCGTGCCGAGTGTTGCAGGGCAGGGGAATCGCTGCCGGGTCCGTTGAATTTGCCTGCAGTTTCGCCCTGCGTGCCAGTCACACCCGGAGTTTCTTCAGAAAAAGCCGGTATCGAGAATGTCAGTATCGCAATCAGGAGCAGGAAGTTTTTCACGGCCACACTTTCTTTCTAAGAAGGTGACCTAAGCAGAGCGGGTTCCTCTGTAAAGCTTGACAGTTGCCACGTCATTACGCTGGACTAGCCGCCGGCGAGAATGGTAAAGGAAAAACATGAAAGCATTCGTACGGGAGTCGCTGATTTGCGGACTCGCGCTGGGAATGACTTTTGCAGGCAGCTTGAATGCCCAATCGCCTTCACCAGACACAGCGCGTTACGGCCCTTATCCCGCGCATTACAAAGAGATCATCATGCAGTGGCTCAATAAGCAATTGATCGATCCAGACAGCGCGCGCATCGAGTGGAGCGAAGAACCGAAACCATCCGAGATGGGCAAGGGCAGTGAAGCTGTGTCGGGTTATCTCGTTAATTTCACCGTGAACGCGCGAAATCGTTTCGGCGCTTATACAGGCAAGCAAAAGCATTCCGTGCTTATCCGTAACGGAGAAGTAATCAAGAGCATGGGGTTCGGTTATTAAACCAACATGAAACAATTGAAACTAAATTCTAAACGTAATTCCTCCGGGCAGGTTGTAGTTCTACTCATCATTGTGCTGGCGTTGCTTGGCGGCGCATGGTGGTGGCTTAATTCCAACAAACAGAATTCAGCGAAGGAAGGAACACATTTCGCCAGGGAAGCCATTCAGAAAATTGCTGTCGAGCACGACATTAATTTCTTCAATTCGCGGCTCAGTCCTCAGGCGCGAATGAATTTTCCCGCTTCGGCGCAGCAGGAGTTTATGAATGAGATTGTGAAGCTCGGAGCCCCTGTTCGCCCTGTGGAGGTTCAGGGAAAGATTGAATTCACTTCGCAATTTTTTGAGCCGCGTGGGTCCTTCCATTCCCGGATCTATTACCCGGCGAGATACGCCGATATCGATTTGACCGTCTCGCATCCGGTGGGTCGTTGGCAGATTGACGAGATCTCGTTCATCCCGCAGAGGGAGCAAGCTGTGGCTCCGGCTCCAGCTGGAGCTGCGCCGCCGGCTGCGCCTGCCCCTGCGGCTCCAGGTACATCACCCGGTGCGCCTCCACCGCAAGCTCCACCCGCATCCACAGGTGGAGCGGAAGCTCCGCCTGCAACCTCTCCTGCTTCTTCGCCGGGAAGCTGAAGCGAATCGAGCTACGCGTTGCACTGCGACGCGTTTAGAGCAGCAGGCGATCGAGCGAATCGAGACAAATCTGCGACCACGTCTCCATACTTTCGCGGCGCGCGACCAAATCGTCCCTGGCAAGGAATGTCAGGCCGGTGATCATCGCTTCGCGCTTTTCGACTTTCGGCTCGGCCAGTTTAAATACATGAACGATCCCAAGATGCACGCTGCCGACCTCAGTCGTGTCGTCGTTTAGAAGCGCAACAATCCGATCTTCGTACGGCGCATCGATCTTGATCTCTTCATTCACTTCACGTTCCACGCCGGCGCAATAGGCATCCTCCTCCATCGCAAAGAGAGATTCATCGGTTTCATTCATGTGACCGCCGATCCCAATTGACCCTTTCGCCACCAGGCGCTGTTCCCCGGCTTTTTTTCCGCGGACGTAATACGCAACTTTGTTTTGAAACGCGATCAGCGCGTAGGGAATAATCTGCTTGTACGCGGGATTGATCTCAGCTTCAGATCGCGGCAAGAAAAAGTTATTTCCGCGGGAGAGAAACGCATCGAGATACTTTTTCGGCTCGAAGTTGAGGCCATGAAAAACCCCAAGTTCATTGAACAAGCTGCGCCGGACGACCAGCACGTTTTCTTCAGTCGTTTTCATCATCTAGTGCCGGCGTCTCGCTGCTCTCCTGAGGCGGCCGGAGGCTTGCGGTAGTTTCACTAAAACGAATAGCTTACGCCCACCTGCGGTCCGAAAAGGTTCAGACTGGGATTGGGATCTGTTTGACCGCCATTAGAGAAATGCTGGTAGAGCGCTCCAATGTCCACTTTCCAATTATCATTGACAATGTAAGAAACACCCGCCGCCGAAAGAATGTTGAACGTAAAATCCTGCCCCTGGCCGCCGGGGACCTCAGGATGGCTATCGATTCCGCCCGCGCCTACCCCGCCCGAGATATAAGGAACGAATCGTGAATTTGGCTGAACGAAGTTGTAGCGAAAGCCCATGTTGAATCCGAAGTAGTGATTTTCGATTCCCTTGAAAATCGGTTCCGCGAGCGCGGTGATGTAGAACTGATGATAACCGCGTAACCAGTTGTCACTTCGAATAACTCCCCAGCGGATGCGTTCTGTCAGAAACAGCGCACCGATTTGATAATCCGCAGGCGGATTTATCGCGCCAAACAAGTAGCCGGTCTCGAGTGCGAATTCGATCCGGTGCGGATTGAATTCTTCGGTGGCAATGCTCACAGGCTTTTCAACACCAGCAAACATTTGCGAGTAAATTGAAAGAGCGGTGCAAGCGATGCAGGTGCGGGCAGATTTCATCTAGCGCGGCTACGATACTGGCCGGCAATCGTCTTGCAATTCTCCCGTAGGGCCGCTGCGTGAGAAACGAAACGGTGAAAAACAATACACCAATAGTCGTTCACAGAGCAGCGCTACAGAATTCGGCAAGATCAGGAGGGAGCTCGCTAATCCAGGCGCCTCTGTCCTCCATGGCTAATCTCGCAGAATGCAGAGCATGTCGCGGTAGCAGGAGTTTCTGTTCGAGCTCATGCGTCCATCCCGTTTCGATGAACCGCAGATAACACTGCTGGTCGGGGCCGTAGATTTTGTCGCCGACGACCGGGTGGCCGACTGATGCCAGATGCAGGCGAATCTGATGCGTGCGGCCGGTGTGCGGAATTGCGCGAATCAGGCTGAATCGATCGCCTGACGATGTCGATTTTCTGAATCGCCGTTCAACAAAAAATTCCGTTTGTGCTGGTGCACCCGAAACATGGATCATTCGTTTGAGCCAAATCAGCGATGGTTGGTATTTGCTCTGGCGAGCTAATGGAGCGTCCACGAGCTTTTGTTCCCAATCGGGCCAGCCCCAAACGATGGCCAGATATTCTTTCCGCAAAAGGTGTCGCTGCATCAACAGCCCAAAGTCTCGTGCCGCCGCCGCGGTTTTCGCAACGAGCACCAGCCCGCTTGTCTCGCGGTCGAGTCTGTTCACGATGGAGACTTGTCCGCCGCTGGCGATCTCAAATGCGAACAATTCGCGCAATTGCTTCCACAAGGTGGGGGCGCCGTCCGGCTTGGTCGGATGAATCAGAAGAAATGGGGGCTTATTGACGACGACATAATCATCGGTCTCATCTACAATTTCGAAGTCGAGGACTGGAGTAATAAAGTAATGGAATGGTGGACCGACAGTGGTTCAAACGCCAGTACGCCATCGCTGTAATACTCCATCGCTTCAGCCCGTGCTTGACCTGACTAACAAAACTGCTTTACCTAAAACGCTTCAGTGTTAACCAGAAGCCGCCTTGGACCCTAAAGATATCAAAGAGATCAAATCGATAATCGATTTGATGAAGAAGCACGATCTCTCTGTGTTCGAGATCGAAAAGGAAGGATATCGTCTCAAATTGCAGAGAGGCGCGTCCGTTCCGCAAACGGCGATCGTTGCACCGGCAGTGGCAGCCGGCGCTGCGAAGGCCGGAGCCGGGGGAGCTGAACCGCCGCCTCCCGCTGCGAAACCGATCGAGAGCGTGCCAATGAAAGAGATCGTTTCGCCAATGGTGGGCACGTTTTACCGCGCTGCCTCGCCGGATGCGCCAGCTTTCGCAGAGGTAGGGAAGCCGGTGACTGAAGACACTGTTGTTTGCATCATCGAAGCAATGAAAGTGATGAACGAGATCAAGGCTGAGACCAGCGGCGTGATCGCCGAAGTGCTCGCTGACAATGGTAAGCCGGTTCAATTTGGACAGCCGCTGTTCAAGGTCCGTTAAAACATGGTAGAGCGCGACCATCGGGCGCGCCGAATCGCGCGTCTCACATGTTCCAGAAAGTTCTAATCGCCAATCGCGGAGAGATCGCGCTGCGAGTCATTCGCGCCTGTAACGAACTTGGCATTCGCACTCTTGCCGTCTATTCGGAAGCAGACATCGATTCTTTGCACGTCCAGCTCGCCGATGAAGCAATCTGTATCGGTGCGGCCTCCAGCCTTGACAGCTACCTCCGAATCGATCGGATCATGAGCGCGGCCGAGATCGGCGACGTGGACGCGATTCACCCCGGCTACGGATTCCTCGCTGAGAATCCGCATTTCGCGGAAGTGTGCGAAAGCTGCAACATCAAATTCATTGGGCCCTCCTCCAGTGCGATGCAATCGATGGGCGACAAGAACGCTGCTCGCGCGGCTGCACGCAAAGCCGGCGTGCCGGTGACGCCAGGGAGTGACGGCATCGTCGAGACAGAAGATGAAGCGATGAAAATCGCGAGGAAGCTTGGCTACCCGGTGATGATCAAGGCAGCCGCTGGCGGCGGAGGCCGCGGAATGCGCGCTGCGCATAACGAGCCAAGCCTTAAATCCGCTTTCCATAGCGCGCGTCATGAGGCGCAGAAAGCGTTTGGAAGCGATGAGGTTTACCTCGAGAAGCTCCTCGTCAACCCGCGCCACATAGAATTTCAAATCATGGCCGATAGCCGCGGCCACATCGTCCATCTGGGCGAACGCGATTGCTCTATTCAACGGCGTAACCAAAAGGTGATTGAAGAATGCCCCTCGGCCGTGATGACACCTG
>JAICUQ010000007.1 GCA_025935755.1 Chthoniobacterales bacterium | reverse complement strand
GCCGCCGCCGGCAGTGCCGTCTTTGCCTGTCGAGCCGCTTGCGTTATGAGGCGTGGCGTCGCTTTTCGCCAGAGTGATTTTGTCTTTCTTTTCCGACTTGGCGCTCGATTTCGCTGGGCGCGGCTTGGGCTTTGCTGGCAGCGTTTTCTTGGGAGTCGACCCGGCTGCAACGCGATGCGTGACATTGCGGGCAGGTTTCGGTGTTGGCTTTGGAGTTACCTTTGGTTTCGGCGAAGGAGTGGCACTCGGCTTTGCGGCTGTTGCCGTTGGTTTCGGAGTAGCTGATGGCAATTCTATTTCGCTGTTCGCGGTTGTTACGACGGGCTTCTCTTCTGCATCATTCTTTTCCAGCCGACTGGATTCGGTTTTAGCAGGTGCCTGTTTTGGTAATGGCGATTCCTCTTTTTCCGATTCGTCTGCAGAGAGATCCCCTGCGGCGCCTAACCACATGATGCTCTCTGGATTCGCTGGTGCCTTCGCCGCCACGCTCCAGCGAATCAAACCCGCGATCAGAGCAATGTGCGCGAGCGCAATCAGGACGACGTTTCGCCAAAACCCCTTCACGCCGTTGAACCGTTGAAGCGTTGAACAGTGGAAACGTGAATCCGATTTAACGATGTAACCATGTAACGAATCACCGCCCCCTTAGCGTTCATTTGAATCAGCCTTTGTGGCGATGCCGACCTTCGTGATTCCCGCGCGTTGCAATGCGTCCATTACTCCGATCAATTTTTGCACCGGCAAATCGCGATCCGGTCGAATCACGATAGCGATATCCGGGTTTGTCTGTTTCACGGCCAGCAACTGCGTCGTCAGTGTTTCCAAGTCCAACAATTGATCATTGAATCGGATCGCGTCGTTGCGATCGATTGAGACCGTTTGCACATGCGACGTGTTGATTGGCGGATTCTTCGTGCCACTGGATGGGATCACCAGGTTCATGCTGCTTTCCAGCAGCGGCGTAGTAATCATGAAAATAATCAGCAGCACAAAGGCGAGATCGAGCAGCGGCGTGATGTTGATCTCGCTCAATGTGGAGAGACTCTGGCGTTGCGAATAGCGGCGCATCACGAATTCTGAATTGGGTGTTGGGCGTTGGACGTTGGACGTTGAGCGTTGAAAAACATTTTCGGAAAACGCCCAACGCTCAACCCCCAAGGCTCAACGCCCAATGACAGAGATGCCCTCATCTTCGAAACGCGGAATCTCTCGACCCGTGATCGACGTATTTGTGTTCAAACTCGGATGCGAGCTCGGCGGCGAAGTTATCCATTTCCACGATGATGCCGCGAATACTGGTGACGAGAAAGTTGTAACCGAACATCGCCGGAATCGCCACGCACAATGCGACCACTGTGGTGATCAGGGCGCCGGAAACGCCGGGCGCCATCGCCACAAGATTCGGCGACCCTGCTTCCGCCACTCCGGTGAATGCGTCCATTACTCCCCACACCGTGCCGAGCAATCCCAGGAAAGGCGAACCGCTCACCGCGGTGGCGAGCAAAATCATCTGCGATTCAAGTGAGAGCGCTGTCTCGCCCACTGCACGCTCCATTGCGGCATTGACCGCGCCCATTTGGGCCGGTGAAATTTTGTCAGCAATTTCAAGCCGCGCGCGAAAAGTCTCATCGACTTCAGCCGACCCCAGAAGATGAAATGTCATTTCCTCACATCCGGCGCGATAGACATTGAAAACAGGCGCACCAGGGAAACGCGCGTTTTTCTCAAACAAACGAAGAGGCTGTCGATCCTTGTGAAAAGCAGCCATGAACCGCGCGTTCTGTCTGCGAGCGAACCGGATCACGCGCAACTTCGTAATCATGATCGACCAGCTGAAGATCGATACGACAGCAAGTAGTGTGAGGACAATTTTCCCTGCGATCGTCGAATGATCGAACGCAAAGACTAAACCGCCGCCGGCCGCTACAATTTCCGGAACGAGCATTCCCGCGTCACCGGCATTAGTAATAACCTACTGCGCTGAAAGCGCCAATTAAAACGCGTTGTCATCCTGAGCGGATCCCGCATCCGCGGGAGAAGTCGAAGGATCCCGCGAAACTACCATCACGTTCAGCCACGGGATGTCTCGACTTCGCTCGACATGACAACGTTTACGAGGGCGTACTCTTCGGAAACGTCGGATGCTTTTTCGCAGCCACGATAAACGCAGCGCCAATGACAATCAGGAAAAAGGAAAAGAATTGGCCGCGTGTGAACGGGCCGATCAACGCGGCATCCGGCTCGCGGAAATTTTCCACCACGATTCGAAAAATGGCGTAACAAATGAAGAACAATCCGGTCAAAACGCCATTCGGTTGTCGCAGACGTGTGCGCACAAACCACAAAATCGCGAACAACACAACACCTTCGAAGAAGGCCTCATAAATTTGCGAGGGATGGCGCGGCGACAGGATTGAGCGCAGCGCGTTCGCGACCTCTGGCCGGCTGCGCACCGCCCCGATGATCGCATCTGGTGTCGTCAGCGATGGATCAATTCGCGCGGAAGCTTCGATTGCGCGTTCAGTTTCCTGAGGATGATCGAACAGTTCCTTCGGAAATTGCATCGCCCAGGGAACACTCGCGATGCGCCCGTAGAGTTCGCCATTGATGAAGTTCGCGCATCGTCCAAAGAACAATCCCACGGGAGCCGTTACGACGAGGTTATCGCCGAGGTTAAGCCAGGAAATTTTGTGACGGTACGCGTAGTAGAATGTGAACACCAACAGGCCCAGCATCCCGCCATGGCTGGACATGCCCCCTTCCCAAACCCGCAAGATCGACAATGGCTCGCGCAACATTTCCGGCTTGTAGAAAAAAACGTAACCGAGCCGCCCGCCAACGATCACGCCGAATAATGCGCAACCGGTGATGAAATCTCCTACGCGTTGCGGCGGGAGATCGGCGTATCCCCGTTTGGACAGCCACATGAAAAGCAGATAGCTCGATACAAACGCAGCCACATAAGCCAGCCCATACCATCGCGGTCCCACGTTGTCGTAAATCCGGAAGATGATCGGATCGAGGTTGTGGAGATAGTACGCGAACATCTGGGCCGCGATTCTGAGCGACGTTATCAATTTGCGCAATCAAACTGTAGCCGTTTCGCTGCGCGAAACGTGCGCGAAACGTGCGTCGCCCATAGGGCGACGGCTACAGAAGGCGTGTCATCCGCAATCCCGCGACTGCGGGATGAGGGATCTCCCAATAACCCAACGGTAACGTTATGTTCCCTGTGAGGCGGCGACTTTGATTGCGAGTCCTTCGCTCCGCTCAGGATGACAGAGCAGCTTTCGGACCTGCTGTCTTCAGCGCCTTTCGCAAAAATGGCGCGGTGCGACTAACACGGTTTGTCGCCACCTGCTCCGGTGTTCCAGACGCGACTACTTGACCTCCATTGGCACCGGCTTCCGGACCCAGGTCAACAATGTAGTCGGCTTCGGCAATGACGCTGAGATTGTGTTCGATGATAATGACCGTATTCCCTTCATCAACCAGCCGGTGAATCACGTTGAGGAGCAATTCAATGTCGGCCATGTGCAGGCCGATCGTGGGTTCCTCCAGCAAATACAACGTCGATCCGGGCTTGCGCATTTTTCGAATCCGCTCGTTCGCAGCGCGGCTCACGCCGCGTTTCAATTGCGTCACCAGCTTGAGACGCTGCGCTTCACCACCACTTAGCGTGGGACTCGGTTGTCCCAGCTTCAGATATCCAAGACCGGTATCCACCAGTAGCGAAAGTGGACGGGCAATCTTCGGATGCGCTGAAAAGAATTGCGCTGCCTCTTCGATGGTCATTTCCATCACGTCTCCGATGGACTTCTCGTTGTAGAGAACCTCCAGCGTCTGCGGATTGTACCGTCTGCCGTGACAATCTTCGCAAGAGACGTAGCTGCTGGGCAGAAAGTTCATCTCGAGTTTGATCACGCCCTGGCCCTTGCACGTTTCGCAGCGGCCGCCTTCGGCGTTGAACGAGAACCGGCTCGCCGAATAGCCGCGCATCCGTGATACCGGCAATTGCGCATAAAGATTTCTAATTTCATCGAACACTTTCACGTACGTTCCCGGGGTCGAGCGCGAGGTCTTGCCGATTGGAGACTGATCCACTTCGTACACCGCTTCGATGAAGACATTCCGGGGAGCGCGCGCCTGTGGCGTGCTGGGTGCCGCATTCTGCGGCAACGAACTTTTCTTTTTTCGGAACTTGTCAGCCCATAGAAACAATTGGGAAGGTCGTGAAGGCAGAATGCCTTCACCAGCACGCGAAACGCGCGCACTCCCCAGAGCCGCTTTGACCTGAGGCAACAACACGCTGTGCATTAGCGTCGATTTGCCGCTGCCGGAAATTCCGGTGATCACCGAAAGTCTCCCAACCGGGAAACGCACTTCGATGTTCTTCAAGTTGTTGGCGCGCGCGCCATGGATTTCGATCCACTTTTCGACATCTCGCAGCGAACGGCGTGATCCTCGAATGGGATGACAAAGTGGCGATTTCAAACATCGCGCGGTCTCGGATTTTAAATTTTTCTGAACCTCGCTCAGCGTTCCACTCGTCACTACTTCGCCGCCATGAATGCCCGCGCGCGGCCCGAGATCGACAATGTGATCGGCGTGGCGCATCGTTTCTTCATCGTGCTCCACAACAAGCAAGGAGTTGCCCTTGTTGCGCAGGGTCGTGAGTGTTTCGAGCAGGCGCTCATTATCCCGCGGATGCAAACCGATGGTTGGCTCATCTAAAACGTAAAGGACGCCGCGCAAGTTCGAACCGAGTTGCGCGGCCAGACGGATTCGCTGCGACTCACCGCCACTCAAAGTCTTGGCGGAACGCCCCAGCGCGAGATAACCAAGACCAACGGTCTCCATGAACCGCAGTCGCTGTTGAATCTCGGGAATCAGACCGGAGGTTATCGTTTGATCTCTTCCTGTAAATTTTAGCTTCGCGATTGCACGCGCTGCTTCGCCCGCCGACAGATCAGTGAATTGATCGATCGTGTAGCCCTGCACGCGCACATGACGAGCCTCCGCATTTAAACGTGAACCGTGACAGCCTGGACATTCACGCGCTTCGCCTGGGTCGATCCATTCGGACTCCCGTTCGGCAGCCAACTCGCTTTCGAGCACAGATTCGCCATCGCGGTTCGCTCCCGTTTGTAAATCGCGGTCCCAAATTTCGCCAAACCCTCCGCATTCCTGACACATTCCATGCGGCGAATTAAACGAGAACAGCCGGGGATCCAGTTCCTCGAACGCACGGCCGCAATTCGGGCAACTCATCTCGGTGCTCACAACCGTGACGCGATTTTTTGAATCGAGCAGACGCGCTGTGCCCCGGCCAATTTCAAGCGCGCGATGTGCGATGTCCCGAGCTGAGCGATGTGGAAGCGGTGCCCCCGCCGCTTTGTTACCAGAGTGAGATCGCGGCGAGGCCGTCGCGTCCACACTGATGACGCCCACCACCACATCAATGGTGTGTTCTTTGAAACGCTCGAGTTTTCGGAATTGCCCGATCGGAATGAGCTTTCCATCCACGTACAGGGTATCGAATCCCTGACGCTCCGCCCACCGCGCCACGTCAGTGTGAAAGCCTTTCCGCGCTTTGATCAAAGGCGCGAGCACTTTTAACGGACCGCGTTTCGCAGCGGTCTCAATTTGTTTCACAATGGAAGCCGCGCTCTGTTTTTGTACGGGCAAATCGCAGTCGGGACAAAACTGGGTTCCGGTTTTTGCGAACAAGAGCCGTAGGAAATGGTAAACCTCCGTCACAGTGGCAACGGTCGACTTGCCTCCGCCACGAGTCACACGTTGCTCGATGGCAACGGTGGGTGGTAATCCGCTGACCAGGTCGACATCTGGTTTTTCCAGTTGCTCGACGAATTGCCGCGCATACGGCGACATGCTGTCGAGAAACCGGCGTTGTCCCTCAGCAAACAGGATGTCGAACGCGACTGTCGATTTGCCGGAACCGCTCAACCCCGTGATGACCACCAATTGTTCGCGCGGGATTTTCAGATCGATATTTTTGAGATTGTGCTCGCGCGCACCGCGAACGTGAATCGCGCCATTGCGATTACCCGCGCGAAACTGTGGAGCAGTTTCTGCGGCCCGCGCTAATTCAGCGCAGTCATCCTGAACGTACGCGAAGGATCTCTCCAACTCGCGCGAGAGTTTTTGAGATCCCTCGCCGTCTTCGCGGCTCGGGATGACCTGCAATGATTTGAGAGATTTGGAAAGTATTCGTCGCAGGAACTTGCCAGTGTGGGAACCATCAATTGTCGCAATTTGTTCCGGCGTTCCAGTCGCTACAACTTCACCGCCCGCATCACCAGCTTCCGGGCCGAGATCGATGATCCAATCGGCGCTCTTGATCACCTCCAGATTGTGTTCGATCACCACAAGCGAATGCCCGCGGTCCACCAGGCGCTGGAATAATTGCAGTAGCAGCGCCACATCATCGAAATGCAGGCCCGTGGTTGGCTCGTCGAAGATGAATAGATTGCCAGTTACTGATTGCTGGTTGCCGATTGCTTTCCCATTTGGGCGTTGGGCGTTTTCAGCTAAATGCCCAACTAATTTCAGCCGCTGGGATTCACCACCGCTGAGCGTGTTCAGCGGTTGACCCAGCCGCAGGTATCCAAGTCCTACTTCCTCGAGCACCCGAAGCCCGTCTGAAATTCGCGCGCCGAAGTCTTCACCCGTTTGCGCAAAGAATTGAATCGCCTCACGAATTGTGAGTTCGAGAACCTCCTGGATCGATCTTCCACGAAATCGCACCTTCAGAACGTGCGGCTGGAAACGTTTACCTTCGCATTCTGCACAACGCACATAAAGATCGCTCAAGAATTGCATCTCGATCTTCTCGTGACCCGTGCCCGAGCAACGTTCGCAACGTCCATTACCGGAGTTAAACGAAAAGGACCCTGCGGTCAGCCCCTGCGCGATCGCGTCCGGTTGCCCGGCAAATAATTCACGAACTTGATCAAACAGACCGAGATAAAGGATCGGAGTTGACCGCGGAGTTCGAGCAAGCGGTGATTGATCTACCATCACCACCTCGCCGATTCGATCCGTGCCCGTGATCGACTTGCATGCGCCCGGTTCCTGATCTGAGGATTGCCCTTTGGCGCGCAGCAGATTCCGGTAAAGCACATCGTGGATCAGAGTGGATTTGCCGGAACCGGAGACTCCAGTCACGCAGGCGAAGACGCCCAGCGGCAACGCGACATCGATGCTTTTCAGATTGTGCTCGTGCGCGCCGAGAATTTTGATCGATGAATTCCACTTTCGCCGCGATGTCGGCACCGGAATGGACTTACGTCCGGTTAGATAATCATGCGTTAAAGATTGGGGAGCGCGGTCGCCCTCGCCCGCTATTTTCGGTCGCCCGCCTAAAATTTCTCGCCGAATCGGCCCGCCCTTGCGCCCCTTGCCGGAATGGCCCGAGGGCTGGCCGGCCCGAAGGAACTCATCCAACGGACCATTCCAAACCAATTCGCCGCCTTGCTCACCGCGACCCGGGCCCAGATCGATCAAACTATCCGCTGCACGAATGATTTGTTCCTCGTGCTCGACAACCAGCAGCGTGTTGCCTTTATCGCGCAGATTATGCATCACGCGCACCAGTTGACCGACATCGCGCGGGTGCAACCCAACACTCGGTTCATCCATGACAAAAAGCGTGTTTGCCAGCGATGCGCCGAGACACGTGGTGAGATTTACACGCTGCACTTCGCCGCCGCTTAACGTACGCGTGGATCGGTCGAGCGTGAGATAACCGACACCAACTTCGCAGAGATAATTGAGTCGTGCGCAAATTTCGTCCCGCAGCATCTCCGCCGTTTTGTCGTTAGGCGAAACTTCCATCGTGCGCAGAAAATCATGCGCCTGGGATATCGAGAGCGCCAGGAACTCGGGAAGGCTGAAGGTAGGGCATGCCCCTGGTTCGCCGGAGGGCGAATTCGCCGTGGCGGATTTGCGATTTGTAAGACTCGCAACCGGGGCGGTCGCGCTACATCTGTAATTGAGCGCTTCGGGCTGATACCGGCCGCCATTGCATTTAGGGCAGGTGACGTATGCGCGGTAACGGCTGAGCAAAACGCGCACATGCATTTTGTAGGTCTTGCTTTCCAGCCACCGAAAAAAGCCGCGCACTCCATACCAGCGGTGGTCCTCGTAGTCTTCGTCGGTGTATTCGCCTGATCGCCGCTCTCCTTCGATTACAAAGTCCTGATCGGCCTTGGGCAGTTCGTCGAACGGCAGATTGATGTCGATGTCTTCCCGGGCGCATGCGCGGAGCAAATCTTTCTGCGATTCGCCGAACTCGGCGCCGCGGAAAACGCGAACAACGCCTTGTTTAATGCTGAGGCTGCGGTCGGGAATGGCTTTATTAAGATCAATCGCGATCGTTCGGCCGAAACCGCGACAATCAGGACACGCTCCGAGCGGATTATTGAAACTGAAAAGTCCTACTGTTGGCGGACGAATATCCAAATCGCACCAGGCACAGTGCCAACCCGCCGAGAAAGGAAAAGAGTGATCGGTGATCGGTGATCGGCGATCGGTTCGACCTTGAACGTTGGACGTTGGACGTCCCTCTGCACCGGCAAGCGAACCATTGCGAGCCGGTTGGGCGTTCTCCGCAATGCGAATTACATTCAGCTGGCCTTTGCCAAAACGCAGCGCGGTCTCGATTGCTTCGACTAATCGGGTCCGGTTTTCGCCTGTGATCGCGATGCGGTCCTGAACGACCTGCACGCGCACCCCGAGGTTTTTGATTTTTGGATCCGGTTCATCTACGCGCATGATCTTGTGGTCGATCCAGATGCGCATGTATCCCTGCTGCTGGAGGAAATCGAAAAATTTCCGCGGCTCCGTTTTCGCGGGTACTGCAACCCAAAACGTGATGAGAACGGTCTGGGGAGCGCGGGCGCCTCCCCCACTCGTTGATGCGCCCCGCGTCAACGTCTGAGACGACTCGTACTGCAGCGATGCACTTATGTCATTGGAAGTGTCACGCGAAGCGGGTGACATGGCGCCCGCGCTCCCCGTATCCTGGCGTGTCCCAACTGCTGCTGATTCAGTTCCAAAATGATGTAGAACCTGGTCCGCGATCGACTGCGCGGTTTCCGGGCGAATTTCACGGCCGCAACTCGGACAGAACGCATGCGCAATGCGCGGCCAGAGAAGTTTCAAATAATCGTTGATCTCCGTCATTGTGCCGACAGTCGATCGCGAAGTTTTGACGGAATTTGACTGCTCGATGGCGATTGCCGGGGGGATGCCCCGGATATCGTCCACGCGCGGCTTGTCCATTCGATCGAGGAACTGCCGCATGTAGGGACTGAACGTTTCGACGTATCGTCGCTGGCCTTCCGCGTAAATCGTTTGGAACGCCAGGCTTGACTTGCCGCTGCCGCTCGGGCCGGTGACAACCGTCAATTTTCCGAGCGGAACATCGATGTCGATCGCTTTGAGGTTGTTCTGGCGTGCGCCGCAAATCTCGATGCGATCATTCCGTGCGGCAGTGATGACCCGCTCTTTATTCCCGATTTTCGAACCCACTGGAGATTTTCGCTGTTAGTCAATCGATTCGCAAATTCACCGGGGAGCGCGCGCTTGCAGCGTGCTGGTCGCCGCATTCTGCGGCGACGAACCTGAAATCTGTAGAATCCCCCGGCTGCATCCTGTTACGTAGATCGCCCTTGGTCGCGAGGCAGAATGCCTTCACCAGCACGCAGAATGCGTGCGCTCCCCGAATCATGCAGCGTCCCTACAATTCAAACCGTTGAGCGAGTTGCTCGCGCTGTTCTTGCAATTCTTTCGGCACCACTCCGCCTAACGAATCGAAATATTCTTTGTGCGCGGCGATTTCTTTTTCCCATTCCTCGTGGTCGAGCCCAAGGAGTTCGTCAACGGCATTGTGATCGATGTTGAGATCGGCCAGATCAAGATCGTGCGGGCTGGGCAGCCAACCGACTGGCGATTTCAGCGCGCCGCCGTTTCCCTCGCACCGGTCAATCATCCACTTGAGCACGCGCATGTTTTCGCCGAAACCCGGCCAGAGAAATTTTCCGTCTGCGCCTTTGCGAAACCAATTCACATTAAAAATCAGCGGCGGATTGCTTAATTGCTTCCCGACATCAAGCCAGTGCTGGAAGTAATCTCCGATGTTGTATCCGCAAAAAGGCAGCATCGCCATTGGATCGCGCCGCACCCGCCCCACGGCACCTGTGGCAGCCGCGGTCGTTTCCGAAGCCATGGTCGCGCCCAGATACACGCCGTGGTCCCAATCGAATGCCTGATAAACCAGCGGAACCGTATCGCTGCGGCGTCCACCGAAAATGATTGCGCTGATTGGCAGGCCTTCACCTTTCTCCACATCGGGGTCCAGCGCTGGATTGTTGCGCATCGGTGTTGTGAATCGGCTATTCGGGTGGGCAGCTTTCTGAGTTGACTGCGGTGTCCAGTCGTCTCCGCGCCAATCAATCGCATGTGCGGGCGGTTGGCCATCTTTGCCCTCCCACCATACGTCGCCGTCGTCGGTGAGAGCCACGTTAGTATAAATTGTATCGTGCGCGATCGATCGCATCGCGTTTGAATTCGATTTATAACTCGTCCCGGGCACGACACCGAAATAGCCGTTCTCAGGATTCACCGCATATAACCGGCCATTGCGGATCTGCATCCACGCGATGTCGTCGCCGATTGTGGTGATTTTCCATCCTTTGAAATGCTCCGGCGGAATGAGCATTGCGAAATTCGTCTTTCCGCACGCGCTGGGGAATGCCGCGGCCACGTAATGTTTACGGCCTTCGGGCGATTCCACGCCGAGGATCAGCATGTGCTCCGCCATCCAGTTTTGCTTGCGCGCAAGGTACGAGCCGATACGCAAAGCCAGGCATTTCTTACTCAACAAAACATTGCCGCCATAACCTGAACCGACTGAGATGATGGCGTTGTCCTGCGGAAAGTGACAGATGAACCGGCGTTCAGGATTTACATCCAGTAATGAGTGCACGCCGCGGTTCCATTCCGCACTCGGATCCTTCCCAAGCCGTTTGAGCGCGATCTCGCCCATTCGCGTCATGATTCTCAAGCTGAGCACGACATATTTCGAATCGGTGATCTCGAAGCCAATCTTGGCCAACGGCGAATCCGCCGGACCCATGAGGTACGGAATGACGAACATGGTGCGGCCGCGCATTGCGCCCTCGAGCAGCCGTCGAAGTTTCGCGTAAGTCTCGGCGGGGTCAGCCCAGTTATTCGTAGGTCCGGCTTCCTGCTTGGTTGGTGTGCAGACAAAAGTGAACTGCTCAACACGCGCGACATCGTTCGGACTAGACCGGTGAAGATACGAGTGCGGAACCTTTTTCTCATTCAGCTCAATCAGCACGTTTTGGTGGAGCGACTCAGCGATTAGAAACTCCTTTTCCCGCTCCGAGCCGTCGCACCAGAAAATGTTCTCGGGCTGGGTCAGCTTCGCGATGTCTTGCACCCAATCGAGCACCGCTTTATTAGCGGGCTTTGAATCACCGATCCCTTTGGGCGGAAATATGGCGGGCGCGAGATTCTTCATTGAGAGAAACTGCACATTTTAACCATGAATCGCTCCGCGTCGAGGCTACGGCGCGATAGCCATCTGGAATCACGACCACGGCAAATCCACGGGCCAAACCGAGTCCGGCTCACGAAATTTGGAGTGCAACATCTGTCGTTTCACTTGCGAAACGATAATGCGCGGCATTAATTGAAACCATGTTCGGGGTGACCACGTCCGATGATTATCGGCCGGTTGCGTGGATGGGCCGATATCCTGTCGATGTGACCACACTTCTGGTCGGGATCCATGTTGCCTGTGCAATCCTGACCGCATTCCTTTTCGCGATCGGCTCAGCCGGCGTGCTCAACTATGCGATGTTTGATAGCGCACAGATTTGGATGCACGCGCAAATCTGGCGACTCGCTACTTACGCCTTTATTCATCCGCCTACCGGTTATGCGTTGCTGTGGTTCGCAATCGAAATGTACATGCTGTATTTCTTTGGCCGCGAAGTGGAACGTTTCGTCGGCCGACGCGCTTACATTTGGCTCTACACTCTCTTATTGCTGGTGCCGACGTTGATTTTGACTCTGTGGGGCCTAACCACGCGCACCGGATTGGCCGGTTCGGGAGCTCTGCATTTCGCCGTGTTTGCCGCGTTTGTCACGCTCTATCCCAACGTTCAATTCTTTCTGCGAATCCCCGCCAAATGGGTCTTCCTGATTTTGGCGGCGATCGGAACTCTAAGCGCGCTGGCAGCCCACGATTGGCAGGATCTGATCGTATTTTGCGTGAGCATTGCACTCGCTTTTTTCTTTATTGAGCTGAACGGTGCGGGTCCGGAGCTCGCCTGGTGGAACGCGGTCAAAGAGCGATTCACTCCAAGGCCCAAGTTTCACGTGCTTCCAAAACCGCGAGCGCGTTCAAGCGGCAGCCGATCGGAATCGGAAGACGTCTATCCCTCAATTGATCCGATTCTCGACAAAATTTCCAAGTTCGGGATCGCCAGCCTCACCGCAACCGAGCGGCGGCTGTTGGACCGGGAACGCGAACGGTTGCTCAAAAAATCGGAGTAACTCCTCATGCAAAGAACGACGGTTTGCGCAGCCGTCCGACCCAAATATGACGGCTTGGAAGCCGTCACTCATCGAGACGCGATTCGATTATCTCGCACAATACATGCAGCAAAAGCTGATGCGCTTCCTGGACTCGCGCCGTCGAATCGCTTTTGACGAGAAGATCGAGATCAGCGATGCCACACGTTGATCCGCCATCGCGCCCGAGAAACGCGATCGTCTTCAGTTTGCGCGCCTTCGCGTCCTCCAATGCGCGGATCAAATTTTGTGATTTCCCGGAGGTGGTAAGGCAGATGAGCACATCGCCAGCGACGCCGAACGCCGCCACCTGCCGCGCAAAGACTTCGTCGAAGCCGTAATCGTTCCCGGCCGCCGTGAGCATTCCGCTATCGGCGGTAAGACAAATCGAGGGAAGTGCGCGGCGATCCTTGGCAAACCGCACCACAAGTTCTGTCGCAAAATGCGAGGCATCGGCCGCGCTGCCGCCGTTCCCACACACCAGTAATTTGTTTCCGGCACGAAGACACTGTGAGATCAGATCCGCTGCCTTTCCAACCTGCACATCAAGCTCGGCAAGGCTGTGAAAAGTGTTCGTTGCGGCGGCAATCGCTTCATGGAGCTCAGGAACCTGATGCATAAGGCGCAGTCTGAAATTAGTGGGGTTGATACAGCGTTTCCGTACCGGAAGCAAAATAATGATTTGTCCGTTTTGATAACACCGCTACTTCCGTGCCGGCGCAGAGCAACCCCCGACTTTTCGGTTCAATCCAAAGCACGCGGGCAAACGACAAGGCGCGATTCTATTTGCGATGCAATTGCGCGATAACTGGCCACACAACGTTGAGATACACGGCAAGCTCGCTCCGGGATTCGAAGAAATCCTGACGAGCGGTGCGGTCGCGTTTGTGGCGAAATTGGAGCGTGAATTTCGTCGGCGGCGTGCGGATTGTTTGCGGAGAAGACATGAGCGGCAGTCACGTCTTGATGCCGGCGAATCACTCGATTTCTTAAGCGAAACGAAGCGGATCCGCGATGGCGACTGGACGTGCGCGTCTATTCCTGAAGATCTGCGCGATCGGCGGGTTGAGATTACCGGGCCAACCGATCGCAAAATGGTCATCAATGCACTCAACTCCGGTGCGAAAATGTTCATGGCGGATTTCGAAGACGCCAACTCTCCGACCTGGCACAACATGATTGAGGGCCAGGTCAATTTGCGCGACGCCGTCCGCCGCACGATTGGCTTCCGCAGTCCCGAAGGAAAAGAATACCGGCTGAAAGATAACACCGCGGTCTTGATCGTTAGACCACGTGGCTGGCACCTGCTTGAAAAGCACATGCTCGTCGACGGGGAACCTATGGCGGGCGGGCTGTTCGATTTCGGACTCTACTTTTTCCACAACGCAAGAGAGTTGATCGAGCGCGGCAGCGGGCCGTACTTCTACCTGCCGAAAATGGAGAGTCATCTCGAAGCGCGAATCTGGAATGACGCCTTCAATGTCGCGCAGGATGAACTTGGAATCCCGCGCGGCACAATTCGGGCAACCGCACTGATCGAAACGATTCCGGCGGCATTCGAGATGGACGAGATCCTCTATGAACTCCGCGATCATTCAGCCGGACTGAACTGCGGTCGCTGGGATTACATTTTTTCCTGCATCAAGAAATTCCGCAACCGGCCTGACTTCGTGCTTGCCGATCGCGCTTTAGTCACGATGACGACGCACTTCATGCATTCGTACTCGCTGCTATGCATTCAGACATGTCATCGTCGCAACACGTTCGCGATGGGTGGCATGGCGGCATGGATTCCCGTGAAGGACGACCCTGCAAAAAACGAAGCAGCATTCGCGCAAGTACGAGCCGACAAGGAACGCGAAGCAAACAATGGGCACGACGGCACATGGGTCGCGCATCCTGGGATGGTGCAACTCGCTAACGAAGCGTTCGACGCAGTGATGAAGGAGCCGAACCAGATCGCTCGCAAACGCGAGAACGTGAACGTAACCGCGCGCGATCTCCTCGATTTCGCGCCGCATGAACCAATCACTGAAGCGGGGCTGCGGCAGAACGTGAGTGTCGGCGTCCAATATCTTGAAGCCTGGCTTCGTGGCCGCGGCGCGGTGCCGTTGTTCAATTTGATGGAAGACGCAGCAACTGCAGAGATTTCGCGGGCGCAAGTGTGGCAATGGATTCGCAGTCAACGGGGCGTTCTGGATGATGGCCGAAAAGTCACGACGGAATTTTTTCGCAACATTTTGGACGATGAAATCGCCAGGGTGAACCAGCCGAGCCGGAACAAATTCGCTGCGGCGCGAGAACTCTTCGATCGCATCACGACGGACGACCATTTCGCGGAATTCCTAACGCTACCCGCCTATGAGTACATCGAGTAAGGAATGAAAAAACAAGGACGAAACGGCGGGTCATCAAGAGCAGAGAATCGTTCCCGGCGGAGTGGAGCACACGCGAATCGCTGGTCCGGGGTTGAACGTCCATACACTCGCGAAGATGTCCGGCGACTCCAGGGCACCTTGGTACCCGAACACACGTTTGCAAAGCGCGGAGCGGAGAAGCTCTGGGGACTGCTGCACAGCGAACCATTCGTCCCCGCGCTAGGCGCGCTTACAGGAAATCAGGCCGTCCAACAAGTCCGCGCCGGTTTGAAAGCGATTTACGTCAGCGGCTGGCAGGTTGCGGCCGACGCAAACCTGGCAGGCCAGATTTACCCGGACCAGAGTTTGTATCCCGTAAACAGCGTTCCACATCTCGTGAAGCGTATTAACCAGGCCCTGCAACGCGCCGACCAAATCGATCATTCAGAAGCGAACCCGGGCACCGATTGGTTTGTGCCAGTTGTTGCCGATGCTGAAGCCGGGTTCGGCGGGCCTCTGAACGTTTTCGAGCTGATCAAGATGATGATTGAAGCCGGTGCAGCGGGAATTCACCTCGAGGACCAGCTCTCGAGCGAAAAGAAGTGTGGTCACATGGGCGGGAAAGTGCTGCTGCCTACAGCAGCAGCAGTTCGCAATCTAATCGCTGCCCGGTTCGCCGCTGACGTTTGTGACGTACCGACAATCCTCATAGCGCGAACAGACGCCGGTGGAGCGAAGTTACTCACCAGCGATGTCGATGAGCGCGACGACAAATTTCGAACGGGCGAGCGAACAGCGGAGGGCTTTTTCCGCGTAAACGCCGGCATCGACCAGGCAATCGCGCGCAGTACCGCTTACGCCCCCTATGCCGATATGCTTTGGTTCGAGACCGCAAAGCCGGACCTCGACGAGGCCAAGAAATTCTCTGAAAGCGTGCTTTCGGAATACCCCGACAAGTTGCTGGCGTATAACTGCTCGCCGTCATTTAATTGGAAGGCGAAGCTTGCGCGCGCAACGATCGAGCGGTTCCAGCGGGAGCTTGGCGCAATGGGCTATAAATTTCAGTTCGTCACGCTGGCCGGCTTTCATGCGCTGAGCTACAGCATGTTCGATCTGGCGCACGGGTACAGGATGCGCGGGATGGCAGCATATTCCGAGCTACAGGAAGCTGAGTTCGCCGCAGAAGCACACGGCTACACCGCGGCAAAACATCAGCACGAAGTTGGAACAGGTTACTTCGACGAAGTCGCCAAAGTGATCGCTGGCGGCGAAGTCTCGACTGCCGCTCTCGTCGGATCAACCGAAACTGAGCAGTTTCATTGAGCCAAGGTTCTCCGCGGACTGACAGCCGGCTTGCGGCGCTTTGCGCCGAAGCAGCACGCGATGCATTCCTGGATTATCAACGGCGTTTCGATGAAATCACGCGCCGCGCACGCGATCGCTTTTTGAAACGCGAGTGGCGCGGAAGCTTCGATGACGCGCGGGAACGTCTGTCTCTTTACTCACTGATTGTTTCCGGCCTAACGAACCGGATCGGCGAATTGATGGGCGAACGGCGCAATGATCGATCGATCTGGCCTGCAGCGAAGGCGGCGTATTCGGCTCTCATCGCGAAATTCCCGCGCTGGGAAATTGCGGAGAGCTTTTTTAATTCGCTTACCCGGCGCGTTTTCGCGACGGAGGGTGTGAATCAGACGATCGAATTCGTCGATACCGATTTCGACACGCCTGTGAAGGGGGTGAAACTCGCGAGCTGCTATACCGGAGCCACAACGCAAGAGCTGATATTGCGACTGCTTACCGCTTCGTTTCAGGAGGTTCTCTGGCAGGATGTACGCCGCGCTGCTCGTGAGGCAGCTGAGCGGCTTGGAGATGCTGACCGAATAGAGATCGTTCGTTCCGTTTTTTATCGCGGACGTGGAGCGTACATCGTAGGCCGAGCCAGCACCGCCGGGTCATCAACGCCCATCGCGTTCTGTCTTCTCCACCCTGACGATAGCGGCATCACCCTGGACGCAGTTCTTATCGGTGAGGCTGATCTTGCCATCCTGTTTTCGTACACACGCGCTTACTTCCGAATCGACGCGGAACATCCCTTCGCTCTGGTGCGTTGGCTTCGCAGTTTAATGCAAGGGAAACGCCTCGCTGATCTCTATAATGCGATCGGCTACAATCGCCACGCGAAAACGGAGTTCTACCGCGACTTCGTGCATCACCTGGAAAACTCGGCGGATTGTTTCATCGAAGCGGAAGGGGCACGCGGAATGGTCATGATCGTATTCACGCTGCCAAGCTACGATGTTGTCTTCAAATTGATCCGCGACCGGTTCGATCAACCGAAGGAAAGCGATCGCAGCGATGTCGTCAGACGTTATAAACTGGTGTTTGAGCACGATCGCGCCGGAAGATTGATCGAAGCGCATGAATTTGAGCACCTGCGGATTCCTCGTGGTCGTTTCGAAACTTCATTGCTCGAAAAGCTGCTGCGCAGTGCCGCAGCCACGGTGCGAGTGGAAGGCGAACACGTCACCATCGCCCATGCTTACGTGGAGCGGCGCGTACGGCCTCTGAACTTGTTGTTTGCGGAAGCCGATGAGACGGCCGCAATCGCAGCCGCATGTGACTATGGACAGGCGATCAAAGACCTCGCAGCGTCTAACATTTTTCCCGGAGACCTGTTAACAAAAAACTTTGGTCTGACCCGTCGAGGACGCGTTGTGTTCTACGATTACGACGAGCTTTGTTTTCTGACCGACTGCCATTTCCGTGAGCTGCCGCAATCGCGAACCTACGAAGAGGAAATATCTGCCGAGCCATGGTTCTCAGTCCGCGATAACGATATTTTTCCTGAGGAGTTCCCCCCATTCCTCGGCTTCCCCCCGGCTGCGCGGGATGAGCTGATGAAACGCCATGGCGATCTGTTCCGTCCCCACTTTTGGATAGACACACAGCAGAGACTTCAAGCCGGCAAGCTGCCAGACATTTTCCCGTACAGGTCCGAACGACGGCTGGCTACAGAAAGGAAACGCCGTCTCAATGATGGTGCGCGGTAGAGGGTTCGAACCTCTGACCCCTACCGTGTCAAGGTAGTGCTCTACCACTGAGCTAACCGCGCTTGAAAAGAGAGAGTGATAAGTGATCGGTGATCGGTGATCCGTCAAGACCAGCGCGATAAGACGGCTCAGTGGAGCGGGGTTAGATCAATACTAGACAACCGGAGGGGGTGCGACGAACGTTCGGCTTCCCGTGAGCACACTTTTTTTCAAGCGTTTCCTCAAGCGTCCATTTCAAATTGCATCGATCGTGCCGAGCTCCAAAGCCATGGTGGAGCGTGTCGCCAGCAAGATGGATTTTACGCAACCGCGCGTCATCGGCGAGTACGGTCCCGGCGAAGGTGTGCATTCGCGCGAGATTGCGCGCCGGATGACTTCGGATTCGCATTTGCTTCTGTTTGAGCTTGATCCCGCCCTCGCGCGCGCGTTGGAACGGCAATTCGCAGGTGATAGCCGCGTGCACGTGATTCATGGCGACGCGGCCTCTTTGCCGTTCGAACTGAAACGCCGTGGCTTCGACTCGTGCGATTACATTTTATCGGGCATTCCGTTCAGCATTCTCAAGATTGAGAAGAAGCGCGCTCTGCTGCGCAAGACTTACGATGCCCTGAAGCCCGATGGGAAATTTATCATTTATCAAGTCACCAATGAGCTGAGGCAGCACGCCACCGTTTTCCAGCGCGACGAATCGGAATATTTTCTGCAAAATATTCCACCAATGTTTATCACGGTATTCCACAAAATATCTTCGGCACAAGGCAGTGGACACACATCAAGCCGTTCACGCCTCGCCGGCGTCGGCGCAGAGCCTGCGGTCCGCCACAGCACGGATTCGCCGTGGCAACATGACCGATAAAGCGACGCGAATCGAAAAAGATTCGATGGGCGAGATGACCGTGCCCGCGGATGCTCTCCATGGGGCATCGACGCATCGCGCGGTGTTGAATTTTCCGGTAAGCGGATACCGGTTTCCGCGGCCATTCATTCGCGCTCTTGGTCTGATTAAATGGGCCGCGGCGAAGGCAAACCTGGATTTAGGTTTGCTTGACGCGAAACGCGCAGGCGCGATCACACAGGCGGCCGAAGAAGTCGCGGAAGGAAAGCTCGACGACCATTTTCCTCTCGACATTTTTCAGACTGGTTCCGGCACAAGCACGAACACCAACGCGAACGAAGTAATCGCGAACCGGTCGGCGCAACTGTCAGGGAAATCGATCGGATCGCACGACCCTGTTCATCCCAACGATCACGTCAACATGGGGCAGTCGAGTAACGACGTGATTCCCTCGGCAATTCACATCAGCGCCGCCGAGCAATTGAAAAACGAGTTGATTCCCGCCCTGGAAAAGTTGCACGGCGCGCTCGAGGCCAAGGCGAAGGAGTTCTGGCACGTCATGAAGATCGGCCGGACGCACTTAATGGACGCCACACCGGTGCGACTCGGACAGGAATTCTCTGGTTACGCGCAGCAGGCTGCATATGCGAAAGCACGCGCAGAGAAAGCGATCGAAGCTTTGCGCGAAGTTGCGCTCGGCGGAACGGCAGTCGGCACCGGTCTGAATCGCCATATCGATTTTCCAAAGAAAGTGCTGCGCCACATCGAAGAGCGCACCGGGATCGCGTTTTACGAGGCCAAAAATCATTTCGAAGCACAGGGCGGCAAGGACGCAGTTGTCGAGGCTAGCGGCCACTTGAAAACGATTGCCGTAACCTTGTTCAAAATCGCCAACGATATTCGCTGGCTTAGCAGCGGGCCGCGGTGCGGCATCGGCGAAATTCAGTTGCCGGCCACGCAGCCGGGCAGCTCGATCATGCCAGGCAAGGTGAATCCGGTGATGGCCGAATCAATGATGATGGTGTGCGCGCAGGTGATTGGAAACGACGTGACCATCAGCTGGGCAGGTGCGAACGGAAATTTCGAGCTAAACGTCATGATGCCCGTAATGGCGCACGATATCCTCGAGTCCATACGATTGCTGGCAAACGTGGTGGACATTTTTACCGACAAATGCGTACGAGGCATCACGGCTAATGAGGAGCGTTGCCGCGAGCTGGTGGAACTTTCGATGGCCATGGTGACCAGCCTTTCGCCAAAGATCGGTTACGATCGCGCCGCGGAAATCGCAAAGGAAAGCGCCAGGACCGGACGAACAGTTCGCGACATTGCGCGAGAAAAGAAAATTTTGCCGGAAGACGAGCTCGAGCACGCGCTGGATCCAATCAAAATGACCGAGCCGGGTGGAACCGGCGGGGACTGATCGAATAGCGGAGTGTTAGATTTCAGTATTCGGTTCAGTCGCTTTACACGGTTCAATGCTTTAACTGTTTAACGCTGGCGAAGCCATGGTTGCCAAACTCGAAGGGCCGCAGTTTTCCGGCGGCGCAAATATTGCCATCAAATGCCCGAGCCACACCTACGAGCAAACGGTGGCGTTCTATCGCGACACGCTGGGGTTGCCGTTAATCGAAGAGGAAAAAGACGGCTGCATTTTCCAATTCGGTCCGAACCGGCTCTGGATTGATAGCGTGCCGAATCTGAGTCATCCCGACGTTTGGCTGGAATTGGAGACGAACGACACCGAAGCCGCTGCGTCATTTTTAAAAGTGCACGGCGTCCCGCGCCGCGATGAAGTCGAGCAATTGCGCGAAGATTTCAATGGCTTCTTTGTCTCCGCGCCGAACGGCGTGATCCATCTGGTTGTGGGGCCGGAGGAAGTCTAGAGTCGCCGAACGAGTTACCAGCGCTCGCCATTGCCGCAGCATAGGTTGTCATGTTGAGTGAAGCGAAAAATCTCTGATTTCCAGGTTATCGCCGACTACCGTCAGCAAAATAATCAGGATTGAAAGCCTGGCCTCGCCCCGAACATTTTCGGGACTACGTTGCAGCTTCGCTTCGCTTAGAATGACAGTGGCCTCTATTCTGTGGTGGCTTCGTCGCGTGCGCTGCCGCGCCAGCGCCCGACCCACGTGCTCCAGCCGTAAAATCCGAGTGGCTCCAACAGACCTTCTGCCACTAATGCATCCACGTCGGCGCGGCTCGGTGTGATTTTCTCATTGGCATCGACGCCGTAGATATCGTCGATCACCATCCAGCATCCGTCCGAAAATGTGTCGCGGTAAGAGTCGATGTCTCTGCGTTTGGCGCCATCAGCATCAAGGACTAACAAGCCCACCGGTTGGGAACCGAGAGCGTAGCGGACGGCCGACATGGTTTCCGGTTTGAACGATTTGCCTTTGACCAACGTTACCATGTTCAGAACGCGTTCCCTGGCGAGATTGCGTTCCAAGTCGCGCAAGATATTGCGAGTTCCGAGCCGCTTATGTTTCACGCTGCCACCGGGCTCGACTGCGATCAGTTTTTTCTGCTTACCTGAATCCCGGATTCCGAGCGCGGCGGCGATTGTAGCTCCACCGACAAACGCACCAATCTCGAGAATCGCGCCGGAGCAAAGTTTGGCGAAATGATAAATCAAAATCAAAACGTCCAAATGGAGCATGGAGTATTTGTCGCGAATCTTCATGAGCTCCGAATGGATGGGCTCGTGACGGTACGCCATAAGCCTGTGCATCAGATCCAGGCATTCGTTGTTACTGGCAGCCATAAGGCGGGATCAGGCGTTCTCGTCCTCGTCCTCTTCCTCGCGCTCGAATTCCTTGCCCGACGGCTCTTCTCGAATGAGCGAGGACGACGTTGCGGACGAATCAAAAAGTGAAATAAGCTTTGTCAGCATCGAAGCAATGCGGAGCAGTATTTTTTTGCCTTGTTGGATCTCCTCTTTCGGACAGATGCCCTTTGCGACCAGCGCATCCAGGCAAGCTGCACATTCCGTAACCGAACCGCGTGCGTCATCGAAAAACTTGGCCCGCGTTTGCCGCGGTCGCCGTCCGTTGCCCTCGGCTGTATTGAGCAATGAGGAGAGACTGGCGCGATCAAGCTGATCGGAAACTTCCGCTATTCGAGCGTCGGTCGGACGTTTCTTGACGTTCGTCAGCCGTGCCGCAACCCATTCCACGAAACGAAGCTCCAGCTGATAAACGTCGAGGTTTTCGTGATCAAAATGCGTCCTCATTTCCATGGCTATAGTCGTTCTTCTCGTCTTTGATATTCGCGGTCAAATAACTTCGAGGAGGAGGACGACGACGAGAATGATCACAACTCAGAGCGAGCAGCAAAGTGTTGCTTAAGACACGGCTCAACAATATCGCGATTCGGGATTCAAGGCTTCCGTTTGCTGTGAGGACTTCGAGATGCTTTGGGTGAACTCGCCGGCGTGGACGTGGAAGCTGCCGCCGCCGTCGCTGCGGGGCTCGAAACGGGAAATGCGAATGTCGGCGCTGGTGAAGGAGATGGCGTGCCCGATGCAGCGCGCCAAGTAGACATCGAAGGAGTTGGGCTCGGACTGGGAGTGGGGGATGGAATAATGTTTTCCCAATGATGCAACGGTACACTGGCGCCCCCGATCTCTTTTACCAGCGTTTCGCAACGCGCTTGCAGCTTGTCCAGGTCAGGAGGACCAAATGGCTTCTCAGCTGTTCCCGGGAAAATGAGGTACGTCACCTTCAGATCGCTCACCGGTCGATTGTAAGCTGTTGCAAGCGTATTGAGTTCTTTTGCAATGCGTAGCGACGCCTCGCCAACCTTATCGTTTGGACCAACATCTCCGACGATGACCGGGTAAATCGCATCGCCGAAAACCACGAGCGCATAATCTCCCACTTTGACCGGATCTGGGCCACGGGTAAACGTACCGGGTACTACGATGAATGGATCGGTCGCTCCGATCAGAAAACTAAACTTTTTCAGCGTACCGATCTCCGCGCGCAGTTCCGAGATAACATTGCGCAGGTCGCGTTTGCGAACGGGTGAAGTAGTGGCGAGCGCGTACTCGTCTTCCGCGCGTTTTAACCGCTGTTCAGTACTGGCGAGATAGGGATTTGGCGCATCCGTTCTCTTTTCCCAACGATAACTGGTGGCCGGTTTGAAATTCGCCGGCGCACCGGTTCCAGCCGGCAGCCGATCGGAATCCGAGCCGTCGGCGTCTACGTCCATCTCCGCCTGGAGGAGCAGCGCTTTCCGGTGAGTTTCGGGATGCTGAAGTTGTAAAACGGTCTGGCAATCGAAGAAATTATGCCGGGATAAGAGCAGATCGAGACGGCTGAGGTTCTCGCGCAGATTTCTGACTTTTGTATCGTAGAGCTGCGTGAACAGAGGTGAAACCGAATTCTCCGACACCATCGACCTCAGGCCCGGCAGAAGCGTTGGTAATTGGGGACTGACTTTTGCCAGCTCCTCGATGGTCCTGTTAGGCGTAGGAACCCGTGCCAGCAGCTTGAGGTCTAACATATAACTCTCAGGTTGCGTCCGTTCGGTTGCTGCATCGCCGCCCGGGATTGTCTCAACCGTCGAATGGAGTGTGATCCCGTTGAACAGTTTTGCGGTATCCAACTTGCCCATGATCGCCGGAGGCCGGGTTGCCGTCGGTGCGGGCGTTGGCGTTTCCGATATCTCGGTGGGCAGGGAGCGTTGCAGCCGTTCAAGCGAGATCCAGCGATAGACAATCACGGCGAAAATCGCGGCGAATAGAACCAGAACCAACCGCCGCCACGTACGAAGGCGAATCTTTCCCACGCGATTACTTTCGCATCCAGGCGACTATAGCGGCGATGATCCCGATCACGCTCAGCACTGACATCACCCCGGCAGGCATCACTCGGCCGGTGCGAAAGAATTTGGGCAGGAACTGCCCGGCCAGCACAACTGAAACGATCAGCGCAGTCGCCAACCCGGCGACGCGATGCTCAGGCAAAAGAAACGCCGCTACGATCAGCAAAACCCCGGTGATTGCGCCTGCAATGATGGAAACCACGCTGCCAGCTTTTACGTAGCCCATGATTCCGCCGGCGATCGTGAGCAGGCCAAAAATAATGAAATAAATCTTTGCCGCTTCCATTTGCGAATGCGCAGCATTGGTAAGCCAACTGAATGCCGCTGTCCAGTATTGCTGTAGCGTACCCGGTACCACCGCTCAGGCGATGCGCCAAATCCCGCAAGGTTTCGGGACAGCGCGGCGCGTCCAGCGGCTACAGCGCGCGCACGCTCGCGTCATTATAGAATTCGATCTGTCGTCCGCCGAGACGGCGGATGATGCGCCAGCCATGGCTGGTTGCAAAGTCACGGAGCTCCTCTTCTGACATATCGCGGAGGACCCGCAACTCCGCAGGTTGGGTGACAAGGTATTCGGAGCTTATTGAGAGTCTCTCTCCAAACTTGGCAGCGAGAGCTGGCAAATCATTGTGCATCTTTTCCACTATAGCGATTAATGACGCGGTCGGCGTTCGAAGTTTTTTTCTTCCATGGCAGCGGGGGCGGCCGCTTGGGTTTACGGTTCAATTTGGCCCCGAGTGAATGAGCAGCTTTGCGGCCCGGGGACGGGCCACGCGAGGTTGGTTTTTCCATCTTGATTTTGCTCGTCCTACAGATTTTTGCGTCAGAGCATAGGTATCAAATTCGTGCTCGGGCACAAGCGCCAGCACCTTTTCGCTTCACTGGCGCGGCGCGCTTCCTTGGTTAGACTTTGTCGATGTTCTCGGAAACGATCGAGTTACGCGGCCACATCATCGATTCGCTCATCCTGCCAAAGGTGCTCGACCAGATCCTGACGCATGGCGGAAACTTCAAAATCACTGAAGTGCAAATCGGGCGGAAACGCGCCGATCAAAGTTTTGCCCGAATCGAAGTATCAACCGAAACAGGCGAAGCATTGGACGAGCTGATCCTGCGGCTTCGCCAGCAGGGCGCGGAAGTGATAGAGCGGGCGAACGCTCAGGTTGTCGCCGCTCCAGCGGACGGTGTGTTCCCGTCCGAGTTCTACGTCACGACTAACCAGCAAACTTTTGTTCGCGTCGACGGCAAGGAGATCGAGGTGACACCGGGGATCATCAACAGCGCGATCGCCGTTGACCAGAAGAAGGAGACGGCGCGGGCGGTAAAGTTTTTCGACGTCAAAAAAGGTGATGCGATTGTTGTCGGACATCAGGGAATACGTGTTGTGCCTGTGCAGCGAACCACTACGCGCACAGATCCGTTTCAGTTCATCAACAACATTGTGGATGCGGAGGAACCCAAATCTGCCATCATCCGCGAGATCGCCGAAGAATTGCGACGCGCTCGTAGTGCTGGTGGTAAAATCGCGGTCGTCGCCGGACCAGCGATCGTGCGCACAGGCGCAGGCGGCTATTTGGTTCGATTGATTGAAGGAAAGTACATCGATCGGCTCTTTACCGGTAACGCGTTTGCTGCTTACGACGTTGAGCGTGCGCTGTTTGGAACTTCACTTGGATTAAATCCCGACGTTGCGATCGTGCGCGGCGGACACGAAAATCAACTTCGCGCGATCAACACAATTCGGGAAGCCGGCGGCATCGCTCGTGCCGTTCATGAGAAGATCCTCATGAGCGGTATCATGCACGCCAGCGTACAGCACGATGTCGACATCGTGTTAATCGGGGCAATTGGTGACGAAGGGCCGATCCCCGGCGTAACTACTGACGTAATCGAATGTGAGAAAATTTTGCGAGAAAAGCTGCGGGATGTCACTCATGTGATCTTATTAGCCACACTTCGTTACTCACTAGCGATAGGAGCCTTCCTGGCGAACAACGTCAAAACAGTTTGCGTCGACATCGATCGGACCGCGGTGGAACGAGCGGTCGAGCGACAGCCATTGCAATCCATCGGCCTCGTCACAGATGTCGAGCCATTTTTGCGAGAACTGGCCGATAACCTTGCAACGCGCTAGTGTCATTCTCGGCGCAGCGAATCTCGGATCAATTCCATCGATGTGCGATCAAAACAGGCCAGAGATGTTTACCACGCTCAACATGAGACCTATGTACGAGCCGGGTTGTAATGAATGCTGTCCTGCAGAGTAAAATTCAACGTCGTATGCGCCAGATGCTTCTTTGTCCGCCCGATTATTACGGAATTGAATATGAAATTAATCCCTGGATGAGCATCGCCCAGGCAGCCGAAGTGTCGGTCGCGCAAGAGCAATGGAAACAATTGCACGCAACGCTTTCGAAATTGTGCACTGTGAACCTGATTGCGCCGCAGCCAGGACTCCCGGACATGGTGTTCACCGCGAACGCCGGGTTGACGGTTGGCCGCAAATTTATTCCGAGCAATTTCCGTCACAAAGAACGGGCCGGAGAACAACCGTTTTTCGCCAAATGGATGGCGCAACACGATTACGAAGTCGAATGGCTGCCGGAGAAACTCTACTTCGAAGGCGAAGGCGATGCGCTGTTCGGAAATGACGTGCTCTTCTGCGGTTACAAATTTCGTTCCGATATACAATCACACCGCGCCATAGCAGAAATGCTGAGGTGTCTCGTCATTTCCGTGGAGCTGGTTGATCCACGGTTCTACCATCTTGATACATGTTTTTGCCCCTTGCCGGACGGCGGTGGCTTCTGGTTTCCAAGTGCATTCGATGAGTACGGGCAACGAGCAATCCGCGAACACATGACTGATTTAATCGATGTCGCACCGGAAGAGGCGATGCACTTCTCATGTAACGCAGTAGTAATCGATCGTGACATCGTTTTGCCAGAGGGTGCGCCGCAGTTGGTGAGCAGCTTGCAGGAGCGTGGCTACCGCTGTCATCCCTTGTCGATGACGGAATTCATCAAGGCCGGTGGCGCATGCAAATGCCTCACCATGTTCATGCCGCAACGTGAAGCAATCGACTGACGGAGCGCTGGAGGAATGAATGCTGACCTTCGCGAATCCAACACTCCGATCTTTTTCGAAATCGTGTGCGCTTCCTGCACTGAGAGGGTCGGATCGACATCAACTGCAAGATCGTTGTAGACACGTGTGACAAGTTCTGAACTAGAAGCCCGAAAGGAGAAAACGAAGCGCCCATGACAAGTCCAGGTCCAAACCCTAAACCCTGTTCGGGGCACCGTGGAATGATCGTTTGTGTTTCGCCCTATTCGGGGCGATACTATACGCCTGTTGGATTACTCTGTTTAACTTCACTGCACGGTAGATCGTCAGGTGAGCGTCGCTCATTGGTGGTTTGAAACTCGATTCCCGGGAACGGCTCTGTAGGTCGGTAGTTTCTCCAAATTCAAAACACAATGAAAATGTACGTAGGTAACCTCTCATTTGAGACCACTGAGAACGATCTTCAGGATCTGTTCGAACAACACGGCACCGTTAACGAAGTCCATCTGTTGATGGACCGGTTCACTGCCAAATCGCGCGGCTTCGCGTTCGTCACGATGAACGATGGTGCACAAGCCAACGCCGCGATGAGCGCGCTCAACGGCCGCGAACTCAATGGTCGCACAGTAACTGTTAATGAAGCGCGTCCGCGTGACGAACGTCCGGGTGCTCAGGGCGGGAATCGTTCCGTTGCGGGTAAGCATTCTTCTAACGGCAAGCGCTGGTAGCCATAAGCCGTTCTTAGCTAAAAGTTGATAGCTGATAGTGTTCGAGATCAAATGTTGTGACTTAAAAGTCGACGATGATCCGCCGCCATCAGCAGTCAGCTAGTAGCAAGCAAGAATCATGAACTGCGAGAATGGTCCGGCCGGGGGCCGTATTTCACATCGCACTCGCGAACGATCATCTGGTTCTCGCCGACATTTCCGGAAAGATAGCGCAAACGCTCCACCGCGACGTGAGAAAGGCGGAACCCAATATCAAAAGCTTGCTGGTGGCGCTGTCCTTCCACGTCGAAGCTGACGGATACCGGCCCAACAATCCAATGCAACACTACTGTCTTGGGGCGACCTTGTTCGCTTTGCACGACCCTGCAAAATCATTGGCCAGCTGAAAGAGCCGCTCGTAAGACCAAGGGAGAACGAAAGGGAAGGCCTACATTCCCAATGTCGTTTATTCCTGCGGTTCGCTCCTCCACGATGGGCAACTCATCGTGCCTTACGGCGTTAGCATACGGCTTCGAGCATTGTCAGAATCGGATTAAGCGAGCTTTGGCTGCCCTTACTTAAAGAGACTGCTCCGGGGGCACTGCCATTGTCTTGCAGGTACTCAATCAAACAGCTGATCCGAACTCCATCCATGGCGATTCTCACGGTGCATACTTCTCGGTGAGGCACTCCCAAGGGTTCGCCTATGGGCTGAAGTGCCTTCAGCATTGGCACGAAGATCTCACCGGTGCCGCCATCGCCGTTAGCCATCGGTTTCAGCAGAAATCGGTGCACCCGCTCAGGTGCAGCAAAGCCTCTTTGGATTACAAATCAGCTGCTCTAACCAACTGAGCTATGCCGGCGAAAGAAGAGCGAAGTTAAAACGAAATCGAGAGAAAGCCATGGCAGTCTTCCATCTGCCGACGCACGGCTGGAGTGAGCTCGTGACCATACATGTCGTCGCGATAACGAAACAGACAAACCAACGGGACCTCTCAGGTATTTCACAACCAGGAATGTTCCAATCCATAATCAGCGTAGCAGCGATGCTCATGTTATTGGAAAACAACCGCCCATACGGATGGTGTGGGAAGATTCGGCAACGTAAGAACGTATCGCGTCGTGTCATAATCAGTCAGCGACGCGTCTGCGACCGTCAACGGTCGCAACGTAAGAGAATCCTGGATTAAGCGTTCATAACGGCCCAAGTTGCTCATTACATAGATGTCGCCACGAGCCCCGGACATAAAGAAGACGTGTGCGGTTATGTCCGGATTATTTTGGTAGTCGGTGTAAAGCAAATTTGCAGCCGCGAGGTCTGCGCGAACGACGTCATGGAAGGCTGTATTTCGATCCAGTTTGGCGATCTGGCCGCGCCTTCCGGCAAACCATTTTTTGGGTAGCAGCATGCTCACCCGATGGGTTTGATGACGATTACGCCACTGGTTATAAGCCGAAACCAGAATTACTACCTTGTTCGATGGCAACGCCACCATTGAGACGAACTCTGTACCGTTTCTAGATGAGTTAAGAACTGCTTGTCGGTAAATCCGCACACTGGAGCCGCGAAAATGGTCGAAAATACTGTAAAGCCAGCCCAGGCCAGTCAGCATTTCTACTGAGCTGGTTGCATTCGAAATTTTTTCCGACACGTCCACGTCCCAGTGCTGCACTCGTGTGCAACCGTGTTGCAACAAGTACACCAACGTATGAAATCGTTGTGCCGCCCCGCGCGCCCCGGGTTCCCAGGTGAAAACGGTTTCAGTGTTCGAACCCCTCTTCAGCACTTCGGAGCCGAGGACGCCGAACTCGTGGATTTCTTTCTTCCACGGCGACAAACCCGGGAAATCGTGGGTAATCGCATCCCACAGAGCTTTTCGCGAATTGACCACGTCGCGCGGGCTGGCGCCAACCAGGTTTGTTCCACTGAAATGAGGGATGAAATAGAGAGAAGTGGATGCAAAGCCAAACGGGGCGCGGGTGCCACCTATGGCATAGTTCGTTTCGTTTGCGCAATGGCTGGCAACTCGAAACAGGTTATCCTCCTCGAAAAAATCGCCTGACCCATTGAACGGACCAAATGGTGCATTGGGAAGGCTTTCTTTGACACCGCGCGCGCACCAATCATGCATCTGGAGATATTGCGTTAATGTGCCGTTGAAACGTTCCTCGTCATTGTATTCGGTACCCATTCGAAACCCGAATTTATTGACGACGTTGCTTCCGTAGCGGTTCGTCAATTCGATGCACATCTGCTTGGAGCTCCAGTAAAGCCAGGAAGGATACTGGGCGGGAGTTTTCTGACCAAGAGGCCCCAGAGCAGCCGTCCCGGGCGCAGGCAGGCTCCACGGAATGTTGTCCAGCACCAACGTGAGATTTGCGTAACCATACGTTGACACGACTGGGTCGAGCCGATCAAAAAGGCGTTCCCAACGGTATCCCAACCTATTTAGCGGAGTCCGGTACCACACATCAGCGAAAGAGACATCGCCCGGATACTCCGAAGCTTCACCTCCCCCATTCGGATCCCAACCGCCAATAAGCCGCACGAGATAGAGGCCATCTGCAAAAAGCATCTCTTTAGCATACGGCTGACCTGTGGAAGGATTGACCCGGCGTTGGTAGGGAAAGGAGAGAGCAGGATCTGTAAGATAAGCGGGGACCGTTTGAAACTGTGCAGCGCTCTTCAAAAGAGTGCCCTGGAGAGTGGTGTAACGCCACCAGCCATCGAGCTTACCAAGTAAAATGGCTTGGGCTCGTGAAGATGAAACGCCTGACACACTGATCAGTAGCAGCGACGCCGCGATAATGTGTTGCTTCGGAACCAGGCATTTCGTCTTCATGCCCGTTCCTTCGGAAATCTTTGTTAGGCGTGCCAGCCAACGTAAGCGCGCTTATCAAAGGCCTAACGAGAAATGCAGTCCAAGCCTGTGCATTTATTTTGACGAGGAGGCGATCTCGTTGGCGGCTACGGCATGCACCCATTGGATACCAAGGAGAAAAGCCGTCACGCAACGGAATGACGGCTCATTAGAGCGACTCAGTATCGATCAGGGCGATCGCAATCGTGTGGCGGCCTGGCGAGTTACTAAACAACCAGATACGCCCAGGGCTCTGAGGGCGAGACAGGAGAATAAAAGCGGCCCAGGTGCTTCACACCAGAAATGTTTCAATGAGCAGCAATACGTGGAAACTCCAAAATAAGTGAAACCGCAATAGCTGTCGCGAGCGAAACACAATGGGTATCACAGGGCTTGTATTTAACAGCGACAACGCGGCGAGAGCGAAAAACCACCGTGACTAGTTTTATTCTGAACAAACATGTTTGGATTTTCCTCACTGCTATGGTTCTCGTCGCGTGCGAGCGAAACACGGTGCTTCCAAGTGCAACTCCCACGACAGAAATGAGCCCTCGTCCGCCGAAAGGCGTTACGGCAACGACTCCATCTCCATCACAGTACTAATCTCGCAGTGTCCGGCCGTCCTTGTGCGGCTCGACGGTTTGGCTGGTCAGATCGTTCGCTTGGCTTTGCGTCCTACATTCATTGGGATCACTGCCTCTGATACATTCTGGTTCGTCCATCCCGGTTGGCTTGGACAATGCGAGAATCTCCAGCAGGATTTCCGCGAGCCGCTCCGGCGGCCTGGGTGGCGTGCTCATCTATGTTACAGACGCCACCGACTTAGAATTTTGTCTGGCAGTATTTTTGAAATGCCGAAAGGCTGCACCCTCGACCGTCAACGGTGTGTTGTTTCCAGTCCCGCGGGCATCGGACGCTTGCGCGATTGAAGGAAAGCGGTGAGTTGCTCGAGTTCGTCCGGCTTTATTGAATTGCCATAAGCAGGCATGTTTACGCCGCCGTTTACGATGCGGATAATGATGTCGCCCTGGGAAAGCGTGTCGCCTATGTAGGTGAGATCCGGGCCGCGACGGCCCCCATCGCCACTGATGAGATGGCAATTCAGACAGCCTTTCGCCTGAAAAACTCTGGCGCCCTCGAATACAGGTCCGCTCGACGCGCCAATGACTTTTTCCGTCAGCGGTGGCGGATCGAAATTTGGCGACCAGGGAGAGTTTGCGCCAACGATCCAGAGCGAACCAATCATGATCACGCTCAACAGGACGACTGCAATCGACCATGGCCGGCGTGATGGCGCGCGTTCACCGCGGTTGTTAAGTATGGGCGCAGCCAGTAACAAGATACCGATCAGCACGGGCCCGAGAATCATCACATAGCCTTCGAGCTCACGTGGAATCAGGGCCAGCAAAGCAAAATACCAAAGCAGATACCAGTCAGGTCGCGGATCGGCGTGAAGAATGCTCGGATCGGGCGGCTTATCGAGCACAGGCGGTCCTACGAAATACGCGAGCAACGCGATGACAATGATGAGTCCCGTGCCGAACACAAAATCGCGCCAGGCGCCGTCAGGCCAGAACGGATGTCCGGTTTTCTGCATCAGTTCTTCGTATTCATGCCGGTAGGTCTTTGGATCGACTTCTTTGCCAGCAGTCGGCGGCTCGGCAATGCCATGGCGCAGCACAAGCATCAGATGAATTCCGATGAAGACGAACATTAGCGCCGGCATGATGAAAACATGGATGGCGAAAAAGCGGCTTAATGTTGCGCCGCCGATCGTTGTCCCGCCGAGAATGAATTGCGCCAGAAAATTGCCGATCAATGGAACGCGCCCGGCCTGTTCAGCAGCGACGACAACCGACCACGCAGCGGTTTGATCCCAGCGCAACAGTTGTCCGGTAAATCCCATCACCAGCGTGAAACCGAGGAGCAACACGCCCGTGGTCCAGTTCATCTCGCGCGGGAACTTGTAAGAACCGAACAGGAAAGTTTGTGCCATGTGCGCGCCGACCATCAGAACCATGGCCGAGGCGCCGAAATAGTGCATGCCTCGAAGGAAACTGCCGAAGGGCGCCTCGTTCGTGATGAATTGCAGGGTCTCGTAAGCTTGAGAGGACGAAGAAGCGTACGAAAAAGCCAGCGCCACTCCGGTGGCCACCTGCACGATGAACGCCAGCATCGTTGCGCTGCCGAAGACGTACCACCACCGCGCATCCTGTGGCACAAGGTGTTTCAGGCTCGGCCCGATCAGCGCCGAAATCCCGAACCGGTCATCCAGCCAGCGCCACGTATCGATCAGCAACCGCTTCATAACCTGGTAGTGGTCGTGATGGGAATGGCCATGGTTTTGATTTCGACCTGGCCGTTTGCGGTTCGCACGTCGTAACGGATCAACGGCTTTGGCGGCGGCCCCGCTGCGACCGTGCCGTCGGAATAATAAACGCCGCCGTGACACGGGCACATGAATAAGCCGGCATCAGCCAGCCACCGCACCGGACAGCCGAGATGCGTGCAGTTGACGGAAAACGCGATGAAGTCACTCTCGTTAACGCGACGCAACCACAGTGCGTTCCTGGCAGTAATACCCGCCCAGGGAAGCGATGAGGGATCAGTGATCGTGACGCTAACCGTTTTGCCGACCTCATAGTCGGTGATGTTGCCAACCGAGATCCATTTGCCTGTCGTCCTCCGGAAAATCGGCGCGACGATAAAACCGACGATTGGAATTCCGAGAATCGCCGCGCATATGCCACTGAGCCCGATGCAAAGTTTCTCCAGAAACCGCCTGCGAGTGATTTCCTCAGGCGTCAACCGCTGTTGCGGCGTTGAATGATCAGCGGTGACGTCGTTCACGGAGCATTTCGTATATCCAACCGGCAAAGGACGCGGCGAAAAGACCGATACCTACGACGAGGATTACCCACGAAGTAATCAATCCCCAAAAAATGAATGTAGTCCCCATCGCGACGCCGGCCGGGAAAAAATTTGGACGCGGCAATCGTTCAGGTGGTAACAGCTCCCAACCTCGAGGCACATTTGTGTGTGTTTCGTCGTTCGTCATACCTGGTCGGTTGCTGAGGGCGAGCCCAGGTGCTGTGAATGCACACCTGCGACTGCAGCTCCAACAGGATGAGTGAACCAGCGGGCGAGCTGAGCAATAATCGCTGCCAGGTATATCAGGCACATGGGCACCCACATGAGCAGTCCGCCGATCTGCTGGTCTTTCTCGGGAGTAATACCCCAGCTTGATTGAATAAGATTGAAAAGGCCCTGCTGATCAGCAGCCGGTTGCGCGTAGATCGGACATACGCTCACCGGCGAGAATGTGATAAGGATCCCAAGAATGCTGCAGGCGACGCAGGCGCTAAAAAGATAAAGCACCGCGCCTGGGGGCGACAATCTCTCCTCTTCGCGGGGCGCAAGAATTTGCCGCCAGAAAATCGCGCCTAACAAAAGAAGCGACGAAATCTGAGCTGCGTTAACGAGCTTGGAAGAAACGGCGGCATTGCACAGCGGTCGCGCGTGCCACAACCACATCGCGCCCACACCGCAGATCCAACCAACGAATGGATTCGAAATCAACCATCGCCGCGGTCCAAATGAGAATGATCGCGACAGACTCATCAACAGCAATGCCGGCACAATGAGCAGCAGCAAGATGTGTTGCAGCATATGCGCGCTGAAAAGATAACCGCCTGCTGCCAGTGCGTTAATCGGCGAGCTGAGAGTAAAAAGAAATACAATTAATGCACCTAACAAGTAACCGATTCGGCGGTTCATTCCGAATGCCCGGATATACGCGGCCAGTGCGATACCAGTTGAGACCAGCACGGCGAAGTTCCATGTCCACGCGGAAGTAAGAAATTGCTGCGTAGTCATCGGCTGGCGCTTTCAGTGATTGCTATCTTTTCCGCCTCTCTTTTTAAAAGGGCGAGGCAATCTGCCACAAATCGCGTGGACTGCGGTGTGCCCGGATTGTTCCTGCATTCGCGCATCCCTGATTCAAATTGCCGCGTGCTCATTGGATTAACGGCCAGAGGTACACAATCGAAAAGACGAAGACCCACACCACGTCAACGAAGTGCCAATACAAAGCGACTGGACCAAGCGCGGGCAACGGACCTCTTTTAAAAGCGCGAGAGAAAGCCACTCCGAGGACAATCATTAACGCGATTAACCCCGCGCAAACGTGCAGCCCGTGGAAACCAGTGAGCGTGAAAAAGGTCGTGGCGAAAAGATTCAAACCAACGGTCACCCCGTGCTGAAAAAGGGTCCAGTATTCCAGTCCCTGTCCGGCGATGAAAATGCCGCCAAGCAAAATGGTCGCGACGAGCCATGCTTTCATTTTGCCATGGTTGCCTGTGCGTTCCGCGATTTCGGATCTCCAGATTGTAAAACTGCTCGCAAACAAGCAGACGCTAAAGATCGCCGTCTTCCACACGTCCAGCTCGCGTCCGCCCGGTCCGCTTTGCGGCGTCGCATTATAAAAGAGGTAGGCAAGAATCAACACACCGAAGAAGCCCGCTTCGGAAATGATGAACGTGATCACGCCGGCAGCGTTTTTCTCCGGCCGAAACGTATCGATCGCGCCACCCACAGGCACGACCGGATCGGGCCGGTCAGGATTCGCGTAATCCCAGAGCGGACGGCGGCTGCGAATCGGCGGCAGCGCGTCAAAATTTTCGTGCGGCGGCGGCGAAGTCGTTGCCCATTCGAGCGTCCATGCATTCCACGGGTTGTCGCCCGCAGGTTTTCCGCGGATCAAGCTTCTTACCAGATCCCACACAAAAAGAATGGAGGCAGCAGTCATGAAAAATGCGCCGATGGTAGAGACCATGTTCATCCAGCCCCAACCAGGCAGATCCGGATAGGTATAGGTTCGCCGCGGCATGCCGGCCAATCCAAGCACGTGTTGAATCATGAAGGTCAGATTGAAGCCGATCGTCATCAGCCAAAACACCCACTTGCCGATGCGCTCGGACATCATTCGGCCGCTCATTTTCGGGAACCAATAATAAATTCCTCCCAGGATCGCGAAGACGATCAGTCCGACGAAAACGTTATGAAAATGTGCGACGAGGTAATAACTATTTTTCGTCTGCCAATCGAGCGGCGCCATTGCATGACTCACACCTGTTAGGCCGCCCAGCAGGAATTGCAGCAGCGCTCCTAGGCAGAAAAGCATCGGCGTCGTGAACCGCACGCGGCCGCCAACCATGGTGGCGCTCCAGTTGAACAGTTTTACACCGGTTGGAACAGCGATTAGCACGCTGGCTGCGACAAAGAACAGATCGACCGTGTGCCCGAGCCCCACCGTAAACATGTGGTGCGCCCACACCAATAAGCTCAGGATGACAATAACCACAGTGGAAGCAGCAACGAACTCGTGGCCAAAAATCGGTTTGCGCGAAAAAACCGGGATGATTTCCGAAAGAATCGCAAACGCCGGGATTGCGACGATATAAACTTCCGGATGACCGAAGGCCCAGAAAATGTGCTGCCACATGATGGGTGAGCCGCCGCCGAACGGCAGAAAGAACCTGCCATCCAGTAGTCGATCAATCAGCAACATCACCAGCGCCGCATTCAAAATCGGCAGCGCCAGAATCACCAGGAATGCGTTCATGAAAATCATCCAACTGAACAGGGGAAGCCGGCGCAGGGTCATGCCGGGTGCGCGCTGAGTCAGCACAGTAACGATGAAATTGATGCCCGCGCTCACCGAGCCTATCCCGAGGACCAACAGCGATATGGCCCAGTAATCTACGCCGGACTGTGACGAGTACGGAGTCTCGCTCAGCGGAGTGTACGCAAACCAGCCGACCGCCGGCGGGCCGCTGGCGAGAAAACTGAAATGCAACAGAATGCCTCCGAATGGAACCAGCCAGACACCCAGCGCATTCAGGCGCGGGAACGCCATGTCTCGCGCGCCGATTTGCAGCGGCAAAACGTAGTTCATAATGCCAAAGAGCACTGGCATCGCGACGAGAAAAATCATGGTCGTTCCATGCATGGTGAACATCCAATTGTAAGTGTCAGGACCTAACAATGTGTTGTTAGGCACCATGAGTTGTAACCGGATTAACAACGCTTCGATTCCGGCGATGACGAAGAACGCCAGGCCGATCACCATATAGAGGATGCCGATGCGCTTGTGGTCGACGGTGGAAAGCCATGCCAGTCTCCAGTGCCGTCGCTCCGCCGGCGTCAAAAGATGCGCGATTGTGCCGGTAATTGTTGTGTCTCCGTTCATTTCAACGTGACCCAGGTAATCCTGCCGGCATTCGCATGCGGTAATGAGAAGCGAACCCCGGTTTGTTCCGGCACAGACTCGACATGTTGCCGCCTTGGAAAGAGGCAGAGCAAGATTGTGTGCTTCACGTCCCCACTCATTTCAGTGTTTCCATGTAATCAGCAAGATCGCTGACTTGTTCGTCCGTAAATTTGAAGTTCGGCATCTTGACGCCAACCTTCACCTCTTGCGGATCGCGCAACCAGCGACGCAAATTGCTGGGCGTGTTATCAACGATGCCTGCGCCAATTTTTTTGCGACTGGCAAAATGCGTCAAGTCCGGTCCGACCTGCGCCGTCGCGCTGGTGCCTTTGATGGCATGGCAGTTCACGCAGCTCATTTGTTGAAACAACGCGAGGCCCTTTTGCGCGTTACCGCCTGTTGGCGAGGCAGCCGCGACCAGCTGTGCTTGTTCCCACTTCTGAAATTCTTCCTGCGGTTCAGCCACCACGAGGACGTGCATCCAGGCGTGCTGTGTCCCGCAAAATTCCGAGCAAAATCCGAGATATGTCCCGGGTTTATCGGCTTGGATCCAGATATGATTTGGATGACCTGGTACGGTTGTCATTTTTCGACCCAATTCCGGTACCCAGAATTCGTGCAGGACATCCGCTGCATCCAATCTCAGCGCCAGCGCTTTGCCCACGGGGATGTGAATCTCATTCGCGACGGTCGCACCCGATTTCAGGTAGCGCGCTTCCCACCACCATTGATGACCGGTCACCACGATGTCGGGGTTCGGCGGTGGCGGCGGATCCGAGATGCCCATTGTGCGCGCAGAAAGCACAAACAAAACCGTCACGATTAAAAGCGGGATCGCCGTCCACACAATCTCGATTTTTTTATTGCCTGCGCCCTGCTCCGGGTCGCGTTCGCCTTCGCGCCATCGCGGGAAACGCAACAATGCATAGGCGACGATCCCGACGACGACCGCGAAGATGATCCCCATCACCACAATGGCCACAATGGCGAGATCGAAAATCGCGCGCGCCTGCGGCGATTGCGGGTTGAAAACCTTAACGACGTCCGCAATCAACAACGTCGCGCTCCACAATTGCATGTGCATCGTTTGCTCCCACACCGCGTTTCGCGAACGCCAGTGTACTTCGTAGCCTTTGATTGTGGCGAGCGCTTCTCCGGAATGGAAGAATTTTTGTTCTATTCTATCAATCGGAGCTGCGCATCGCCCCGTTGCGCAAAAACTTCGCTTACTCACGCGCTCGTGAGTAAGCGGAAAGCGGGTCGGCGGTCTCCAGATTTTTGATAACCGTGCTGAGATAGACCGATCCGGGATAAAACGCTTTATACTTCGTGATCTCCGCGCGATTCAAAACTTTGAAGCCGTAACGTTCGAACATCTTTTCGCCGCGCCGGCTTTCAAACGTGACGATCTGACCACAAACGCGCTTTTCGCCGGAGCGATAGAGATAGCTCAGATATGCGCTCATCAACGCGCGGGTGGTCGAAACCCTTCGCGCTTCCGGCAGCAAATTGATGTGGAAATGCGGGACGCGCCGCGGCTGAGCGGGAACTTCGCGCCATCCGTACATCAGAACCCACCGGATGAAACGACGCGAGCGTTCGTTGTAACGGAAATAACGGGTCAGCGCGCGGAAAAACAGCCAGACGTTTTGATAAAGTGCATAGAGTTGATTTTGCAGCGGCTTCCGCGATCCGAGCAGGTATCCCGCAATTTCGCCGTCTACCTCGAGGAGAAAACACGATTCCGGCTCGTGATCGGTGTAGTACGTGGTAAGAAAATCCGCGAATAACTCGCGATCCTCATACACGGGATCGATCGGCTCGCCGAGAAAGCCGGTATCGCAACAAAGGCGTCTTATCGGCTCGCGATCTGATCTGCGATAGGCCCGAATGAGGTATGGTTGGGGGTCATCGTTCGGCATTTAGAATGGGCGTTATTCTGAGCGAAGCTCGCGATAAATGCAAAACAGTTCGTCAAATACACACGGCCAGCTGTAACGATGCCTCGCGACGCGTGCGGCGTTCCTGCCCATTACCGATAATTTCCTGTCGCTGCTTTCTTCGATTGCGTCCGCCAACGCGTCGGCGGTGTTTTCAAGCGCCCACGAGTCCTGATCATGACAAATCACGTTGTCCATGCAGCTCCCGCGGATTCCTACCACTGGCGTGCCGCACGCCTGCGATTCAAGCGCTGCCAGCCCAAATGTTTCCTGAATACTGGGATGAACGAAAAGATCTGCCGCACGATAGTAACCGGCCAGCTCGCCAGGATCCGCGCAGTAGCGAATCCATGAGACATTGTCAGTTCGCAACTGCAATTTCCGGAGTTGCGTGCGGTCGGGCCCATCGCCGATTACCAGCAGATGAAATTCGTTAGGCCGCCTTCGTTGCAAGGTGTTGAACGCGCGAAGCAGGGTGGTTGTGTTCTTTTCTTTCGCGAGGCGGCCGACATAAAGCAGAAGGTTTTGATCTGGCTGCACACCGAGAGGACGCCGTACTGCTTCGGTTCCAGATTCGTCGGGGCGAAAGATTTCTGTGTTCACACCCAGGCTCAGCACGCGCACGTTGTGAACGCCCCAGCCCCGCAGCACCCGCCCCAGCAGATCCGACGCGACGATCGTGGCAGCGTGCTGATTGTAAAGCTTGCGAACGTATGCGCGGGAAAGCTTCATCACGCGATGCGTCGCCGTTCTCCCAAGAAGCGTTGCACTCTTTCGCACATAGGCCTCTGGAAAATGGGAGTGATAAAATCCGACCACCGGTATGCGCAACGCTCGTCCCACCTTCAACGCTCTCCATCCAAGCTGATACGGGTCAGCCGACTCGATGATATCGGGCCGTTCCCGGTCCAAAATTTCTTCTACCGCGCGAAGATTTAGTAATGCGCGGTATTGCGCCGTTCGGGAAACAACCGGGGAACGAATCGTGTAAACCCTCGAACGCCCGTTTGCTTTCAAGTTCGTCTTCGCTCCGGGAACGATCAGGACATGTTCGTGGCGCGACGCCTGTCCGTGGATGTAATCGATCTTCTCGTGAAGGTACCGCTTCACCCCTCCGCTTACCGGCGAATAGAACTGGGTGAGGTCGCAGATCTTCATCGAATTGTCGATTTCCGATTGCCGATTGCCGATTTGCGCGAAGCGGCCATGATCGCAACCAGTTCGCCAGCTTCGCTTAGCAGCGGACGAATTCTATCTTCAGTAAGTAAGCCTGAATCGATAATCAGCTCTAACCAAAAGCAACTTTCGTCTGCTTCTTCTTCTACAACTCCGATTTTCGCAATAAATTCAGCTCGCGAGCGAGCGCGGCAGGCCGCACGATAATTAGCCGCGACTGATGTTGAACTTCCGATAATCTGTTTTGCTATGGTGCGTCCTTGAATCGTACGAGGAAGCGCGTCCACCATTTTCATCACGCGCAATGCGAACTGTTTTGTTCGCGCCTTTAGATCTGCTGTGCGGACGAGCTTCTTTGATTCGGCAATCGGCATTCGGAATTCAGCGCTCGGCCCCGCTAAGATACTTCTCCGCCTGCAGTGCCGCGGCACAACCCATTCCCGCAGCGGTAACCGCCTGCTTGTAGACACGGTCAGCTACATCGCCGGCAATGAAAACGCCACGAACGTTGCTTCCGACCGAGTTCTTCGGAATGAGATATCCCTCAGAATCCATGTCGAGTTTGCCCCGGTACGCTTTGGTGTTGGGATCATGCCCAATCGCCACAAATACGCACGCCACTTCCAACTCGCGTTCCTCATTTGTCTTCACATTGCGCAAGCGGACAGCGCGCATCTCGCCCTTTTCATCAGCGATATACTTTGTCACCATGGTGTCCCAGATCGGCTCGACCTTCTTGTTCGCGAACACGCGATCCTGCATGATTTTGGATGCCCGCAGCTGGTCGCGTCGATGAATGAGATACACCTTCGAAGCGAACCGGGTGAGGAACGTTGCTTCCTCCGCCGCCGAATCGCCGCCGCCCACTACGCAGACCGGCACGTTCTTGTAAAATGCGCCGTCGCACGTCGCACATGAAGTTAAGCCATGACCGACCAGTTCTTCTTCGTTATCGAGTCCGAGAAATCGAGCTGTAGCTCCGCTGGCGATGATAAGCGACCGCGTTTCCAGCCATTCATCATCGGTTTTAATCCGGATATGCTTGTCGCCCGGCTCGAAGTCGGTCACTTGCGCGTAAGAAAACCGGGTGCCGAATTTCTCGGCTTGTCTGTGCATATTCAGGATCAATTCCGGCCCATCGATTCCGTCCGGAAAACCGGGATAATTTTCCACCAACGTTGTCGTTGAGAGTTGTCCGCCAGGCTGCCGGCCCTCCAGCACCAACGGATTAAGGTTCGCGCGCGCAGCATAAATAGCTGCAGTGAGTCCTGCGCAACCGCTCCCAACAATGATCAGTTTCTCCATCGGTGGAATTTAGCACACGACGCAAGTTTTGAAGGCATGCCAGCTCCTCATTCCGAGCGAAAGTTGAGCTGCAACGCAGCCCCGAGTGTTTCGGGCGAGGCCAGGCTTTCAAATGCCGCGTTCTCCGTTAGCGGTAATGCTACGGGATGTCTCGACTCCGCTCGACATGACGTTTACGCCGTCACGCGAACGTTAATTCTGTGCAGCCCGGTCACACCGGAAAACGGGCCGCGATCTTCTTCCCACTCCTGGACGTCGCCTTCTGCATCTGTGGCGCGGACCAGGAGCGCGTAGTCACCAGCCGCAGCAGGAGTCCAATGTGCTTTCCAGAGTGACCACGCCAGATTGCCGCCGGAGTAATAAATCTCCGCCTCATTCCAGGTCTTGCCATCATCGAAGCTGAGCTCAACGCGCGAAATCCCGCGGTCCCCGCCAAACGCCATGCCCTTTACTTCAACAGGAGCAGTCAGTTTGCCTAACGAGAGAAATGTCCAGTCTTCGGGAACGTCGATTCTCGATCGTGTGGGCACTATGAAATCGGGTCCCCACCCCTGGGTCTCGTAAAATCCTTTCGCGCTGGCATCGGTCACTTCAACTCTCGTGAGCCATTTCACGTTTTTCTCGCCGAAATAGCCCGGAACGATGACGCGCAAGGGATAACCGTGCCGGTCCGGGAGAGGCTCGCCATTCATTTCGTAAGCAAGCAATGTTGTTAGTTCCATCGCTTTCTCCAGCGGGATGGTGTCTGTGTAATTGTCAACTCCCTGCAGACGCACGCGCGCGGCCCCGGAAAGCACGCCCGCCTGATCGAGTAGATCACGCAAAGGAAGACCTTTCCACACCGCGTTGCTGATCAGGCCCGCGTCCAGGCCGTTGCTGATGCACATCAGCGTTGTTTCCTGTGCGGTTGGTTTGAATCCCATAAGATCCTGGAATCGCCAGGTTGCGGGGTTCTGCACCAGCCCGTCAATTTCGAGATGCCAGACATCGCTGTCCACCTTCGGATCGATGACGTTTTTGGTCACACAGTAGAACCTGTCGTTAGGTGTGATCGGTTTAACAATGCTGCCTTTGTACTGCGTGCCATCGTAGCTGAACGTCGCGGCGCGATAGAGTTTGCGCGCGAGCGCAGCTCCGCCACCGGCGACTGCGAGACCAATAGTGCTCAGTACAAACGCACGGCGTCCAATGCTGGGGGTAAATTCCTCGTTGGGAAGATGGCGTTGCACTGTTTCACGACCCGAGCCGGCCGTCTGCACGGTCAGGAATCTGAAGGCCGTTACCAGCGTTCGTTCAAATAAAAAGACGCATAATGCGAAGCCGATGAGCGTGACGAACCGCGCGACTTGAATGGGTAAACCGATGTAGCTCGTGCCCAGCACGGGCCACAGTGCGATCGCAAATACCAGGAACGGCAACAGGACGAAAATAAATATCGTCCAAATCGCCGGGACAGCGTTGCGAGTACGCCGCACGAACAATCCGAAAATTGCTCCACCGATCGCACCGACTGCAAGTTGGCCGGCGATTGTGGATCCGACGCCAAGTTGCTTGAGATGATTGTAACCTCCGACCTTGCCCATGAGCGAAAGAAACGGCCCTGGCGGAATGAACACGGAAAGCCGGTCGCCGATGATGACGAGCGGTGTCGCTACACCCAGCATCGCGAGCAGCAACATCGCCGTTGTCATTAAAATCCCAGCCACGAATCCAGCGAACAATCCGGCGAGAATCGCTTTCGTTTTGCTCATGACGTTGCCGATCTTACGCTGGCGCTTTTGAGCTACAAGCATTGTAGCGTCCGCTGTCCTCAGCGGATTTTTATTGCGGCGCAAATCGATCTGCGCTGATGACAGCGCACGCTACAGTTTTGCCGCCCCGAGAATCTTCCGTGCGCGTTCCAGAACCATCTCGGACGTGACCTGCTTCATGCAGGCGTGATTGAATGGGCATTGGCTCAGCCTGCGATAATTGCAAGGTGAACAGGGCAGATCTACCCGCACAACCGATTCCGGCCTTTGGTACGGTCCAATGTGAACGGGATTCGTCGGACCAAATACGCTTACCATCGGTTTGCCAAGTGACGCGGCGACATGCATCGATCCCGAGTCATTCGTCACCGCGACCTCGGCGCGTTCGATCAGACCCGCCAGGTCGGCTGGAGTAGTTTTACCGCACAGATTAACCGTCCCCGGCGCGGCAGCTGCAATTTGTTCGCATCGTACCGCATCGCGTTTTGTACCCGCGAGAGCAACGGCAACTCCTTCGCGCAGGTACTCGCGCGCGACACCGGCAAATCCTTCGATGGTCCAGTGCTTGGTTTCCCAAATTGTGCCGGGCACGAGAACAACGAGCGGTTTACCCGCAGGCACGCCGTGGGTTTCGAGGAGGCGCTCAACGTTATCGATTGTTTCAGGTGACAGATGAATTGCGAGGTCTGGCGGTTCATCATCGAATCCAAGCAGCGATCCGACCCAGAGGTAACGATCGATGGCGTGAACATCCAGCGTGGTAATGGGGATACGATGGGTATACGCGATCCATGAACCTTCGCGCGCGCCGCGCCAACCGTGGCTCGGCACATTCTTGAGGTTGTGCTCGGCAGAAATCGTCCGCGAGAACTCAATCGGTCGATCGAATCCGATGCGCACTCGCGCGCCGCTGATGAGCGCGAACAAAGCCGAACGCACCTGGCCATGCATGTCGACCACCAGGTCGTATTTCGCGCGCCGGATTTGTTTGAGCAGATCAAGAAAGCCCAGCGTGGCGTGCCATCTTTGGCCCGGCTTCAAGAAATCGCGACGCGCAAAGAGAACCACATTCGAGAGCGCGGGATGATGACGCACGACCTCGGCGTTCTCCGGCGTGATCAGCCAGTCAATCCGCGCACGCGGATAGCGGGCACGCAGCTTTACCAATACCGGAATCGTATGTACGACGTCGCCGAGCGCCGATGGTTTGATCAGCAAAATGCGCGAGAACTCCGCGGATTGGAGGTCCGATGCGGTGCGATTGTTAACCTGTGTATTCTCGATCTGAGTGCTCAACGTGCAAAAAGTATCACAACGAGTCGCGCATTTCTAAGGTGCCGGCCAGGTAGGACGCGTCACTCCGTGCGCGCCGGTTTCGAGATTCACTGCGGGCGAGGAGTGCCTGCCCTACCAATGCCTGATCGGCAGTTGAAGCCAACGTTCGACATCCAACGCTCAATACTCAACGCTCAACTTCAAAGGCAGACAGTTGGGCGTTGGGTGTTCATCTCCAACGCTAGGCTGCCTTCTTCTCACCTGACAACGCGCCCCGGATCTTCTTCATCCATGCTGAAAAGCGATGGCGATTTTGTTCACGCCGCACCACCGCCTCGCTCGTTACCCAATTGAACTGAATCACGCGACGCGGACCCGAAAACGGTTTATGGCCGTGCCACGAATTATTGCCGCGACGAAATGCCAGCAGCGTTCCTTCCGTTGGCGGAACCTCGAGGATCATATCCTCCAGATTGTTTCCAGACCGTAGCAACCGAAGCTGTCCACCGGACGATTCCCACCCGGCATTCATATAGATCAGGATCGTGATGATTTTCGTTTCGGAGTCAGTATGGATCTTGCCGTCCTTTTCGCTGCACCGGCCGCGCACGGTGATCATGTCGGGTCGATTCGCCAGGTCGATGCCGAACTTCTCCTCAAACGCCTTACGAAATTCTTCGCTTCGCATTTGTTCGATGAGCGTTGCAAAAGCTGATCCGTAGGTGACCTCACCCAAAGGAAAGCTCCCGGGCCGGTCTACCTTCGGATAATCGTTGTGGATCGCCGAGCGCGCTTCGGCTTTCACAAATTCAGGAACGATTAAAAACTCAAACGGCTCGCGGGTAAGCGACGTCGCGCGGAATCTCTCCAAATCGAGCATTGAAAGCATCGGCGACGCTACACCAAGGAGCGACGGCTTCCAAGCCGTCGAATAAATGTGATTGCCTGGGAACCGTTACTCCTTCTGGCCGAGCGCTATCCGCACGAGCGTTGCGATAATGCGAGCGCCAGCGACGAACGTGCCGCTCAACGTGCCTGAGACTTTCGATTCGCCCCCAGCGCGGTTGCGATGATTGACCGGAATTTCAAGAACCCGCAGCCCGGCGCGAGCCGCTTTCATCTGCATCTCCAGGTTCCAGCCGTATGTTTGCTCCCGCATATGAAGGTTCGGAAGCGTATCACGCCGGATGGCGCGGAACGGGCACATGTCTGTGTAACCAACTCCGTAGAGTAATCGCATGATCCATCCGGCGATTCGACCGGATAAAATCTGCTGGAGATTCATGCTGCCGTGTTCGCGGTTTCCCCGGGTGCGCGAGCCGATTACGAAATCGTGTGTTCCGCGCGCGATGGGGTCGACAAGATCAGTGATGAAAGCTGGGATGTCGCTGCCGTCGCCATCGAGAAATAGTATGATGTCGCACTCCGGTGAGACAGCGCGAACGCCAGCGGCGCATGCGCGACCGTATCCCCGCGGCGCAGTTACCACGCGCGCACCAGCTTGCCGCGCCCGCTCAGCTGTACGATCCGTGCTGCCGTTATCGACGACGATCACTTCGCGGGGCACGCCGGTTGCGAGACATTCGCGGACGACGCCAGCGATCGGTTCCTCCTCGTTCAACGCTGGAATAACGACCGAGACAAACATCGTTGTGTGTGCAGTTGCCAGTAGCGAAGCTCTAAAGTAGGTCGAGCGTCCTTGCTTGCACATTCAAAAGGAGCCGCAAGCCAGAGACTCGCGCTACTTCAATACGAGCCATGCGCTTGTGAAATAAATCACCAGCGCTATGAAGTCGGCCGATGCCAGTGTGACCGGTCCCGCAGCAATTTTAGGATCGAGCTTCAGCCGATGCAGAAGCGAAGGCACCACCAGACCGAGCGCGCATGCGGTGATCAGTGAGAGCGCAATGCTCCCGCCGATAACGGCTGCCTCACGTACATTGTCGTGCCAAAGCCATGCAATGATGCAGACAACGAACCCGCAGGAAATGCCGAGAAGCGCTGCGGTTGACAGCTCACGCCGAAACGAAGACGCCAGCCAATCCCAGGTCACACGAACTGAACGCAACGCATGAATCGTTACGCTCATGGACTGCATGCTGACGCTTTCGTTTAACCCCAGCACCATGGTGAGAAAAAACGCAATGATCAGACTGCCTGCCAAGGTTGCTTCGAAAAAGCCCGCGAGAATGGCTGAGAGTGTTCCGCCTGCGACCGTCACCAGCAGCCACGGGAAACGGAATCGAAAAGCGCGCCACGCCGATACACCGCGAATTTGTTCCAGGCGAAAACCGAGCGCCTCGAAAAAATCCGCATCGACCGGCATTGTCTCGCGAGTCCGATCCTGAGTATCGCCAGCTTCGAGGATTTCTTCAGCGAACAAATTCGCGTCGATTATTCCAATCACGCGGCGTTGTTCGTCGACCACCGGAAACGCGAGAAATTTGTAAAGCACAAAGAACTCGCAAGCGTCCAGCAGCGTTGCCTTGGCCGGAACCGCCACCACGCGTCGCACCATGACTTCGTGCAGCGCTGTCTCCAGTGGAGCGGTGAGCAGGCGCCGGGTTGGCACAACCCCCACCAGTCGTTTCTGTTCGTCGACGGCATAAAAATAGATGACGCGCTCGCCGACGCCTTCTCGCCGGATCCGCTCCAACGCTTCGCCAACCGTCATGGCCGCGTTCAGCAGCGGAAAATCCTTCCGTGCGTGCTCGACGACTGGTGTATCAAAATCTGGAATGGTCCTGGCGACATTCACTGTATCACTGTTACACGACTGGAAACGTTTTGGCTTCGCCAAAACTTCGCGGCAGCGACGCGAGGACGCATCGCTTTTGAAAGGATATGAATCTTAGCGGTTCGAAGTTTCCACGCGGTGCACGATTCCTTTCTGGCGCAGAACTTCTTCGGCCTCGCTAAAATAGTCGCGAATATCCGACTGCTTTTTGATCCAGTGGATATAACGCGAGATGCCTTCGCCGAGATCGACAGTGGGCTTGTAACCGGCGGACCGGGCCAGTGTCGTCCCGCTGGTGAGATGGCGCATTTCGCCGGGGCGAAACTCGCCATTCATTTCAGGCGCGATGTTGATTTTTAGGATGTCGGCAAGTCGTTCCGCGATTTCGCGAATCGGTGTGCCGCACGCGCTACCGATGTTTACCGGTAGTCCATCCAGTTTGTCGGTTTCCGCAGCGAGCAAGTTTGCATGTGCGATATCTTCGACAAAAGAGAAGTCACGCGTTTGCTCGCCGTCTTCGTACAGCACCGGCGGCAGATTATTGAGCAGACGTGTGCAAAAAATCGCGATCACGCCGGTATACGGATTGAAGATCGATTGGCGCGGTCCGTATGTGCACGAATAACGCAGTGCCACTGTCGGAATACCGATCTGTTTTCCCCAGAGCAGCACAAGCCGCTCCTGGTCAACCTTGGTCAGGCCATAAACTGTTTCTCCACCAACCGGCGCGTTCTCCGGTGTGGGAACGCTTTTTGCGATCGCTCCGCAAATCGGGCAGTGCACCTCCCAATCGCCTCGACGCAATTGCTCGATCGAGCGGACGCTTGGAAATACCAGTCCATGCTCGGGACATTCTGCCGCGCCTTCGCTGTAAACGGCTTGCGAACTCGCCACCACGACCTTTTTAATTGGCAGCTTTTTCTCGCGAATAACTTCAAGCATCTGTGCCGTGCCGAACGAATTCACGTGCACATATTTTGCGATTTCCGGCATGTACCCGCCATACGCGGCCTGGTGAAAAACGACGTCTATTCCATCGAGCGATGCCGTCATCGCGTCGCGATTCCTCATATCCCCCTCGATGAATTCGGCACTTGTATTTATCCATGCCGGTTTGCCGCGGCGATGCGTTTGCTGCTCGAGATTATCAAATGCGCGCACCTGCCAGCCTTCGCGCACAAGAAGATCGACAAGATGCGATCCGATCAGACCGGCTGCGCCAGTGACAAGTGCGTGCTTCGCCATCTTGTTTTCTGTAGCGGCGGTCTGAGACCGCCGCAAACGCCAGGGCCGGCGGGTGGATCCTCGCGATGACTTTGGTTGCGCGTTCGACAGGCGACGCTTCTGCTTTGCAAGTCTTCTCTACAAATTTTTGTGCGTTACAAAGCTGGCGAGAAATTCACGAGTGTATGGCGCAATATCCCCCGGCGCTTTGTCGTCCAGTAATTCTTTAGACAACCGCCGTAAGCTGATGTCGTCATCAACATCATATCCTGCCGGCAGCAGTGTGACGTGTAATCCGATCTGGCTCGCACGCTCGATTGTCTGATCACGCACGCGTTCGGTGCTCCAATCAATTTCCTCGAACAAATGCCGGTGCGGTTTCTTGACTCCAATGAGGTAATAGCCTCCGTCATCGCTCGGACCGAGCACGACGCGATCGGCGCTCGTGCTTAGCAGCTCCACAGCTTGCGCGAAGTTTTCGGCGGGCACAGTCGGACTGTCGGAATCGATCAGGCACACCGAATCAAAACCGCACCTGAACAAATCCTGGACTGCTAAATAAAGGCGCTCACCGAAGGTATCTCCGCGTTGTGGCAACAAAATGAAAGTAGCCGGGAGAACATCAGTGTAAGCCGATTCCGCGCCGACGGGTGTGTAAACCGCGATTCCGCATGACTGTAGCGGCGCTCT
>JAICUQ010000255.1 GCA_025935755.1 Chthoniobacterales bacterium | reverse complement strand
GATTGACAATAAACCCACTGATCGCCAGGCGCACTTCAATCTCGGTCGGGTATTGGTAAATCAGCGAAGATACCGGGAAGGAATCAGCGAACTCGAGAAGACGATTGAGCCGGAAGACGAAAGAACTCCTCGATACCTCTATGCGCTGGGCGCCGCGTTCGCTCGCTCAGGGGATCGCCAAAATGCTTTGCGCTACATTCGCCAGGCGCGTGAAGGAGCCGCGGCACGAGGACAATCGGACCTGCTCGCCAGCATTGATCGCGATCTGCACGCCTTAGAGGCGCCGAGCGCAGCGCAGTGAAACGTTGGATGGGGGCCCCCGCGAGCACGTTGCAGCCCTACAATTATGCGCGCCGTGACTTCCTGAAGTTGCTGGCAATGGGATTGCTTGGGGGAAAGAGTATTTTCGCCAGTCCTCTCGCACATCCTGAGATTCCACTCTTCCGTGACATTGCCGCGGATGTTGGACTGGCATTCCACCATTTCACAGGCGCAACCGGCGAGTACTTCATGCCCGAAATTATGGGCTCGGGTGTCGCGTTATTCGATTACGATAACGACGGCGACCTCGATGTGTACCTGATTCAAGGTTCGACCTTCGATCCGGCGCAGGATCCACGTCAGTCGAAATTTCCCCCACCGCCGGGATGGAAACCTGGAAATCGCCTCTTCCGCAACCTGCTCAGTGAAACTGGGAAGCTGCAGTTTGTTGACGTCACCGAGCAGGCCGGCGTCGGACACATCGGATACGGAATGGGAGTCGCCGTTGGCGACTACGACAATGACGGCTTCCAGGATCTGTACGTCACGAATTTTGGACACAACGTGCTCTACCACAACAACGGAGACGGAACCTTCACCGACGTAACCGAAAAGGCGGGCGTGGACGATCCTCGCTGGAGTACGGGCGCGGCTTGGGTCGATTACGACGGTGACGGCCGGCTCGATCTCTTTGTTGCCAATTATCTGGATTTCACCGTGAAGGGCAATCGGCAGTGTTTCGCTTCCACAGGGGAGCGGGATTACTGTACGCCGAAGATGTACCAACCCGTGCCCGCACGCCTATTCCATAATCGTGGCAATGGCATGTTTGAGGATGTTACCGCCGCGGCGGGAATCGGCGCCGCGATGGGACCCGGGCTGGGTATCGTTTGCGCCGACTTCAATGGCGATGGCTGGCCTGACATTTATGTCGCTAACGACGGGGCTGCCGCTCATCTCTGGATTAATCAGAAAAACGGCACGTTCAAGGAACGTGGTGCGCTTTCGGGCGCGGCTCTCAGTCCAGATGGATTACCTCAGGCGGGAATGGGCGTCACAGCTGGCGATTTCGACGGCGACGGCAACGAGGATATCTTTAAGACCAATCTGACGAACGAAGGTAGCAACCTGTACGTTAACGACGGTGCTGGCAATTTTCATGACGCTGCCACGAATCTTGGATTGTTCTTGCCAACCTTTCCTTACACCGGGTTCGGTACCGAATGGTTTGACTATGACAACGATGGCCATTTAGACCTGTTTATTGCCAATGGCGCAGTGAACCGGATCGGGTCGTTGAGGAGTGCTCCATACCCATTTGGGCAACCCAATCTGCTGTTTCACAACGAGGGCGCAGGAAAGAAGTTCCGCGACGTGACGGCTGCCGCTGACCCTGCTTTGGCCATCTCCGAGGTGAGCCGCGGCGCGGCGTTTGGTGACATTGACAATGATGGCGCCGTAGACATCGTGATTGCGAATAACAACGGACCGGTTCGCCTCCTGTTGAACCAAAATCAGTCCATCAATCGTAATCACTGGCTCCTGATTAGCCTTGAAGCAACCCAGGGCAATCGGTTTGCTATGGGCGCCAAGGTGGAAATTCGCCAACGGACACGAATGCTCCTACGCCGTGTCCACACCGACTCCAGCTATTTAAGTGCGAACGATGTCAGAGTTCATTTTGGATTTGGAGAAGACGCCAACATTCAAAGCCTGATCGTCCACTGGCCGAGTGGGCACAAAGAAGCATGGGATAAATTGAAGGCGGATCAAATCGTCCACATTCGCCAAGGTACCGGCCGCGTCGTTCGGGACTAGGGTTCAAAAGCCACGCATTTCGCAGAACTCTCCGGTTCTCCGGCAGAATCAATCTACTCTGACGCGAGCTATCAACCGAGCGATTCCGGAGATTGACTTGTCGTGTCGAAACCTCTCGAAAGGGATCGAAAGTTCTTGACAATCATTTCCTTACATTGATAGCGTTCCAGCACTTGCACTGGGGTCCTTTCAACAACGTTTGCAGCAGGTGATGTTCTGCTGCCCTTCGTCGACATATGGCCTGTCACCATGCGATCGTCGATTTAGTTCGCGGGGTGCCAGATCAATGACGAAGCAAGCTGCTCGGCTTGTTCATCATGAAGGAGGTCAGGGCGATGCTACGAAACAAATCTGTAGTTCTGCTTGCAGTGGTTCTCGCTTTCGCGCTTTTCGGAATGGTGCAGAGCGCCAACGCTCAGGTGCTTTTCGGCTCAGCCAGCGGAACCATCACTGACCAGAGCGGCGCAGCTGTGCCCAAAGCGCACGTTGCCTCCGTCAATAAGGCGACCGGCGTCAGGAAGGAAACGGATGCAGACGCGAGCGGCTTCTACAGACTTACCGATCTTCCCCCCGGCCTCTACGACATTAGTGTCACCGCAGGCGGTTTCAAGCCGCTGACCCAAACCAGTGTCACTGTCGCTGCCAACGTGGTCACGAATACCAACTTCAATTTACAGGTGGGCTCAGTATCGGAGCAGGTCACGGTCGAGGCGCAGGGGGTAACGCTGCAAACCGAAAAGACCGACGTTCATACAGAGATATCCCAAAAGGCGATCCAGGAGATGCCACTCAATCAGTATCGAAATTACCAGACACTGATCAACCTGGT
>JAICUQ010000045.1 GCA_025935755.1 Chthoniobacterales bacterium | reverse complement strand
CCATCGGGAGCGAAACGTACTGCACTGTAGCGCGTCGGAGGCGCGGACTCGAGATGCCAACTGCCACCCTCGTCGGTAGAAGAGAACAAGCCGCCATTGTTTGAGCCCTGGAATGCGACTGCGATCTCGTTGGCGTCCAGTGGATTCGCGTCGATCGAGAAGAGATCTAGTTCCGAAATTCCTCCCGAAGACTGGACAAACGTATCGCCGCTATCGGTCGAACGAAACACTGCAAGCGAACTAGTACCAAGGAACAATTCCTGGGAATTTCCAGGTTGAAACCGAATCGAACGCCCGGCCAACGCCTGCGTGTCTCCCACACCGATCTGCCAAGTGGCGCCGCCGTCAGTGGTTCGGTTCACGCCGCCGCCATCTATTGCCGCAAAAATTGTCTGACTATCATTGGGATCGACGGCGATATCTTCAACCACCAAGCTCGGCCAGGTGCCGTCATGCAATGGATTCCAAGTTACACCCAGATCAGGTGACTCATAGAGTCCGACAGGTTGTGAGCCGAATAACAAGCCGCCCCCAACCAGCAGACGTGTGCCGTCGTAAACCACTGCGTTCATCGGATTGCCAGGTAACCCAGCGGATCGATCCATCCAGGAATCTCCGCCATCCGTGGTAACCCACACCTCGCCGCCTCCGAAATCGCCCCCAAACACTGCTATGACTGTGTTTGAATCGGTTGGATCGACTGCGATCGCGCGACACGAAATTGGCGCCGTTAAAGGAGGGGTCCGATTCTGCCAACTTCCGCCGCCATCGGTCGAGCGCATCACATTAACCGGCTGCGACCCGGCAGCATCAGCGATCCCAGTCCACAGGATAGAGGGATTTTCCGGGTCGAGTGCAACGTCGAATGTTTGATCATTCAGACCAATACCAAGGTTCAGCGTCGACCAGCTCAGCCCATCATCCGTGCTTTTCCTGACACTGTCTTGAGTCCCAAGGTAAGCTGTGCCGTCTGTGGCGAATTCGATATCGAACACGCTGGTACCATCCAACGGTGGCACCTCCGACCACGAGCTGCCTCCGTCACTTGAACGGTAAAGTGTCCCGCCGAAGCTACCGCCTGGCGCCAGGCCGGCCAGGACGATGTTGGAATCAGTGGTTGAAGCAGCAGCATCAAACACGTCACCGCCGGGTGGTCCAAGCGAAAACCAGTTTCCGCTCCCAGCGGGCAAGTTCGCCCGCGTAGCTCGCGAATGCCGGGGCAAGAATGACATACCCAGTGGCTGATTTCCTTGCTGGTCAAATCCATGTGACGGGTGAGAAGTGGATGTGACTCCGCCTTGAAAAGGCACCACTGAGGAATTGCCGGTTTGCGCCGAATTGATTCGTGCTGCGAACGTTTTAGATATGCCACCAGAAGCGGCCAGTAGAACACAGCCGCTGAGTAACACGATCAGCAAGCCGAATAACAAACGGAGTCTGGAATAAAGGCAGTTGGAATTTGAAGCAGTTTTCATCGTTAGGCGTTGTTTACTGACGTTTCGAATGTGATGCCGGATCAGGGACGAGGAGGTGGCGTGGGACGGACCCTGGGCGTTGGAGTAGGCCGCGGTGTCACAACAGGCGTAGCTGTGGGAGTAGCGGTTGGCTTTGGTGTTGGTGTGGGCGTGGATGTTGGCGTTGGAGTAGGTGTGCCACTTGGGCAGTGATTGAAAACCATGTGCGCGCTTAGCGCACCGTTCTGGGCGCCGGGTGTGGCCGGATTGACAGTGCCAATATTCGCTTTGATCGCAGGCCAGGCATCCATTGTCCCGAATGTTCCTCCAATCGGGGTGGGATCGCCGCGGCGCGCGGCGATTAAGAAGTTACCGTCCGTCAAACCAAGCACAAGACGGTCCTCCGTCCCGTTGCTATCAAGATTAGTCCAGAACACGACATTTCCTGCTGCATCGATTGTCTGCATGGGATTGCGCGAGAACGCCAACCCAAGGCATTGTCCGCCGTCAATGGGATCGAAAAACACAATCACTTTACGCCAGTTTCCAGGAGCTCCCGCGAACCAACCGGAATTGATAGTATCCGGAGTGGGACGGTAATCGGAAAAGAAGGCGATTTGCCCGGCGTTATTAATTGAAGGCGCTTGCATATCCAGATAGGTGCCGCCAATGGGAGTAGGATCAGGAACCTTGACGTACCATTCATCGACCTGGCCGGTGCGCACGACTATTCCGCGCTGAGTGATGCCACCACTCACTATGGCGCGAAAAGCGATCTGACCTGAATCGTTGATGTCGGGCACGGGACCCACCGGAATATTGGTTCCGTCCTGAAAGCCGGCACTCTCAGTACCAAGTAGAGAGTATGTTCCCCCTCCGGGCGCGGGATCGCCAACGGCAGCCACTTTCGTTATAACACCATTGTCCCACATGAATATGTCGCTGTTAGTTGTGCCAACCGCTGAAGCCAGGAAGACAACCTGGCCATTGTTGTTAAGCGAACCCGGCCCGACGGCTCCAAAGGTGCCTCCAATGGGAGATGGATCGCCAATTGCAGCGACCTTCACGATTTGGCCGGAAGCACCGCGATGGAGAAACAGTGCGCGCCGCGAACTACCGCCGTTGACATCGCAAAAAAACAGGACGTCCCCTGCTTCATTGATATCGGGCGTGAAGAAAGTGCCAAAAAAGAAGCCACCAAAATGTCCGCCGATAGGTGATTCGTCACCGCACATTGAAGTGGTATCTCCGCTACCACCGGGCGCGCCACAGCCGATTGCGATCGCGCTAATGGTCCCATTTGAATCGGCGACGAATACTCCTTGATTTCGATCCGAGCCATCGACCTGCGAGTTGAATGCGACGTTTCCAGATGCAGTAACGGTTGTGGGGTTGATGAAAGCCACAGGGTCCAACGTTCCGCCATTAGTGTTGGGAGCGACTTGACCGTGCGCGGCGCGGGACTCCACGCCACAAATTTCACCCGAAGGAGAGCGACTATGAGTGGCTCTGTAGGTTGGCAATGGCAACGCATTCTGAGATCGTTCCACACGATCGTGAATTCTGACGACAGTTTTTGTGCCGTTCACACTGCCAAGCCCATTCGATGCGGTGTCGGAATTAGTTTTACTGGCCGGAGATTGCCCTTGCGCCGTCCAAATCACATTGGGGATAACAAAAAGAAAGGCGACGAACAACGCACGGCGGAGTTGTTGCGTGGAGATGATGGCAAGCAGTGGTTTGGCCGCCCCGGACCTGTCATTGGACCGTTTCAGAGATTTCATGATTCTCACATCTGTCGATTCATCTTAGCCAGCCGGTGGCCGGACGCTGGCGCGGCGTTGGACGAGCTCGAGGCGTTGGTGTAGCTCGTGGTGTAGCGCTGGGCGTAACAGTCGGAGTGGCAGTTGGAGTAACAGTGGGTGTCGGCGTTGGTGTGCCTCCTGGTTCTCCGCCGTTTGCGGTCCACACTATCGTGCCGCTATCGCCAACTGCTATCCCGCGCAATGCGTCGCTGGCGAAAGAAACATCGTTCAGACTATTGGAGGTCCCACTAGATTGATCGCTCCAGGTAACTCCAGCATCGGTGCTATGTGAGATGCGCCCCCCTCCGCCTACCGCGAATCCTCTGGTTGACTGTGGAAAATCAACTCCCTGGATTGCCTGATCGAAGAACAAGGTGGACCAACTCACCCCTGCGTCAGTCGTCCTCGCGATCGCGCCGCGCCCATCAAATACGGATCCTGAAACAACACCGGTGTTTTGATCGAAGAAAAACAAGTCAGTGCCCCCGCCTTCGTTCTGATCAAAGTAGAACGGGTGAAAATTATTCTCATCCCAAGTGGCGCCGCCATCAGTGCTGAGGCCAAGCAACGCTTGAAAAATGGAGTTTTGTCCGGCGACCAGGGCTAAAGTCGTAGTCAGCATCTGCGCGCCTGGGAAACCGCCGCCAAAGAAGCCGCTTTGCCCGATCTGCCATGAAGCGCCTGCGTCAGTCGAATAAAGAATATCCTGCGAATCGCCGCCAATGATCCCATTGACACCGCTGAAGGAAACCGAGCGAAGAGCGTCCTTTACTCCGCTGGTCACCGATTGCCATCCGGCACCGCCATCAGTCGTTCGGAGAATCAAGCCCTGCTCGCCCACAGCGACTCCCTGGGTCGCGTCGAAAAGATAAACTTCATATAACACGTTCGTTGTGCCTGAAGTGAGAGGTGCCCACGTCATACCGGCATCGGTGGTCTTAAGGATTGTGCCGGCATCGCCGACCACGAACCCAACTCCTGAATCGAGCAGATACCCGCCATTCAAGTTGTTCTGTGTTCCCGAGATGGCGGCGGACCATTGGCCAAAAACAGTCAACACTGAGTAGAAAATGAGAGACAAAGCGAGACACACCGTTTTCCCCCTGAACATAATTACGCCTCCTGTAATATTTAAGCCCTGATTCCTAACGAAATCGTTACCGTTTGTGGCGCCCGATTTCTTGAAGCAGCTCTATCTGGATCTGCTGAATTTCAAATAGCCGATTATATTGACGACGCAACAGGTGATCGAGTTTCTCGTGCAAATGCCGGATCTCGAGCTCCGCTTTCAAGTTCACCTTGTAATCATTTTCGGCCCGCAACCGATCGCGCGCTTCGGCACGGTTTTGACTCATCATAATGATCGGCGCCTGCACCGCAGCAAGACACGAGAGAATCAGGTTGAGCAGAATGAACGGATACGGATCGAATGCATGGGTCACGAGCAAAACACCATTCACCGCGATCCAGATGAACAGCACTGCGCCGAAACTGATGAGAAATTTCCAGCTGCCGCCAAACTCGGCGATATGGTCGGAGAGTCGCTCGCCAAACGTGAGTTTCCTTTCGAACTGTTTAATGATATCGCTCGAAAGAATCTCGTGCTGTTCCAGGCTTTCGATGACTTCCTGGTCCAACGCGGTAAGTTCGCCGATCTCGTCTTCCAAAACTTCCTTGACGTAGTCCTTGCGGAATTCGCCTAAATCCTCGAAGCAGATGAACCCTTTGCTGTCGAGGTCAGAAACCTTCCTTTTGATGAATTCCAGCAGAGATGGCCGAACCAAGTCGGCGATCATTCCGCGGTGTGGCGACTTCGATTTTTTACAAACCTGGCAAACAACTGATGCGGTGCTCATCGAAATTTGCCGAGTTAAACCGTTTCTGCGCAGGTTGTCGATCCACTTTCAATCATCTTAGATGGCCGGTGATAAGCTGGTGTTCCAGCATGGAAGAAGCGGAAGTCCTTCGGCCTCGAAATCGTTCTTTCACACGCGCGAAGTGTTTGCGCGCGGCCTGACCATTTTTAAATCGCAATCGCCATCGGTGCGATTTCTGCGCTCAGAATGAAGCGTTCATCTTGGTTCGTGAGTCTCCTGTTCAGGGCATTCAGCTGCGCGTTTCTGATCCTCGCCACGGTCGGTGGAAGAAAAAGCATCGCCCGGAGCCGATCGCTCCCGGCCGGAAACAACATCGGTCGCGACTTGGCGTGCTTTTCTGAGCCACCGCCGTGCCCACGCGTACTCTGTCGCGAGGATTGCCAATCCCGCCGGAATCACGAGGAAAGCCGGCCCGGGTAAAACAAGCAGGGCAACTCCGATGAGCAGAACGGTCGCGCCAATCACGGACACGACCACACGCCTGACAGCTTTGAGGTTGTCAAGATTCCAACCGCTCACCGAGCCTTTGATCGGAAACCGCATGAGTAGTTCGCCGCCTTTCGCGCGAGCGACCTCTCATTAGATCGTTGCTCGTGACCTGCTCGGATCCGGACTTCGATCGGCAAGAGCAACGCGCAACCGGTCAAGGAAAGGAACCTGCCTCGACTTTAATTTGCGCCTGGCAATTTCTTCTGAGAAGAAGCACACCTGATCGACCTCTGGAAATTCCTGATACTTTCCAGATCGCGGCGGCCATTCCAGTTCGAACAGATTTGATTTGCATTCGAATGGTTCGGGCAAGGTTCCTTCAAACGCCCACGCGTGCACAATTTTGCCCCCTTTTTGCTGGATCCAACCGAGCTCAATCCATCGCTGAACGTTTTCGGGACGAAATCCGACTTCCTCTTCAAATTCAATTTGGGCGCGAGTAAGTAAATCTTCCCCCGGGGCTATCTCCCCTTTTGGGATTGTCCATACGCCGTCATCTTTGCGGGTGAAGAATGGTCCACCCGGATGCGCCAGCAGAACTTCCAGTCCGTTATGCTGCCGCCGAAACATAAGCAAACCGGCGCTGATCCGGCTCCGCGAAGATGAACCCTTCGTCATTCAACAGTGTACATCAACTGATGCGCTCGTAACATTTTGGAAAAAGCTGCGTTGTCTTTTCTTCGCCGCGGTAGAAGAGACGTGATCACTTTCTCACCGTGCTCGCTGCATTCGATTACGGCAAAGTGCCACAAGCGAGACTAGAACCAGCAGCCCACCGAAAGTGCAGACAATTGCCGCGCCAGAAGGCAGGTCCCACCAATAGGAAAGAAACAATCCTGCGATGCCGCCTAAAAGTGCAATGCACCAGCCGATGAGCAGCCGGTCCGCAGTTTTCCGCGCGAGATTGATGCCGCATACCGCCGGAACGATCAAATAACTAAAGACCAGTAGCACGCCTGCGATGCGGACGAAGCTCGTCACAACCAAACCAAAAACCGCGTAGAATAAAAAATCCCACCAGCGCACCCGGAGTCCTTTTTGATAAGCGCCGTCGCGGTTGAACGAGACTAGTAGGAAATTCCTCCGGAAAAGGAAATGGAAAATCCCGACCGCTGCAAACAGCGCGAAGCGCTCCCAAACTTCTCGCGGTGTGACGAGCAAAATGTTTCCAACCAACATGTTTTTGATTTCTTCGTCCCCTTGCGCCGCTCGGCTGAGCAACAGCACGGCGGCAGCCGCAGCAACGACGTATGAAATTCCGATGACAGCTTCCTGCGGTATCTGACTCGTTCGTTTGCCTGTCACCGAGAAGATTCCGGCACCCGATAGTGTGAAGGCGAGCGCGATCCCGAAAGTCGTCCAGCTTTCCAGTTCCAGGCGAAAAAGAACCGCGACACAAATTCCGAGCGCAGCCATCTGCGCCATCGCGATGTCGATGAAAATAATACCGCGCTGAACAACGTGCAGCCCGAGGTAGACCAGCAACCATGGTAGAAGAACGCAGGCCACGATTGGCCAAAACATTACTTCCCACATGGCTATTTAAGCGCCGCTGCGAGGCGGGAAACTAGGATATCGATCAGTTTCACGTAGGTGTCCGTGCCGGGCAGACCTCCAGGGAATTCCGAAAACTGGACAACTGTGGCGCCAGTCGCACTTGCCACCTTCTCAGCAATCCGTCGATCATGAAACGGCTCAATGATGATTGCTTTGATGTGCTGCGCTTTCATTTGCGCAATTACTTCCGTGAGATGCGATGGTGAAGGCGGAATTCCGGGCTTCGGCTCAAGGAAAATGTCAATGGCCACACCAAAGCGGTGCGCAAAATACGGCCACGAATCGTGATACGCGGCCACATGCTGTCCATGAAATGGCAGCATGGCGATGCCCCATTGCTGTAATTTCGCGTTTATAGTCTCCTCGAATTTTTTGTAGTTCGCCTGGTAAAAGGCGGCGTTCGCCGGATCGAGAGCCGAAAACGCTTGCGCGATATGTTGAGCAACGGCCTTGGCAATGATTGGATCAACTGTGAAGTGCGGATTGCCCAGCGCGTGCACATCACCCGCCGCACGCGTGACGTTTGCGGGCACGTTCATGAGGCGAATACCCTCCGACGCCTGTACTCGTCCCGGCTTTCCGGTCTCGATTTTCGGATTACGCGCGTTTTGGAGAAGCGGCGGCAACCATCCTAACTCGAGCTCTGCACCGCCGTCGATCAACACGTCTGCGTTGCGCAGCGAAACCACGAAGCTTGGCCGCGCATCGACGAAGTGCGGATCCTCAGTGGGCTTGGCCAGAACGGTGAGATTGATCTTGTCGTCACCGATCTCGCGGGCTAGCGCTCCAAAGTCAGGCAAAGTCGCGACGACATTGAGTTTGGCGTCTGCTGCGAAAGCGCACATTACAATTGTCGACACGAGCAAAAGAATTTTTTTCATAATTTAAAATTTATGGGCGCCATGAGAGCCGAGGATGAACTCCCACTGGAGAAATACCGACTCGACCTCTCGTGCGGAAAGGAAAAAGTTTTCCTTCAAAAAATCCTGGTTGTACTGCAATCGGATCTTTGAAAACTCAGTCGGATACCATGTGAGATCAGCAGTCAGCCGCCAACGCGATTGCCTGTCCAAATCGTCGGTGTACATGGAATCCTGCATGTGGACATAGTCGCCACGAATGCCGGCCGACCATCCTTTCTTGAATCCCCACAGCACCTGCGAATAGAAGCCCCAATCGTGAAACGTTTCCGCGACCGGAAATGAATCATTCGCGCCGTGACCAGCCTCGTAACGGCGATACATGAATTCGGTCTGCCATTTTACAAATGGAAAACCGGCATCGGCATGTGAGCTTTTCCACTTGTAGAGAAGGTCTGCTCCGTAAATCTGGGTTCGCGAATCCGCACCAGTCTCGTTTGAACCAAAGGCGCCCGAAACCCCGGCCAACACCGTCTGGGTGTCGCTCAGATTAAAAGAATTTTCGAAGCGTGGAATCCAGACGAAGTCCTGCAGACCGCGCGCCTCACGGTCCGTCGTTATGCGATCGAAAAACACTCCATTGCCACCGGGATTTCGGAAGGAGAATCCGCTCTCACCGCGGCCGTTTTGCGATGCGAAGACGAACTGCGAATACCACGGCACAGGCAGCGTCCACGAAGCCTGGGCGCCAACGCCGCGCAATCCATCGGGTCCCAGGAACAAGCCGTTAACGAGAGGCGTGTCGGCGAAGTCCCAGGTGTGCGGATGCGTCGGATTCAGCCTCCCGAAGTCGGCCAGGAACTGCCCGGCTTTCAATTGCAGATTGTAGGGTAAACTCGTCGTTTGCAGGAAAGCTTCCTCGAGTTCCACCTCGGTTTCGTTGTCGTTGTCTAAAAGAAAAACGATATTCGCGGAACCTTCGAAGTAAGGATCGACTGCACCGTCAAATGCCAACTCGGTGTTACGGGCGTTGAAGCCGCGCTGTTGCGGATCGTGGTCACCGACTTCGATGTCATTAAGATTGGCGGCGCTGGAGTACGCCAGCGCGAACATACTGTCGAGTGAGATATTCATGTAAGCTTTGCTTCCGCCAATAGTGATCGGCTGCGTTAACGATGCTCCAGCACCCGTGGTTGAGATTGTTTCCGGTGCCGATGTCACAACCGAAGTATCAGTGGTCGGGAAACCGCCTGGTAACTGGTTAGGACTAGCACCCGGTGCGGGCGACGCAGTTGGCGCCATTGTGGAACTTACCACTGACATGTCCTCCGTCGGAAACCGTGGTGCCGCACTCCCGGATGGTGTAGGGGATTGCTCGGCCCCCGCAATCGGAGACGGCTCGGGATTTTCTGGCAGGCCCGACTCGCCCGTGAGATTTGCTTTTTCCAACGCGGCTTGCTGATCTTTCACTTGTTGCTGTAAAGCCTTCACTGTCTCAGTCAGAGATTGCACTTGCTGTCGCAGCGCCTCGACATCTCCTGCTGTAGCCGGATTCGTAGTTGAAACTATCTGCCTGGGTGAAGAACTCGCAGTCGGCGCGGATTCTTGCGAGCAAACGAACGACACGGGAAAAACCCAGAATGAGACTAAAAATATTTTTTTCATTCATAACTCCTGATGAAAGGTTCGGCGAGATCGCCAAATCAGTTTGCGTTCTGCGCGCGTTGATTCAGCAGCACAAGGAACGCTCCAGGTGCCGCCGGCCGCGAGAGCGGGGAAAGATCAACGGTTCAGGAGTATTGAGGCGGAGCGTGGGCGAAAATGTGCGCGGCAAAAAAAAGCCGCTGAACCCAAACCGCGTTCAACAGGCGGATTTCTGAAAAGTCAGAGGCTGGGACTTGTACGCTGATGACGGGAGATGGAGCGCAAGGCGAGCAGTTGCCCGACCTAACAAATGTCACCACGCATGTATGTTCGATCCGGTTTGCGTCTGAATGGACGGAAGCATGCAAATGCGGTGAAGCGCTCAGCACGAGCGCCCACAGAAAAGCCGTAGCAATGAAAGCAGCTACGAATGCGCGCGCCGCCGTACTACGTTTCATCGCCTGCGAGTTTCTGACGACGTGCCGGAATCTGCAACTATTTTCTAGAAAGCCCCGTCGAGGATTCGAGGGTTTTCACGGATTTGTCTCCCCACAAATGAAACGTGTATGTGAAGACGACGTAACCGAAGATGCGGCTGAGATCGTCGTTGCTGAAATAAATTGCGGGATTGAACTGAAAGTTCGGCGTGACGTTGCAGGTAAAACCGACGGTCGATGAATTTTCAGAGCCGCTTTGGAAATCGAATTGCACACGCCACCTCTCATTGAAGTCGTACGCATACCCGAGAATTGCTTCGTTTTTGTAGCCCGCATGAATGGCTCCGGCGATGAACTTGTTGTGCTCGGTATAATAGCCGACTTCGAGGAACGGCTGAGGATCTACCTCCAGGTGTGGCGACCAATTCACGAACCCCACAGAGACCAACCAGGGCTCTTTGGTTAGCAAACCGATTTCTGTACCGAAGATCCATTCGTCCGGTTCGAACCCGCGAAACACCGCTACCTCACCCCATTTCGTCAGGCCCAGTTCGGCTTGCAATTGATACGGGTTCGCGATGCGCTTGTCTTGAATTTGCAAACTCAATGAAAGATCGCCCTCTGGCTGCAAATCTGGAGTCACGATCTGACTCAAACCTTTCGTGGTAGCGAAAGATGAAGCAGCACTGAAAAAAAGAACGATCGTCACTACTATGATCGTAACGAATCTGATTGGCTCTGTGCTCATCACCGATTTATGCGAACCGTTCAACATGTTACCGCGAGTAAAGCCGCTGCTCGGGAATTTGTCGATTCCGTGTTGAACGCGTTGCACTTGATTTTAACATCTGGATAAATGCGGGTACTCGCCATCGACGCTTCTTTGCGCAATACCGGAGTCGCAATCGTTGACGCAAACAATGGCAAACCGCGATCTCTTTATTTCGGAACTATCCACAACAAAAGCGCGTTGCGTCCCTCATCCTGCCTGGTGTGCATCCGGGATCGGCTCGCTGAATTAATTCGCCAACACGCACCGGACTGTTGCGCGCTCGAATCGGTCATTTACGTGCAAAGCTATAAGACCGCGATCATTCTCGGGGCGGCGCGCGGAGCGGCGATTCTCGCCGCCGCCGAAAACGGTTTACCGGTATTCGAATATCCGCCCAAGCGAATTAAGCAATCGACGGTCGGACGCGGCGGAGCAGGCAAGGATCAGGTCGCGTTCATGGTGCGCGCGCTGCTTGGCCTGACCGAAACGCCCGATTCCGATTCCGCAGACGCGCTGGCAATCGCTCTAACTCATCTGCGAATGCATGAAGCAGTCGCGCGTGGTCTTCCGGGGGGAATGCAAATATGAGTGACAGGGATGGTAGCATCGGCGCGCTGCGCCGACCGGACGCCGAAGCGCAGCGTCCCTGCCTCAATGTGCGCTGGCTCGGACGAACGGAATTCGAACATGCACTCGCGCTGCAGGAAGAAATTGTGACGAAAAAAAGAGAGGGCACCTCGCTTGAAGATGAGCTTCTTCTCCTCGAACACGACCCGGTCTACACGATCGGAAGGACGCCTGATCGCTCCAGCTTGTTAGGCCACGCACATTTGGCGCATCCGCTGTTTTCCATCAATCGCGGCGGACAGGCGACGTATCATGGACCCGGGCAATTGATGGGCTATCCGATTATCGATCTGCGCCGTTGCGGCCAGGATTTGCACAAATATCTGCGTTGGCTCGAACAACTGCTCATCGAGTTTCTGGTCGAACACAACATCCCTGCGCAGCGACGGCAATCGCTTACCGGAGTTTGGGTCGACAATCGCAAGATCGCGTCGATTGGCGTTGGTGTTCGCCATTGGATTACCATGCACGGGTTCGCGTTGAACGTGTGCGGGGATCTTTCGCCTTTTGATCAAATTGTCCCGTGCGGAATCAATAACGTCGTAATCACATCCATGGAAAACGAAACGCGGAAATCGTTCACCGTGGCGACGGTTGCCGCTGAAATTGAGCAGTTGGCGTTGGGCAGCTACCAGTGCGACTTGTTAAGTGCTCACGCAGCCAACTGTAACTAGCTGTTCAACTCCACCAATCCAACCTGACGAAATCATGATTCCACTCGAAGATAATGTCGGCGACATCATCGGAAAGGCGCAGCGCGGGCTCGGGATCTCCGATTCCGAACTGGCCCAAAAAGCCGGGGTAAATCCGCAGACAATTCGAAAACTACGCGACGGCGATTTCAATCAAGACACCCTGCTCAGTATTGCTCCCGTTCTTGGCCTCGACGGCCGCGCGCTTGGCGAACTTGCGAAAGAGGAATGGCGCCCGGACAAGATCGATTCGTTAGACGGCGTGGCACAATTCACCACCGATTACAACGGGATGGCAGTTAACGCTTTTCTGGTGTGGGACCCGGCGACTCGTGCGGCTGCCGCGTTCGATACCGGGGCTGACTCGAACGAGATGTTGCGTTTTGCGAAGCACCACAAGCTGAATATACAAATGATTCTGCTAACGCACGCGCACCCGGATCATGTCGCGGATCTCCCAAGGCTCCGCGAAGAAACCGACGCGGACGTTTTTACCCCGGTGCGCGAGGAAGTGCCAGGCGCGGAGCCGATAGAAGAAGGAAAACAATTTCAGCTTGGAACTTTGCAGATCGACACGCGCCGGACCTGGGGTCATTCCCCTGGAGGAATGACCTACGTCGTTAGTGGGCTTGCGCGTCCGATCGCTATTGTAGGCGATTCCATTTTTGCCGGCTCAATGGGCGGCGGCAACGTTTCCTATCGCGACGCGTTACAAAACAATCTCGAAAAAATTCTCACCTTGCCCGGCGAAACCGTCATCTGCCCCGGTCACGGCCCCATGACCACAGTCGGCGAGGAGAAAGAGCACAACCCGTTTTTTGCCGCAAAGTTTGATGTTTGATGTTTGACGTTTGATGTAGGTTCGCGGCGTGAGTAAAGCGGAACTTCTCACGCGTACAAAATCCTTTAGTTTGCGAATCCTGAAGCTCGTCGATCGTTTGCCCCGTACGATGTCAGGCAGAGCGATTGGAAATCAGCTGGTGCGTTGCGGAACATCCATCGGAGCAAACTATCGTGCAGCATGCCGGTCCCGCTCGCGTGCTGAGTTTGCAGCCAAGCTTGGCGTTGTCGCAGAAGAAGCCGATGAAACCGTGTATTGGCTAGAACTCCTCCAGGATGGAAAGTTGCTGTCCGAGACAGAACTTTCAGGAGTATCGAAAGAAGCTAACGAGCTCAGCGCGATCTTCACCGCAGGCCGGCGCAGCTCGAGCCGCAATCAAACCTCAACATCAAACATCAAACCTCGAACATCTCATCATGAACATTGGATTTGTCGGAATTGGTCGGATGGGCGCAAACATGGCGCGCCGGCTGAAAGATCGCGGCTTTCATGTCACGTCGGTTTACGACACCAACCGCGCTGTAGCGACAGAACTCGCGTCGGAGCTTGGTTGCGCAGCCGCTCAGGATTTGTCGGAAGTCACGGCAGCATCCGATGTGATTTTCACCGTGGTGACGGACGACAACGCCATGCGACAAATCTTCGCCGGATCTGGTGACAATTTGCTGGTTAACGCGCGGGGAAAATTGTTCGTCAATTGCGCCACGATCTCGCCCGAAGTGCATGTAGAGATCGAAAACCTCGCCAATAAAGCCGGCGCGCAATCGCTCGAAGCGTGTATGGCATCGAGCATTACGCAGGCGCGCGAAGGCAAGCTCTACCTGATGTGCGGCGGAAATGAAGACGCATTTCGCAAAGCCGAACCCATTCTGAAAGAGCTTGCGACCCAGATTCGGTTCGTCGGAAAAGCAGGCCAAGCCGCCAAGGTAAAAGCACTGGTCAACATGGTGATGAACATCAACACCGCCGGCCTCGCCGAAGGGCTTGGACTTGGCGCCGCTCTCGGTCTGGACCTAACAATGCTGCGTGAAGTTTTCTCACAAACAGGCGCGAACTCTCGCGTACTCGAAACCGACGGCGAAGACATGCAGAACCGCGAGCACAGCTGCTTTTTCTCCGCCGCACACGCCGCGAAAGATAGCGGCATCGCCCTGGAACTCGCACGCAAACTCGGTCTCGACCTGCCACTCGCTCGCGCGACGAAAGAACAATACGACCGGATGATAACCGAAGGCCTAGGCGAACTCGACAAGTCCGGCATCGCCGAGCTCACCTTCAAGGATCGCTACAAACAATCACGTAAACGCGCTTAACGATCGGCATACGATGCGGTTGGCTTAAGCTTGGCTCGGTCCTCCTTAAATTGTTAACCTGGCGACGTGATGAGCCCCGCGGACGAGCCTCAGGCTTGGTTGGAACAAGAAGACCTACAGCGCGTTCTGGAGGGCAGTTGCTCGATTGGCCGAGCAACACTGAATACAATAGTCGTCGATTCCGCTAAGGTGTCGCGGCTACATGCGATCATTCATTTGGAGCGCGCAGGAGCGTTCTGGCTCGTTGATCTCGGCAGCAGTAACGGCACCTATCTCAACAAACGTCGAATTCACGAACCAACTCGACTTCGTGATGGCGATCGAATCACGATCGGCGGTAACATTTTCAGTTTCCGACAGTCGCGCAATCCGTCGGACAAACCGCGAAGCACCGCTCCGGTTGCGACGGTGCACGACGAGATTGAAGAGGTCCCATGCTGGCTCCTTGTTGCAGACATCAAGAATTTTACACCTCTTTCTCGTGAACTCTTGAGCGAGAAACTGGCGGTCTTGGTTAGTTCATGGCTGGCCACATGCAAAGAGATCATCGAAAGACATGCCGGCACAGTGAACAAATACCTCGGTGACGGAATCCTTGCTTATTGGCCGGATGAAGAGGGCACTGCGAAAAGCATCGTGGCGATCATTACGGCCTTAAAGGAAGCGCAAACTCGTGGACCGGAGTTCCGGTTCGTTGTGCACTTCGGATCAATAGCCATCGGTGGCGTTTCCGCCATTAGAGAGGAGACACTAATGGGTAGTGAAGTTAACCTCGTGTTTCGCCTGGAGAAATTGCTCGCCTCACTCGGCGAGTCATGCGGAATCAGCGATTCCGCCCACGCAAAACTTGGCGATCTTGTGCCCTCGCGACCTCTGGGCGACTACGAACTGAAAGGCTTTGGAGCGAAGCGAAGCCTATTTGCTGTGTAGACACGTTCGTAGCAATACGCACTGCAGATTGAAGCTAGAGCAACTCTTATCGCGTCCTCCGACTTTGTAGCAGCGCCTTTGAAGCTTAGATCATGCTTCGGCGCGCTCCTCGTCTTCGAAAGATGTTCGCATGTTATGAGAGTGTTGCCGGTCACGCACGGTAATCTTTCGACGCTAGCAATCATTCACGCTGCGATTTTTTCGATCCCTGCCACTTTTTGAAGAACTTCGCTCCGGAACTTTCGGAGAACGGAAGTGAAAGGAAAACAAGATGAATCCGAAAATCAAAAACGTACTGGCATTGCTTGTACTGGCGGCAGCCTCCATCACGCTGGTGTTCGCAGTTCCGCACTCGCGCCATCCCAGCCGAACTCCAAAGCGGCCCGCAGGTAACTCGATCACGCTCGATAACAATTTCAACGCCCCATTTTTCGCCACTCAGGTTCCTTCAGGGAGAGGCGTTCTTTTGCCTGACGGCAAGTATGTCTTGTTTTTCAACATCGACACTGCCGCCGATCGAGCGACCGGCCCAGTAATCCGATATAACGCCGATGGATCATTCGATAACAGCTTTTCGTTCAGCCGAGACTACGCAGGAATAGGTGCCGTGGTAGGTAACCCGGATGGGAAACTTATCGTCGGCGGTGCGGGTAAGGTCATTTACGGCGTTAGCGATCCTCCTGCCCGTTCAACTAGCGACATCCTCCGCCTCAACCTGGACGGCTCAATAGATCCCACCTTTGAACCAACGCAGACAACCGATGGCGCCGAGGTGCGCGGCATCGCCTTGGATCCAAACGGAAACATTCTTATTGCCGGATTGTTTACCGCAGTTAATCAAATCACAACTCACGGGATCGTCCGCCTTCTGCCAAATGGCGGCATCGATCCTGATTTCAATCCAGTTAGTATGACCTGCCCGATTCATCCATTCGGGGCGGACCATGGCTGCGGGCTCTGGGCAGATCCGGTTGTTGATGCCGACGGCAAGATCATTATCGGTGGCGATTTTATCGCTGTGAACGGCGCCGCGAGGACATGTGTGGCGCGTCTGAACCCCGACGGCACGCTGGATCAAACCTTCAATCCTTCTGGATTTACTCCGTTTGGTCTTTCCAGCGGAACGCCTAGGCCGATTCGCGGCATCGCGATTCAATCTGACGGCAAGATCGTCATCGGCGGCAGGTTTGAGGGTGGCAATTGCAACAATCAAGTACCGCTGGTGCGGTTGAACGCTGATGGAAGCCGAGATGGCAGTTACATTTATGCGGATTGCCTGCCGCCGAATGGGATGTTCCAAGTGCGAAGCCTGGTGAAAGACACAAATGACAAGATGATCGCTGTAGGCTTGTCAATGTGGCGGTTCAACATCGATGGGTCGCTTGATAACACATTTCACAATCCTGTATTCGCATTTGCGCAGCAGTGTTGTTATGAGGCGTTCAACGTCGCGTTGGGAAATGGCGGTACGCAATTGTTCGTCGGGGGTGGCTTCACTGATGTCGATGATGTCGGCGGTCCATCAAATGGCGAGCGCTTCGGCGCGGCGAAGTTCAATGCAGCAGACGGTTCACTCGACACAGGCTTCACGACATCAGGCCGAGTCGGTTGGAAAATCGAGCCGAACAGTTTCCTGCGGCAAAGTAACGCGTTAACGCTGATTAGTTTTGCCGGGCCAGGCTTGGAACATTATCCACCGGTCTCCCATGCTTTCGGGCGATTGTCGTCAACGGGCGAACTGGATTTGACGTTTGATCCCATAGCATCGTTTAATCCAAACGGACCGCTCGGCCCTAACTTTCTTGCCACGGGATTCATGCCATTTTCCGATGGTGCCGTGCTCATCACCGGCGTGAATGGGGTTACCGCCAATTACGGGCGCCTATTGCCTGATGGGAGCGAGGATCCCAACTTCCATGGCGACGCAGGCGTTACTTTTGCCAACGCGGTTCCGCGCGCAGACGGCAAAATGATCGTCAGTCAATACGATCCCAACCTTAATGATCCAAACCTTCTGCTGAACCCTAATGCGCAAGCAGTCGTCGACGGCACTGAAGTCCGGCGCATCAATGCTACTGGTTCGCTCGATAATACCTTCCAGTTAGATCCAAATAACATTGTGCCTGATACTCTTGTTCGCGATGGGAATGGGCACTTAGTGGATGTGTACGTCGGTAGCAGTGTTCTGGCGCTAACAGCCAATGACACTGTTCTGTTTGGGTACCTCTCCAGAAACGGAACCTATCGCCTAGTCCGACTCAACAGCAGCGGCTCCATCGATACGTCTTTTGACGGACAAACCTTTCCGGTGCAGCTCGCCTTTAACATCACTCAAGTAAACGATCCGGTTTTCGGTACCACTTTCGTGAACATGTACTATCCGCTCGATGTTCCAGTAAAGCAGGCAAAGAACGTGCTGGACAATAAAGTCGTGTTGATGGGTTCGTTCGCCAGTTACGGCGGCGTAACCGCGCACGGCATGTTGCGGATCAGACCCGATGGTTCGGCGGATCCGGATTCCAGCTTTAGCGTAGGCGAGGGTGCGCAGTGGACCGTCACGCCCGAGACCGAGCATCGTCATCCGAGCGTTGACAGTCTCGAAGTGGGCCTCAACAACAAGCTTCTTGTCACTGGAACATTTGAGGCATTTAATAATGCGCTGGCGCCGGGCATCATCAGCTTGAATCCCGATGGGAGTATCGATCATACTTTCGCTGCGCCGGTCCAACGCCAAAAATTCGATTACCAGCCTGCATTCTTGAAACGACAACCCGATGGTTCATTCCTGCTGAGTGGACCGTACAGTCGCCTCAGCGATAATTTTTCGCCGTCGTTCTTCCGGCTGCTGCTTCCTCCCGGTGTGCCGACGCCGCCGGGCACGGATGTTACTGTCGACCTTGGTGGCTCGGGCGGCGCAGACGATATCACTGTCAATTTTAACGACGTCCAAAGCGGCGGTACGACCAGCGCCGAGCTAATCGATCCCGAATGGGCCGGTGAATTGCCGTCGGGCTATCAAATTGCCGGGGCTGATCTCGCTTTCGAAATCTGGACGACAGCGACTTACGGTCCACCAATCCAGATCTGCTTCGTGCTCTCGGAGCTCAACCCGGCGACTTTTGCCGCAGCGAGAATCTTCCACAATGACGGTACTGGACTTGTCGATGTGACTTCGTCCAAAGATTTCGCAACGCAAACGATTTGCGCCACTGTGAACTCGTTGAGTCCGTTTATTGTCCTGCGGCCAACAAGGCCGACGCCTGGTCCAAGACCGCGTCCAACGCCGCACCCAAGGCCGACGCCCCGGCAGTAGTTCAGCCAGCGATCGGCTGGGCCGCCCACCTGCAATTTTTCTCGGTCACGACGGGTTATGGGCGTGAAAGCGGAAGTTTTCGAAAACTTTGCCGCCAGTTTTTCGGAGAAGAACAATGGAGAGGCAGCCCCCACTGCTTCTCTTGGAAGTGATAGATGTGTGAAGCGGATAAGGGGCCGCGGCGACCGGCCGCGGCTCCGATACCGTTTAAGCTTGCCTAGGATTCTGTAAATACGATGATCACACAATGTGACCCCCGAGACCGTCACCGAGGGGAGCCGATCCCCAGATCGCTTCTCCACCACGCGGTGGAGCGTGGTCTTGGCGTGCGTCGATGTAGCAGCGGGCAAAGACACGGCGCGCAAAGCGCTGGCCGATCTTTGCAAAACCTACTGGCGTCCCATCTTTGCGTTCATTTGCAGGCGCGGTTACTCCCTTCCGGATGCGCAGGATCTCACCCAGGATTTTTTTGTTATGGTGCTTGAAGGCGATCTCCTCAAACGTGCAGATCCCAATCGCGGCAGATTCCGCTCACTCCTGCTTAAGGCTCTTCAGAATTTTTTAGTGGACGACACGATCAGGAAACGTGCGCGCAAACGTGGCGGCGGGATGAAATTTGTGTCCTGGGACGAATGGATGGCCGAGGCGCCGTCGAATTTTGCAATTACCACACAGGAAGCTGAGAGCTGGCCTCCGGAAAAAATTTTCGATGTGCGCTGGGCTGCTACGACAGTCGAACACGCGTTGCGACATCTGGGAGAAGAGTGCGAAGTCCGTGGACATCGCCGGGTATTCGACGCGTTAAGCGACTGCCTGGCCGCGGAACGGCAGGATGTTTCGTATGCAAAGCTCTCCAAAAGCCTCGGTGTACCCGAGACTGCGGTGAAGCGCCTTGTGCACCAACTGCGACAACGGTATCGCGCCTTGCTGCGCGAAGAGGTGGCGCAAACTCTCGAAAGACCAGAGGACGTCGACGAAGAGCTTCGTTATCTCTGTGCGGTTCTGGCCGTCCGGGCCGCGTAACAGGCCGATGAGCGCGTGCGACATTTCCGCTTCTGTTAGAATTCAGAGCGGTATCGCGGCGTGCTCTCAATGTGGATCAACAGCACTGGTGGGAAGAGGGCTTTGCCTCCATTGCATGCTCCTTCGCGGGCTCAACGCCGAAACGGAGACCACGGAAACACTCAAGGAAGTGCTCGACGACATCGATGTGCGCGATGCCGATTGGCGCATCGGCAATTATCAAATCCTGGAGGAAATCGGACGCGGCGGTATGGGCGTCATTTATCGCGCGCGCCAGCGACTTTCGCAGCGCATCGTCGCGTTGAAACGGATCCTGAGTTACCAGGCCGACTCGCATCAAACACTCGTTAGGTTCCGGAGAGAAGCAGAAGCCGCGGCGAGCCTGGATCATCCAAACATTCTGCCGATTTACGAGGTGAGCGAGAGTGACGATGGACTGCCATTCTTCAGCATGAAGTTCGCATCCGGCGGAAGTTTATTGGATGTAGCTGGGAGCCTTCGCAATGATCCGCGCCGGATCCTATCGCTGATGGCGAAAGTCACACGCGCAGTGCAATACGCGCATCTTCAAGGCATCCTGCACCGCGACCTTAAGCCTGGAAACATTTTGCTCGATGGCCGAGGCGAACCGCTGGTGAGCGATTTCGGTCTGGCCAAATGGCTCGACACCACCAGCGATCTCACGCGCACACTGACGATCTTCGGAACGCCCGGTTACATCGCGCCGGAGCAAGCGCGCACGCCCGCGAAAAGTCTCACGCCCGCAGCAGACATCTACAGCCTGGGTGCCGTCCTGTTCGATCTATTCACCGCCCGGACCCCGTTTCTCGGCGAACATGCGCTAGCTGTGATCAAACAAGCCGGTGAACAATCTGCGCCGAAACTGCGAACACTTGCACCGTTGGCGGATCGCGACGTCGAAACTATTTGTGCAAAATGTTTGGAACGCGAACCGCAAGCGCGTTATCGCTCCGCAGCGGATTTAGCTGAAGACCTCGAGCGCTGGCTCGAAGGCCGCCCAATCATTGCGCGCCCAGTATCACCGCCCACCCGCATTTGGCGCTGGTCGAAGCGCAATCGAAAACTGGCGGGCTCACTGGCCGCGGCTCTTGTCCTCGGCGTAATCGGGATCACCGCAACGTTCACGAGTTCGCGTTTATCTTCAATCGTTCAAGACACCGAGCTCGCTCGGCATTCAGTGGTCGTGACGCCATTTGAGGATCTCGACGCGTTATCCCGCGTTTCAAATTCAGCCAAGGCAGCGACCAACGCCTTCAGTGCTGCATTGACTAAAAGAAAAGGGATCCGTGCTTTGAATAGTAAAACGCACAAAGACGATCCGTGGAGTGCCGAGGATTGGAAACAAATAGGCGAAGCAGCGAGCGCTCGATTCGTGCTAGGCGGCAGCGTCCGCGAACGCACAGGGAAAAAGCGGCTGGCACTGCATCTTATTGAAACATCCAGCGGCACTGTCACCGCAACCTTATTGATGGATGCGAGCTCGTCTGAAGAGGCTGCTAGACTTTCACTGGCAAAAATTGCGGGCGCACTAGGCATTCGCGAAGCATCCGCTGCGGTTCCCGCCAATTCGTTTCTCGTATTAGATGGAAACGTTGATGACGTTGGTGGAACTGCCAACGCTTCGGCGCGTGGCTACTATGAGCGCGGCAAGGAGTTCCTTTTCCGTTACAACCTGAGCGACCAAATCCGCGCGATCGATTCCTTTCGGACGGCCATTAAGCTCGATCCCAACTATGCGCAAGCACACGCAATGCTCGCCACCGCATGCGAACTTCGGTCGACCACCCACCCTGATCCGCAATGGCATCAAGAAGCTGAAGCAGCAATTGCGACTGCTTTGCACATCGCGCCAATGCTGCCAGAGGTGCATCGCGCAGCGGCAGAAAATCGGCGTCATCAGGGCCATATTCGTGAATCATTCGATGGCTACCTCACCGCTTACGAACTGGATCCATCCAGCTCGCGCGCTGCCTCCATCCTGGGCTACACTTGCACCGCTCTGGGCCGACCCGATCTGGCTATCTACTGGTATGAGAAAGCTGAGCGCCGGGAAAGTCGGCCAGTGTATGCCGACAACATCGCCGCAGCCTGGTTGGATCTGGGGGATTACGAGCAGGCAGAAAAAGGCTACCGGACGGCCGCAGAGTTCCGACCAGATCTACCAGTCGGCCCGCTCGGACTAAGCATGACAGCGTTGTTGCGTGGCGATTACGAGTCTGCACGGAAAAAATGCGAAGAAGCCCGGAGAAAATATTCGGATAATCCGCAGCCTTTGATCGTAGCTGCCCTTATTGAATTCTTTACGCGCAACTTTGAGCAAGCTGAACAACTGTACCGCGAAGCTTCCGCTTCAAATCCCACAGGTGGTATTGACCAGGCTGGTTCGGTTCGCTTTCTGTCTGCCATTGGATTTATCCGGAAAAATTCTGGTCATGAGGCCGAAGGGCAACAGCTGTTGAAGCAAGCGCGTACGCTGGATGAGAAAGCGCTATCTTTGGCTCCAGACAATCCGGAGCTCATGTACAGCCTTGCTGCAGACTACGCAGCACTCGATGATCGCGATACAGCAATCGATACTTTGGACAAAGCGATTGCAGCCGGTTGGATTGATTACCAGTCTCCAAAGCTCGACCCGCGCTTCGATTCAGTTCGCGACACAGACGCTTTCAAACAAATTCTCAGTCGTCTCAACACGAAGCTGG
>JAICUQ010000127.1 GCA_025935755.1 Chthoniobacterales bacterium | reverse complement strand
GCTATTGTAACTATTATCGCCCATGGCGAAATATCCGTCGCGCGGCACCGTGTAAGTCTGATCAGGTTTGGACAGATGCTCGTGGCCGGGCGCATACCCGCGGTACGGCGGTTTTGCGGACATCACCCGTTCAAAGCCGTAGCCCTGAGCCTTTTTCCCGTTGATGTAGAGAAATGGCGGATCGATACGCAATTGGTCGCCAGGCAAACCGGCCAATCGTTTGATGTAAAACGGCGGTCCAGAGATCGGATCCGGGCGAATTGCCGGAATGTTATTTGTTCGGAACACGAAAACATCGCCATTGCGCGGTTTAACAAAATTGTAGGTGCATTTATCGACAAAAACCTGGTCCCCCGTATCGATCGCGCCGCGGGCGATGACCTCGCCGCGACGAAAAAGCCGGCCCGGGAAAACGTTAAAATCCGCCCGGAGCGTATCGGGCGGGGCGTATACGAGAAAACTTTGCCGTTCGCACACCAATCGCGAAAAGGTAAAGAAGAACGCTACTTTTTTCGGCACAATTTCGAAGAGTTGGTCGTCTTCACGCGAAACCACGTCGATATAATTGCGACCCAGAAGAACGAACTCGACGATCTGTCGCAGGAAATTCGGCGCCGGCTGAGCGCTCGGGTGACCGATGATTCCGTTTAATGTCGGTTGCATTGAGCCGGTGGGAATTTTGAATGGCTGCAGAAAATAAGAGCGAATCCCCACTGCGATCACGATCGCCACCAGAATAACTTCGCAGTTTTCTCGCCAATGTGACTCCCATGTCACCGGTGTGAGTTTATGCAGTGTCTTATCAAGGGTCTCCGCTGTAGCCTGAATTTTCTGCCGGTCCCTCGAACGCAAGGCTTCGCGAAGCAACTGCATTTCAGCGACGATTTGTTCCCGGTCGGTGTCGCTGAGCTTGTCGTGTTTGTACCGGAGATATTTCCGCGCGTGCCGCAGCAGCAGCCGGCTGTGTTTGATGTGGCGGGGAGTAAACATGGATTAAATGGCGAAACGGTTTGCCTCGTTAGATCGTTGAAGCGTTGAATCGTTGAATTGGCAAATCGAATTAACCCGGTAACGGTTTAACGAATGAAGTGTGTTCGTTGTGCTTTGACTAGTTAAACTGGCGCTGCTCCCAGCCGCCTCGTCATTCCGAGCGGAGCGAAGCGAAGTCGAGCAATCCCGCGATACAGGAATAAGCCTTTGCCCCGGGATATCTCGACTCTGCTCGACATGACAAAAGTTCCTCATTGCGCTTTGAGCACCTCGATGAAGGCTTCCTGGGGGATATTGATTTTCCCAATGCTTTTCATCCGTTTTTTTCCTTCCTTTTGTTTCTCAAGTAATTTGCGCTTGCGAGTGATGTCGCCGCCGTAGCATTTCGCGGTGACATTTTTTCGTAAAGCCGAAACCGTTTCGCGCGCAATTATTTTCCCACCGATCGCAGCTTGAATTGCGACTGCGTAAAGTTGACGCGGGATCACTTCCTTGAGCTTGGCTGCGAGTTGGCGACCACGTGCGTCGGCGCGGTCCTTGTGCACGATAGTTGAGAATGCATCGACTGGTTCGCCGTTGACCAGAAGATCCAGCTTCACCAGTTTCGCCGCCCTGTAACCGCCGTGCTCGTAATCCATCGATCCGTAACCGCGCGTGATGCTCTTAATCTTGTCGTTGAAATCGACCAGGATCTCGTTGAGCGGCAATTCGCAATGCAACATCACCCGACGAGTGTCGAGCGATTCGGTGCGCTCCATCAGGCCGCGCTTCTCCAGAATCAATTGCAGGATGTCACCGATGTTTTCATTCGGGCAAAGTACGTACGCCCTCACGATCGGTTCCCGGATTTCCGCGATCAGGCTCGGGTTGGGAAGATGCGCGGGATTATCGATCAAGAGTTTTTCGCCGCCTGTCGTCAAGACCTCGTACACGACGCTCGGACTCGTCGCGATGATGTCCATATTGTACTCGCGCCGCAGTCGTTCCTGAATGATCTCCATGTGAAGCAAGCCAAGAAACCCGCAGCGAAATCCAAAACCCAGGGCCACGGAGCTTTCCGGCTGATAAACAAACGCAGAATCGTTCAGCCGCAGCTTGCCAATCGCGGTCTTCAAATGTTCGAAATCGCCGGTGTTAATCGGGTAGATCCCGCTGAACACCATCGGATGAATTTCCTGGAAACCAGGCAGCGGCTCGCGCGCAGGATGCCTTTGGTCGGTGATGGTATCGCCGATCTTCATGTCGGCGGTTGACTTAATATTTGCGATAAAATAACCGACGTCGCCCGCGTTCAGCCGCTCCTGCGCCCGCATTTTCGGGGTAAATACACCCACTTCCTTGGTCTCATACCGCGAGTTGTTGCTCATCAACATGATCCCACGACCGGTTTCCATAATTCCCGAGACCACGCGCACATACCCGACCACGCCGCGGTAAACATCGAATACCGAATCGAACACAAGTGCGCGCAACGTTTCGTCGCGAGGCGGTTCGGGCGGTGGGATCCGCTCAACGATCGCTTCGAGAATTTCTTCTATACCGGTGCCAAGCTTGGCGCTCGCCTGGATTGCCTCTTCGCCAGGAATGGCCAGAATTTCTTCCAATTGTTTTAACACTGACGGAACGTCCGCATTCGGAAGATCGATTTTATTAATGACCGGGACTATCGTTAGGCCCTGTTTGTGCGCGAGGTGGACATTCGCCACTGTCTGCGCCTCCACGCCCTGGGCCGCATCGATGATTAGCAGCGCGCCTTCGCAGGCCGCAAGGCTACGGGAAACTTCGTACGAGAAATCGACGTGTCCCGGTGTATCGAGCAGGTTCAGGCGGTAGGTTTCACCCGACTTCCTCGTGTAACGCATCGCCACCGGGTGCGCCTTGATTGTGATCCCCCGCTCCCGCTCTAAATCCATCGAGTCAAGAAGCTGGTCCTGTCTCTCGCGATCCTGGATGGTCCCAGTGCGCTCAAGCAACCGATCCGACAAGGTCGTCTTGCCGTGATCGATGTGCGCGATGATGCAAAAATTGCGCGTCAACTCAATGGCCATGGAAGGGCCACTATCCGAGTGTGGCGCTATCGGGTCAATTCAGTCCACTCTTGTCATCCCAGGTGAAGTCAACGAATCTCTAACGAACTTTCACGGGAAATGATCCAAGGACTGAAGGCGATGTGCACAATGGATCGAGCACTAAACGACGGGGCGCGCATTATTCTCGACTTCTTCATGCGTTGACAATCAGAGATGTCTCGGCTTCGCTGGACATGACAGTTGACACTTGAAACATGCCAAAGTTGATCATTTCGGGCGTCACACACGAGCTCATGGACGAGGCGATCACAATCGGTCGCGGACCCGATAATACGATAGTCGTTAACGACCCATCCATCTCCACACATCACGCGCAGTTGCTCCTGGAAGGGGACACCTATCGATTAAAGGATCTCGAATCGACCAATGGCACGCGTGTTAACGGCAAGCCCGTAACAGAAACGGTCCTGCGGTTTGATGACCGCATTCGATTTGGCGCCGCCGAAGCGAGATATGAATCGTCGCAAGCCGGCGGCTCAAAGCCACTACCTAAGCCTGAAGAGATTAAAGCTCAGTTCGCGGAGGCCGGCGCAGAGTTGCCCCAGTTAAGTCGCGCGTCTCCATTCAGACGACAGCAACAGGAGAACGACCCGATGCGTACTGGACTTTTAATCGGGCTCGGAATTATTCTGCTTGTGTTTCTCGGGAGTATCGTCGCCGTGCTAATGATGCACGCACCGAGTCTTTGAGTCTGAGCGCCCGCGTGTCAAAGTCTACGTTAACGCACCGGGATCCCTCGACTTCGCTCGGGATGACAATGAAATCAAAACGCCTTCTGCTTTTCGACATCGACGGCACGTTGATTCACTCAGGCGGCGCGGGTATCCATGCGCTGATCCTTGCGTTCAAAGAACGGTTCGGAATCGAAGATGATCTGCATGACATTGAGATTGCAGGCATGACCGACTCGGGAATCGTCCTGAGCATCCTTAACAAGCATCAAATTCCCGCTACGAACGAGAACCTGAGCGGGTTTCTGGACAGCTACGTTCATTTCCTTTCGCTGGAACTACCACGCCGAAAAGGCAAACTGCTGCCAGGCGTACTGGAGTTGCTCGAACGTCTCAAAGCGCGGTCGCACGTGGTGTTGGCGCTTCTTACGGGAAATGTATCCCGGGGCGCACGACTAAAGCTCGAGCACTACGGTGTCTGGCATTTTTTTGAGTTCGGTGCGTTTGCCGATGATCATCGGGACCGCAACGAACTCGGTCGATTCGCTCGCGCCAGGGCGAAGGAAAAGCACGGCCAGGAGTTCGCCGCGTCTGAAATCGATGTGATTGGCGACACACCACGCGACATTGCGTGCGGCAGAGCGCTCGGCGCACGGACTATCGCGGTCGCGACAGGAAGATGGAGCCGGGACGAGCTCGCGAAGCATCATCCTGATTTTCTGATTGATGATCTCTCAAACGTGGAAACAATTATGGACGCACTCGGATGGTGATCGATTCACGAATTGAACGGTGAAATGAAAAAAGACCCAGCCTCGCCAAACATCACTCCGGTTCAAAGCCGTTCCAACGTTGTCCCCCTCAAGGGCGAAATCGACTTACACGTATCGCCGACAGTCACGACGGCGCTCAACGAAGTGATCGACAAGAAACCTGAGCGATTGGTGGTCGATCTTTCCGAGGTAAGCTACATCGATAGCGCGGGACTTGCGGCCTTAATCCAGGCGATGCAAAAGATGGAAGGCTACGGAGGCAAATTCATGCTGTCCGGGTTGCAGGAAACCGTGCGCTCGATTTTCGAAATCTCGAGGCTCGATCAGGTGTTTCAAATCTTTCCAGACGCGGATTCCGCGCTGGCTGCCTAGTCCAATCAGGGGATGACCGGTTCCCGCCGTCAAGCGGCGTGACAAGCATGTCTGCCGTCCTGAACCTGGGGGTTGGCTATAGCTGGTTCTTTGATCTCAGATGCCCCGCTTGGATGCGCGGCTCACGATCTCAAGCGTTTGCGCAACGTTCTTTGAAATGTCGAACTGCGATGCGCGCTCAATGTTAACCGGCTTGGCTGCTTCGCGCCGCGAGGAATCCGACCAGAAGCGAATAGCGTCGCGCAAACCGATCAGATTTGCCGCATTATCGACAATCGACCCGTGTACGTTGTCTTCGATGATTTCGCTGAATCCGTTGGAGCGCGTTGTGATTACCGGTAACCCGCTGGCCAGCGCTTCGAGGCACGCATTGGAGAATGGATCGTAAATTGTCGGCAAAATAAAAATGTCCGCAGCCGCATAGATCGCCCGAAGATCCGCAATCTCCCCGAGGAATTGCACGGGATCCTCACGCCAAAAGCGCAGGCGCGTTGTTTGATAGCGCTTTGCATCTCCGCGGCCGGCCACGAGGAGCCGCATTTTTTTATTCTTGGAAAGGCCCATCGCTTCGATTGCGAACAACAAACCTTTGCGCTCCCAGCCCGACCCGGCAAACAGCAGCGCAATGTGGTTCTGCTTAAGGTTGAATTCCGCGCGCGATTTCCCGCGAAGATCGGGATTGAACTTGAATCTATCGAGTGGAACACCGTTGCGCACGATGTCGATGTTGTCCCGCGGATACCCGTAGAGATTTTTGATTTCGCTAACGACCATTTGTGAAGCGGCAACGACCCGCCCGGCCTTCCGCTTCCCGAATAGTGACTCCTCGAGTTGCAGCAAATCCCGGTGCTTGCGACTGACGCCGCGGACAAATCGCTTCAACGGCACTTCGAATTTCGCCCTGCGCGCCAGCCAGGCTCGATGAACGCCATCGCCGGCCCTGTACACATCGCAACTCCAGACGCGTTCCAGGCTAAACAAAACGTCGCACCGCAACTGCGGCCGGATTTGCTCTAGCTCATCGGCAAACCCCATCGCGGTCGTGGTCGCAAGCCGCTTTATCGCTCCAAATGGCCATTCCTCATCGGGCCATTCGTTCGTCGTCACAAGCTGGATTTCGTGACCGGCTTTAGCGACTCCTTCAGCAAGTCGTTTGAGGTAAGCTTCGGCACCCCCGCTCGGCGAATAACCGCGTCGAGCGAAAGCAATGCGAAGTTCCGTTGTCGTCATCACGAGCCAAGGCGAGGGATCCCGTCGCGCTCAATTACGGGTTACACCATAGGCTTCCTTCACTTTGCTTCGCCTCGCTCGGAATGACAACTTTACACGCTCCACGTTCGCCAGAATACTTGTGGCTAATGCTGGGTGAAACCCTAAATCCTCCTGCGCCAGTGATCCATCCGCAGTCTGTGGCGCGTCCTCTGCCGAAGCGTTTGTTGTATTCAATTTTCGCGCGAATCGGCGGTTCTGGTCTCGACACGGACGCATTTGAAACTCTGCGTGCATCATATCGGGGCGGATTTCTGGGCAAAGCAGTCGCGTATGACAATCGGCAGAAGGAGATCCCCGCCTCATTCATTCACTCGCTCCGATGGCACCCCGTACGCCTTATCTCGTTTCTTGAGCGGCCTTACTATTACGGCGCGAAGAAGAAATATCTCGACTGGATCGCTTCACGACATCTGGCGAGCGGTCGTTACGATCTGTTTCATAGCTGGTCGGGCGATTGCCTGCGCTCGCTATTGGTCGCGAAGAAGCGAGGTATCCCCTCTATTGTAGAAATTCCCACTTGGCATCGCGACGGCGGCAAACAAAAAATCCATCAACCGGATAAGGCCGCGGCGACAAGCGATGTTTCGACAGTCCAGAGATGGAAAAACCGCCTGTTGCTGCAGCGGAAGCGCTTCGTTAGGGAATACGAACTCGCCGATCTTTTGCTGGTCTTATCAGAGCGAGCAGCACATACGTTCCGCGTCCGCGGCTTTCCAGAGGAAAAACTGTTCTATCTTCCGCGCGGTGTGGATGTGGAGCGCTTCAAGCCCGGCGCGCGGCCGGACAGATTTCGAGCAGTGTTCGCCGGCGCATTGATCAAACGAAAAGGAATTCAACACGTGCTCGAAGCCTGGCACCGCCTCAATCTGCCGGATGCCGAATTGTGGCTGGTCGGGTTTGTGCATGACGAAGCCAAGCCATTTCTAAAGGAATTCTGGCGCGATAATATTCGCGTCGTGGGCTTCGTACGTGACCCCGAAAATTATTTGAACCAGGGGACAATGCACGTTTTCCCTTCGCACTGGGAAGGAAGCGCGAAGGTTACTTATGAAGCCGCTGCGTGCGGTTTGCCGCAAATCACCACCCGCGAAGCCGGCGATGTAGTCCGTAACGAGATCGAAGGAATCATTGTCAAGCCGGGCGACGTGAATGCAATTGCGGCGGCGCTGGAGCATTTGTATCTGCATCCGGAAACCGTCCAACAGATGGGCATCGCCGCCAGGCGTCGCGTGGTCGAGAATTTTACCTGGGACCATTTTCGCACACGATTACTGGACGCATACGAAACCGCGATGCGCATGGCGCGATAAATTACTGTGGCGGCGGTCTACGACCGCCGAGGATTGGGAGCTCATAGAGCGCCGCTACACGTTGGGCGAATGAACATTCTTCTGCTGCAACTCAAACGAATCGGCGATTTGATTTTGACCACCCCGGCCATTGCTGCGTTGCGTAAGAAGTATCCGGATGCAGAGATCACCCTGGCGGTTTCGAAGGAATGCGCCGAACTGCTTCCGGCCATCTCGAACGTGGATCACGTATTAATCGCGCGACGAAATCTGCGAGACTTCGCGGTGGTTTCTTCAGTGGCTGGCAAAAGGTTTGATTATTGCATCGATTTCACGCGAAACGATCGTTCCGCTTTTTTGACACTGCTGTCTGGAGCGCGGAAACGGATCGCTTCGTACCGCGTCCGAGAGCAGTCCAAGACGCGGGCTCGCGCCTACACCGATCTTGTCGAAGTTCGCGTGCGGGATCTGCACACGATCGAATACAACATGGCGTTGCTTGAGCCCCTCGATGTTCGCACTGCTGCTTTGCCTCCACAGCTCGATCTTCCGCAAACCGCACTGGAAAAAGCCCACAAGCTCCGCCGTGATTGGAAAATCAGACGACCTTACGTGATTTTGCACCCGGGTTCGGCTCGACGGGAAAAACTGTGGGATCCTGCACGATGGGCACAAGTCATCGAACACTTCGGCGAGAATCACGACTCGGATCTCGTTCTGACGAGTGGGCCATCGCTCGATGAGCGAACGCACATCACGGAAATTACAAAGCGAACACGGCACAAATTCGTCAATCTCTCTGGACAGACAGATCTGCTGACGCTGGCGGCGTTGCTTTCTGACGCGCAGCTACTAATGACAGTCGATTCGGCGCCCGTCCATTTCGCCGCCTCCACACATACGCCGCAGGTGGTCTTGTTCGGGCCCACAAATCCTTTTCATTGGCGGCCAATGCACAGTCCCGCGCTGATTTTACACGGGAGCGCAACGGCACCCGTGACCGAGTTCGCACCCGTTCGCCCCCGTTTGCCGATGAGCGAAATCTCGACGGAAGCAGTGATCAGTGCTATGGATTCGCTGCTGCCGCGTCGTGCGGCGGTCCACAGTTCATGAGCGGCGCAAAACCGGCGAAAAAAAAGCGATCTCCCTGGCAAACGTTACGCGCGGCTTCCGGTGCGTACCGGAGGCTTTACGGTTACGTTAAGCCTTACAAGGGGCGATTTATCCTGGGATTGGGATTGGGGCTTGCCTACGGAGGAGTGAACTCGCTTTTCCCGGTGGCGATTTCCCGGGTTACCAGCTCAATTTTCCAAGGTGCACCAGCCAAGTCGATGGGGCTTACCTCGAATCTTCACGCATTGGATACTGGGCCGAAGATCAATTCCATTGTTCTGATCTGTCTGGCAATCCCGGCGATTATGACCGTGCGCAGCCTTTGTTCCTACGGCAGCACCTATTGCATGCAGTGGGTAAGCAACAAAGTGGTCTCAGATATTCGGGTCCAGTTGTTCAGCAAGATGGTTCGCCATTCGATGGATTTCTTTAACAAAATGCGATCGGGGTTTCTGATGTCGCGCATCACCAACGACACCCGTGTCATGCAAATGGCTTTGACCAGTGTCGGCAGCGATCTTTTCAAACAACCGATCACTATCATCGGCGCAATCAGCGTGCTGCTTTTAATGGATTGGAAATTTACCGTAGTCACACTGATCCTTTTTCCGACTTGTTTATTGCCACTGCGGATCTACGGGCGGCGCGCCAAGAAGGCGGTTCAAAACGAACAGGAAGGGATGGCGCAAATGGTCGTAACGATGCAGGAAACCTTTGCGGGCATTCGCGTGATCAAATCTTTCGCCCGCGAGGCGTACCAGGAAAAAGAGTTCAAGCGCAGCAATCAAATGCAGTTCTCACAGATGATGCGCATGATCCGGTCGATGGAGATCGTCGGCCCGTTAGTCGAAATCATCGCCGCCATCGGCGTTGGCATGGCGTTGCTGTACGTTTATGCGGCGAACCTGAGCGTCGGTCGTTTCTTTGGTTTGATCTCAGGAATTTTCATTCTCTACGATCCGATCAAAACACTGAGCAGGATTCATATCGTAATGCAACGATCGATCGCGGCGACGGGCGCTATCTTTGGCATCATTGATTCAAAACCTACCGTGCAAGACGCGCCTGAGGCGGTCGCGCTGACATCGTCCGAAGGCCGGATCGACTTTGAAAATGTCACGTTCCGGTACGCAAATACTCACAGAGACGCCGTTAAAAATGTAACCCTGCATATCGAGCCGGGGAAAACGTTTGCGCTGGTCGGAGCCAGCGGTGCCGGTAAAAGCACCGTTCTTTCGTTGATTTTGCGTTTATACGATCCGACCTCGGGCGCGGTAAAGATTGACGGCCACGATCTGCGCTCGATCACGCAGAAATCGCTGCGCGATCAGATCGGGTTGGTCACGCAGGAGACGTTTTTGTTTCATGACACGATTTTTAACAACATCCTGTTCGGCCAACTCCACGCGACGCCGGAGCAAATCTACGAAGCTGCGCAAGCTGCTTACGCGCACGAATTCATCATGGCTCAACCAAAGGGTTACGATACTGTGATTGGCGACAAAGGCTGTCTTCTTTCGGGTGGCCAGCAACAGCGCCTCGCTATTGCACGCGCCATTCTAAAGAACGCGCCGATTCTTCTACTCGATGAAGCGACCTCCTCGCTGGACTCGGAATCGGAACAACAAATTCAGAAAGCTCTGGCAAAACTTGCCGCGGGTCGCACCGTGATTGCTATCGCACATCGGCTTTCAACGGTTTTGTCTGCCGACCAAATTATTGTAATGGATTCAGGCCGGATCAAGGAGATCGGGACACACGCCGAGTTGCTGAACAAATCGGGATATTATCGCCGGCTGTACGATCACCAGTTCAATCGTATTCCGAAAGAAAATGAAGCTGAAGCAGGCATTCTTGTTGAAGAACTGGTC
>JAICUQ010000028.1 GCA_025935755.1 Chthoniobacterales bacterium | reverse complement strand
GGTAACTAAACGCTCCGAGCGGCACCTTTACAGGAAAAACCAAACACCGTGCATGAAACGAATCAGTTTAGTCATGGCTCGAGTTTCAGGTTTGGAAAAGAAAGATGCACCGTGGCATTTGCGTTGGTTTTACGGCGTGATGCGCAAGATGTTTGGGAAGGATTTTACGCCGGCCAAGATCCAGATGCGTCTGCCCGCGCTGGTCTGGGGCGGCATCGGGATGGAAGCGGCTCTCGGCCGCAAGCGAATCGTTTCGTTGCGTTACATTCAGCTCGGAAAAATTCGCGCCGCCTCTCGGGTCGGCTGTCCCTTCTGAATAGATGTCAATTCTGCCGTGGGCAGAAAAGCAGGATTGAGCGATGAGAAATTACTCGCCGTTCCCACCGACGACAGAACGCCGTTCAATGATACCGAACGCATCGTGATTGAGCTGGCCGACACGATGACAGATACGCCGGCAAACGTATCTGATGATTTGTATGCGCGATTGCGGAAACAATTCTCCGAAGAGCAATTGATGCAATTGGGCGCGCAGATTGCGTTCGAGAATTATCGCGCACGATGGAACCGGATTTTCGACGTCGAAAGCGATAACCTGTACACTCCGCAGGTACATAAACCGTCAGAATCCGATCAGCACAGATAGATTTCGCTGCACGCAGGCGGCTGTATTTCACCTGCTCACTCAAGCAACGTGGATATACTCCCGCCTGTTTCGGTTATTTCATCAGGGTATTCAGATGATCGGAGTTCCTTCACGCGCGACCGCGCCGGTTACAGCTTCATCTGCGGAACAGACACGGCGTCGGGTAGCGGCTCGGTTGCTTCCGTTTGTTTTTGTTCTTTACATCATCAACTATCTCGATCGAACCAGTGTCGCATACGGGGCGATTGGGATGTCGCGCGCCCTCGGGTTTGACGATCGCGTACTCGGGCTCGGGATCGGGATTTTCTTTCTGAGTTACGTGGCGCTTCAGATACCGGGAGCAGTACTGGCTCAACGATGGAGCGCGCGCGGGGTGATTTGCACAACCATGATTGTTTCAGGATCGCTCACCGCGCTGACGGCACTGGTGCACACGCCCGGACAACTTTATCTCGCCCGCTTCTTGTTAGGCGCAGCCGAAGCCGGTTTTTTCCCGGCCGTTATCGTTTATTTGAGTCATTGGTTTATCCAGGAGGACCGGGCCAAAGCGACAAGCAACTTCATGGCTGCAATTCCCGTTTCGCTGGTGATCGGGTCCCCGCTAGCCGGCTGGATACTTAGTCACAACTGGTTCATGCTCGAAGGCTGGCGCTGGCTTTTTCTTCTTGAAGGTATTCCCGCGATCTTGTTAGGCGCCGTTGCGTTCTTCTTTCTCACCGACTGGCCGAATCAGGCGCACTGGCTAAGTGCCAGGCAGCGGGAATGGATCTCGCGAAGCATGGAACAGGAAAAGCCGTTGAGCCGGCAATCGATAAGTATCGCTCAGGCTCTGCGTTCTCGCACGGTGTTGCTGCTCGTCAGCGCGGCATTTCTTCAATATCTCATTGGATACAGTGTGATTTTCTGGCTGCCCACAATTCTCAAAAGCCAATCCGGCCTGTCCGATGCGCGGGTCGGCTTGTTCGCCGCCGTTCCCTATGTTGTGGGACTCTTCGCGATGTTGTTCAACGGATGGCACTCTGACAAACGTCGCGAAAGGCGCTGGCACGCTGCGGTTCCGCTGTTTATCGCAGCGCTTGGATTCCTGTGCCTGGTCAGCTTGTCGAGCTCGACGGTAATCACAGTTTCTTTCTTGAGCGTCATCAGCATGTCCATGGCATTCCTGCCGGTGTTTTGGGCCCTCCCGACGGAAATCCTCAGTGACTCCAACGCTGCATTTGCGGTGGGAACCATTAATGCACTCGCCAGTCTCGCTGGTTTTGCGGGACCGTTCGCGTTTGGGTATCTCCGGGCTGAAACAGGATCGTTCCTCGCGGGATACGTGGTATTGATGTGCTGTGCTCTTGCCACAGGGGTTCTCGTGTTATTCACGCCCGCTGTTAATCCGCGCGTTTCCGAATCTCCCGGGTCGAACTAGATATTGCTGGCCAAATGGAGCTTCGCTTTAATTTCTTCCACAAGCTCCTCGGGCGGCCGGCCCAGCTCGATCGATAACACGTTTTCACCGGGTTGCGGTTCTTCCAAGTCATCGAATTGACTCTGCAACAGATTCGGATCCATGAAATGATGATGACGGCTGCGCAATTGCTTTTCGATCGTCGCATAATCTCCGCGAAGAAATACAAATTTTATTTCATCGTTAACCCGCAGAACGTCCCGGTAAGCACGCTTCAACGCGGAACAGGCCAGCACCGCATTTTCTCCCGCCGCAAGGGAGCGCTCAATTTGCTGCCGCAATTGCTCCAACCAGGGCCATCGATCCTCGTCCGTCAATGGATGGCCGCTGCGCATCTTGTTGATGTTTTCGGCGGGATGAAAATCGTCAGCCTCGAGAAAACGCCAGCCGAGTTGTTGCGCCAGCAATTTGCCGATCGTCGTTTTGCCGGCACCTGAAACACCGAAAACAATTACGATCATGGTCTGTTAATGTTTGTGCGAGTCCCGACTTTTTCCACGGCGAATGCGATCAGAACAAAGAGCGAATAGAAGATCCAAACACCCGTCACCGTAGCCTTATCAGTAAGTGGCGTACGTGGCACGTACGTATCCCCGATCTGGACAATGACGAGAGCAATCCCGAACACGATGACAGCTCCTTTCCGGACTGTCGGCATGGTATTCCGCGCCAGGTAAAGGATGATGCCGCAGGCAAGCAGCACGATTTCCAACGCAAACTCCGGGTCCCGATAATTCGACAAACCAAAGCCGACTTTCCAAGTGTTGTCGTAGATCGCGAGGTCGCGTGGATGCGCAATAAGGTCGAGAATCCAATGCGAGAAAACTGCGACGCCAATCATCCAGGGTGCGGGCTTGCTGTAGAGACGGGAGTGCGGGCCGCAGAGGGCCTTGTAAATCAGCGCAGCAACAATACTCCAAAGCACCGCCGTGACCAAACTGTGCGAGTACGGATGGAAATACGAATCGAGCATGCTGCCCGCGGTAAAACCTTTGATCACGCGCAGCTTCTCGATTCCGAGCAAAACCAAAGTCGCCCAGATGTAATCCAGAAATTGGACAGCGATAAACAAGACCCAAAGCGGAATCTTGTTCTTCTCGCTCCGTACTGCAAAAGCGACACTATAATGTCCAACAAACATCCTCTGTTCTATATTCCTTACGGTGCGTATCGCCCAATCGCCTTGTGGAAAGGCGAGTAGTGTTCAACAAATATCTTTCCATGAACTTGCAGGCCGTCCGCCGTGGCGGACGCCAACGGCTGCCATGTCACGCAAAACGGCGGCATGTCGCCGCACTCCAAAACGATCTTTGCTTGACGAAGATTGCGGCCCACGCAGTGAATAATAGTGGATGTCACTGAAACCGGCAGCCGAACGACCGGCCTGAATTTACAGACGCTGCGTCGTCTCAAGTTCTGGATCTGGTTTGAAGAATGGACGCGGCCGACAGAACTCCAAGCCACGCTGTTTTGGGCCGGCGTGATCGGATTCTGCGGCGCAGCGTGCTCGATTGCGTATCGCGTTGCCACAACCTTCGTGCACAAAGTCCTGACCGGCAGCAGCGCGTCCGGGCTGGTTGAAAGTTTCGCTGAATTGCCGCTGTGGGGCCGGCTGATTATACCAGCGGTCGGGGGACTCATCGCAGGAGCGATCATGCACTTCGGGGCGCGATTCCATGGCCAGATCACAACGACGGATTACATGGAAGCAGTTGTACTCGGCGATGGCCGGATTTCAGCGCGGCAGAGCCTGGTAAAATCGCTTTCCGCTCTTTTCACGATCGCTTCCGGCGGATCGATCGGACGCGAAGGTCCGCTCGTCCAACTTTCCGCGATGGTAGCGTCGCTGGCCGGGCGTCTGCAGCGTTGGACAACGCCGCGATTGCGGTTGCTTGTCGGTTGCGGCGCTGCGGCCGGAATCGCATCAGCGTACAACGCTCCAATTTCCGGTGCCGTGTTTGTCGCCGAGATCGTCCTGGGTTCCATGGCAATGGAAATCTTCGGGCCACTCGTATTTGCATCAGTAATTGCGACGCTCACGGTGCGCTGGTTTCTTGGGCCCGGGCCGCTGTATCAGATTCCGTTATTCAGGTTAAACGGGAATTGGGAGATCATTCCATATTTGTTACTCGGGTTGGTCTCGGGTCTGTTTGCGCCATGGTTCATCCAACTGTTGCGAGCGAGCGAAAGGGTGGCCGAGCGGATTACCGCGCCGGTGTACGTGAAGATGTGTATCGGTGGTCTGATCGTCGGAGCGCTGGCGGTGTTTTACCCGCAGGTCTGCGGAAACGGGTACAGCGTCGTTAACGAAATACTGGCGGGCCAATGGCTTTGGCCAAGTTTGGTGCTCATCCTCCTCTTCAAAGTGCTGGCTACCGGAGCCACTTTCGGTTCCGGTGCGGTGGGCGGTGTGTTCACGCCCACACTTTTTGTGGGCGCAAGTCTCGGGTTTTTATTCGGTACTGCGACTCAATATGTGACCGGCTCGCCGTCAGTGAATCCGAGTGCTTTTGCGATTGTTGGCATGGGCGCGTTTCTGGCCGCAGCCACTCACGCTCCAATCATGGCAATCGTCATGATCTTTGAGCTTACGTTGGATTATCAAATCATGCTGCCGCTGATGCTTGCGTGCGTGGTGGGCTATTACACGTCAGTCAAGATCGAGAAGGGTTCGATCTATGCTGAAGCGTTGAAACGCAAAGGAGCAGGCGATTACGCCAGGCAACTCGCGGAATTGCATGTTCGTGACCTAATGAAGCCAAACCCGGTAACGATATCCCCCACCACCGGTTTCTCTGAGGTAGGCGAAAAATTTATCGATTCGAGGTTCAATTATCTGTACGTCATTGACCACGGCAGATTTATTGGCGCTGTGTCGCTGCACGACATCAAAAGTTATCTGAACACGCCGGAATTGGCGAAGGTGGTCATCGCCGGCGATCTCTTACGTGATTCATTCCCGGTCGTGCATGCGAGCGCGTCCCTGATTGAAGCGCTGGAGCGCTTCAGTCATCACGACGGCGAACGCCTGCCGGTGGTATCGCACGATAGAGAACTGGTGGGATCCATTGCAAAAACAGATGTGATACTTGCACTCGCAGGAAGCACTGTGCGATCTGCAACGGCCGCAGGTACGCCCGCGTCTCGCTAACGAGTTTGTCCAGAACTTATCGAGAATTTCACTTCGGCAGCGTGAACGAAATAATCGTGGCTTTCGCGCGGTGATTCGACCAGAACCGTTGGCCATCGAAAGCCAGCGAGCGAGACGCAAACGGCACAACGGCGATATCTTCGACCGCCGGCGTTTCTTCCTGCGGATTCAATCGCGCAATCCGCCAATCTTCACTTGGTTTTTCTTGTCCGCGCAAAACGTAAAGCGATCCGTTGACGAACGTGTGACCGCAGATTTCGGCGCCGACATTAATCTCGCGAATCACGCTACCTTCATCATCGAACTTCAGAACCCGCTTCTCATACCACTGACTCATGTAAAGATGGTTCCCGTCAAAGCTGAGGTATGATCCCGTAAACTCGGGACAGGCGAACATCTTCGAAAATCCATCTTCAGCTGAGTATCGATAAATGTAACGATCATCATCCGGCCCTTCGCCGATGGTAAAGCGCAGTTCGCCGTTTAGCAGCACAGCAGCCCACGGAATTCCCGGCGCTTCCTGTTGTTGCAAAACGGTTCCATTTTCCGGATCGATCAGGTAAATGCGCCGTAGATCGCGTGAACTCATCCACAACGTTTTGTTCCGTCGGTCCCAAGCCAATGCCTGCGGTGTCGTTGCCGGTGATATAATCCGGCCTTTCTCGATAACTTGCGGCAGCGTCATCCTCAAACCTCCTTTGCCAGGGAAGCTGCGTGTGATTTCCGACTTGTGCAATAACGCGATCAAACGCGTGATCGCGCGCATGCGAATAACCATCTCATTAACACCCGGCTTCAGCCGGGTGCGAAGCCGAGTAAAACTGAAGCCGTTTCAACGGCTTTCCTCTGCTGACTGAAACTCTTGGAACAGTTTCTTACAGCAAGGCTGGGCACGGGCTGAAGACCGGTGTTAATGCGGGATGATCGGTCCGTCATTGTGCAAAATGCTTGATCGCGGGTTGGCGGCTTGTCAGACTCACTGCCGCACGAGGCCCTATGAAAACACGGATTTTGTCAGGCATTACATTTGCACAGTTCACCATCTTTGCGGTCGGCTTGGTTTCCGCAGCAGCTCTTGGTTCGGGTGTCAGCACATTCCAGGAATCCGGCGACGCGCCTTCGGACAACAAACAGCGCCTAAGTGGTCACTGGCGGAAAACGACCATCGTGTTCGGAAGCCCGAAAGACGAACACCTGGTTCTTCACGCTGACGGGACCGCCGAGAACTGGACCGTCACTGCCGAAAGCAGAAGCGAACCCGTCGCCGGCCGATGGAGTGTAGAAGGCAAGACGCTCACGTTGCTGTTCGGCGAAAACGAGAATTCCAAGCCGTTCACCTTCTATCAGGGACAACTCGTTTTTCCAAATATTCCAAATCGCCGTGGGTTCTGGGAAAAAATTGAGTAAGCGCAATGAAAGCGGCGAAGCTTGTTTGTGTTGGCGTATCAGCGTTTGCAGTTGCCTTAATTGCGAGCTCGTATGCCAACACCCAGAAAAGTGTCACGGCCGCTCAAGTCAACGGCACGTGGAAAACCGAAACCGGGGAATTGAAGATCCTGGCATTGGGTAAACAGCGTCTCCAGGTAGAATTTTTTGGTGTTTACGAGTACAAAACGCCGCACGGGCCGATGGCTAACGAAGGTGAAGGCAGTGGCATCGCGAAGATCGAAGGCGACACTGCCATCTTCAAACCCGAAGGAGCAGAAGAGGAATGCCAGATCACGCTCAAATTCACCGGAACGAAATTAGTTGTTACACAAACCGGCATCTGCGGATTTGGCCACAATGTAAGTGCCGAGGGCACTTACAAAAAAATTTCCTCTAAGAAGCCAAAGTTCGGATCGGATTAAGGGGCGTCTTCTGCTCGGGCGTCTTGCTGTAGCCACCGGAGTGTGGCCGGGTTGTGAATCGCAAGCCAGAGGCATGCGCTACTTCAGTTTGCAATTTGGTAGGGCGGCCTACGCATATACGCCCGACAGGGCCGTGGCTACTACGACGGCGTGATGTAGTCTCTAGATTATGCCGCATTGTCCCTGGGCTACCACGGAACTGGCCATCGCTTATCACGACGCGGAATGGGGCGTTCCCGTACACGACGATCGAGTGCTCTTCGAGTTTCTTATTCTCGAAGGCGCACAAGCGGGATTGAGCTGGAACACCATCTTGAAAAAACGCGAAAACTACCGAAAAGCGCTCGATGGATTCCGGCCGGAAAAAATCGCCCGTTACGACAAACGCGACGTTCAGCGATTGCTGGGCGACGATGGCATTGTGCGGAACCGGTTGAAAATCGCAGCTACCATTGAGAACGCGAAAAGATTTTACGAAGTGCGAAAAGAATTCGGAACGTTCGACGCTTACCTCTGGAGCTTTGTTGGGGGTACGCCAATTCAGAATCGATGGCGAACGCTGGCGGAGGTGCCAGCGCGCACCGCTGAATCCGACGCCATGAGCCGCGATCTCTTGCGACGCGGTTTCAAATTCGTCGGCTCGACAATTTGCTACGCGTTCATGCAAGCGACAGGCATGGTCAACGATCACCTCGTCTCATGTCCGCGACACGCGATACTCTCTGGAAAACGTTCGTAGGAATAAGATCACTGGCGTGTTTGGGGCCTTCGTACTGCGAAGTATGACGGCACGCGAGCGAAAGTAACAGTTCCTTAACTATTCCAAACTCGACGTCTGTTCCTGCTGACGGACCATTGCATCCTAACCATGTTTAAAACCAAGACTTCTTTGTTATTCGTCACCGCACTGCTCTTAGTTTGCATTGACTCGACCTTTGCGAGCGGCAGGCGACCTCGCCCCAGTCCGACCGCTACGCCTGTTGCCCCGCCACCGCCTGTTGTGGTGAGTCCGGCAAACGGCGCGTCTCTGGTTCAACCGATCATGCTGGATTGGAATCCAGTGTCTGCGCCCGGAGGACCGATTGGCAGTTACACTTGGCAAGTAGGAACAAGCTCGACGTTCACCACTGTGGTTGCTTCAGGGTTCACAAATATGGAGTCCGATCCATCAATTCCCACGCGTACTGCTGACAAGGTGAGCGGTTTGCCTAACGGCACGTATTTCTGGAGAGTGAAATGTACGCAACTCGGCCCGAACGGTGGAGTGGATTCGGCCTGGTCACCGGTGCAATCGTTCACCGTCACTGGACTTGGGCCGGCCCCAGCCACACCCTCCTTCATAACGCCGGCGAACAACGCGCAGTTTCACCTGCGCGAAAGTTTCAATATCCAGTGGTCGCCGGTAGTGAACGCTCAGTCTTATATCCTCGAAGCGGATGACGAACCGACGTTTTCCTATCCCCTTAACCTCACCCTTTCGCCGATAAACTTTGGCACGCAATCCGGCGCAATATGGGGAAATCCGCTCACGATCTATTACAGAGTCCGCGCCGTTTCCGTGGACGGTGTGCGCAGTCTTCCTTCCGCGACGCGTACCGTCCAGATCACCAATGCCGCTCCGATCCCCGCAGGCGTGTCACTCGTCGCGCCGGCTGGCGGAGCCACAGTGCAGCTTCCGTTTTTTGTCGATTGGACGGATACCCCGAACCCGCAGGTGCCGGGCTACGATCTCGAATTCAACACAAGCCCCAATTTCTCCCTCGCCACTCAGGCTCTGTTGGTAAGCCCAAGCCGCTCCGATTATCTTATCGCGCGCGACCTACTGGCGCCCGGGAATTATTTCTGGCGTGCGCGCGCACTGCACGGCGACGTAGCCGGCCTCTGGTCCGCCGGACGCGCGATCACGGTGACAGCTCCTGTTGCACCGCCGGATGTAAATTTGTTCGCTATTCTGGCCGAACCTGGCAACGCCTATGGTGGCAACACAGCGCACGCACGTGTGATGTTGGATAATCCTGCCCCAGCCGGCGGCGCCATTGTGTCGGTTTCAACCGACATTCCGCAGGTAAACATGCCTGCGACCACGATCACTGTTCCTGCCGGAAGAACCGATGCGACCATTTCCAATATTGCCACCGGCCCCGTGCCTAACAACGGCGTCTCCGTTGGAATCATTGGAGATTTATTTGCAGCATTCGCGAATGGTCGGGAACAGAATTCGTTCGGTATTCTTCCGATTCTGTACGGTACAAGTCTGAGTGCTGAAAGCGCTGTCGGCGGAACATCGGTCAATGGTACCGTGACGTTGCAAAGCGCTGCGCCGGCGGGCGGTATTACAGTTCGACTGGTCAGTAGTGATCCCAACATCGTTAGACCGCCGGCTACGGTCTTTATTCCAGCAGGCGCAACCGATATCGATTTTGCGATCCCGACGAGCGCAGTAGCAGTTGCGACCCGTGTCATCATCGAAACCGGCACCGATACTGATGGGTATCGTGCGCCTCAAACGTGGTTGACGGTAACTCCTGCAAGTAGTCCTCTGCCGCCACCGAGTCTTTCCTCGTTAACGCTCAGCAGCTCCACGGTGGCAGCGGGCGCCACAGTGACTGGAACACTTCGGCTCACTTCGCCGGCTCCCGCTGGAGGCGCACTCGTCAGGTTGCAGGGCAGCATGGAAGGTCAGGTGATCGTTCCCCAAAGCGTCACGATTCCGGCCGGCAGCATCAGCGCCACTTTTACAACCACGCCGGCGCCCGAGACTCCGTTTCCGCGCTGGGTATTCATTCAAGGTAGTTACGGAACATCGGGCGGTTTGCAGGCGCGAATTCTAGAGATCGATCCCGCTCCCGGCCCGGCGACGTTGTTGGCGGTCGGTCCCGCCAGTCAGGATGTAATCGGCGGGCATTCAGGACGGGCCAGTGTGGGGTTGGTGATTCCAGCTCCAGCCGGTGGCGGGACGGTAAGCCTAACGACCGATAACCCGTCAGTCATCCACGTGCCGGCGAGCGTTACGATCCCTGAGGGAAATAGCGCAACGAGTTTCGCTATTGGAACGGCTCAAGTGAGCGGCTTGCCGACCGGAGGAAATGTCTTTGCCAGCGCAGGTGGCGTAACCAGGTCAATTTTTGTCAACGTAAGTGCGGACCCGAACGCGCCACCACTTCTTCAATCCATGACCATCAGCCCCACGTCGGTCAGAGGTGGGACGAACGCCACCGGCACTGTGTTCTTGAGTGCGCCGGCGCCTGCCGGCGGAATTTCCGTGACGCTCGCTACGAGCAACCGCGCGGTGGCCACCGTTCCCGGAATCGTCAACGTTCCAGGTGGACAAACGTCAGCCAGCTTCACAGTGACGACGTTCGCAGTTGGAAACAATACGTCGGTCACCATCACCGCGTTCTTCGACAGCACCGCGTCAGCCAGCCTGACCGTTACGGCTGGTCCTGCGCCCTCGCCTACACCTCCGGCTTCTCCTACGCCTCCGCCTTCGCCGACACCGCCTGCATCGCCTACACCGTCGGCCTCACCCACACCGGGTCTTCCTGCGCCGTCGCTCATTAGTCCTGCAGCCGATGCGCGGTTCGCGCCTGGTACAAACGTCACGTTTGATTGGAGCGATGTCGCCGGAGCGACCAGCTACACCATCCAGGTCGACGATCAAGACACATTTCCTTCGCCAATTGTGAATCAAACAACAACGACATCTCAATTCAGCACCAGCACCCTGCCTGTAGTCAGGATGTGGTGGCGCGTCCGCGCAAATAACACAGGTGGCTCAGGTCCCTGGTCTGCGGTTCGCCGATTTGAAATAAAAAACTAACGGCTGGTTGTCGCGGCTGTCCCAGGTCGAAGGCCGAGCCCGGCGGAACTTGGATTGCGCTGATTCGCGAAAAATCTCTGTTCATCTGCGGAACAGGCAGATGTTAAGTTTCAGCTCGTATGAAAACTGGCAGCGACAAGATCGACATCAGCGCGGTGGAAGATCATGACGGAATCCTGACGATTCGCGGTGGCGGCGCGCAACGCAATTGGAACGGCATCCATTACAAACAAGGCATGTCAGGCAAAAATGTAGGAACGACAAGTCTGTCGGCCAACATTGCCACCATTCCGCCCGGAGGCATTGCTTATGCCCACATCCATGTCGGCTTTGAAGTCGTCCTCTACATCATCCAAGGCAAGGTGCGCCACGAATTCGGTGACAATCTTAAACGAGTGATCGAAAACGAGGCCGGCGATTTTATTTACATCAAACCGGGTGTGCCCCACGAAGTATTCAATATGAGCAAGACCGAACCGGTGGTCGCGTTCGTCGCCCGGTCTTCCGCGGACGAGTGGGACAACATCATTCCGTACGAACGAAAGTAGCGCGAGCCTCTGGCTTGCGGGATTAGAACTTTTCGCAAGCGAGGACACTCGCGCCTACCTTAGCGGCTGCGTTCGTCGCAAACTGGAAAATTTTCCACTCCGGTGTTCATCGTTCCCGCGCTACAGATCTCAATGTAGCGCGAGCCTCCGGCTTGCGGCCTTAGAACTCTTCGCAAGCGAGACGCTCGCGCTACCTTGGCGTCTGCGTTCGTCGCAAACTGGAAATTCTGCGCTCCGGCGTTCGATGGTTGCCGCGTTGTAGTTCTCGATGCAACCTTGAGCGCCTGCTCGCAAAGACTTTCGGAGTTGGGCGTTTGCTTCTACGATAGCTCCCATGCCGAAGCACCTAGTGATTAGCACCAGCGGCAACCCCGACAGCAACAGCCGCCGAATGGGGCAGGCAGCGTTTGCGCATCTGCAGAAACAGAAAATCGATTGTGATTGGATCGACATTCGCGAGATGCAGTTGCCGCTCTGTGATGCGGATCAATGCTATGGAATGCCAGGTTCCAAAAGACTGAGCGCCGCGATCAAAGACGCGGACGGCATACTCATCGCTGCGCCGGTCTATAATTACGACGTGGCGGCGGCGACCAAAAACATGATCGAACTCACCGGCAGCGCCTGGCAAGACAAGATCGTCGGCTTTCTTTGTGCGGCAGGTGCGATGGGCAGTTACATGTCCGTGATGGCGTACGCCAACAGCCTGATGCTGGATTTTCGTTGTGTAATCATTCCTCGCTTTGTGTTCGCTACCGGCGACGCTTTCGACGGGGACAACATCAAGGACGAGAAAATCGTCAGGCGCATCGCGACACTCGCGGACGAATTGGTGCGCTTCACCAGCGCCCTTCGCAGCTAGATTTCGCTTCACCATTCAACGACAGGAAAACTCTCATGCGATCCAGCTCCGCCTCGAGCTCACCCTTGAAGGAGCGATCGCGCGGTGAACGCGATTCGACGTAGCCAAACTCAGACCGCAGCATCCGGTTTTGCACCGATAGATTTGCCCAACCAACAACGCGGTCGCGCCAAAGCAGCGGCATCGCGTAATAACCGAGTTTACGTTTAGACGCCGGAGTATAAGCTTCGAAACGGTATTTCCAGCCCCACAACAGTTCGAAGCGGTCGCGGTCCCACACCACTGGATCGAAAGGAGTCAAAAACCGCACACCATCCGGCCCTTCAAACCGGCCTAGGTCCTCCTTTGCTGGCCAATACCAATCGACACCATCAACGCGTGCATGGGAGAGCCTTTGCTTCGCCCGCTTCAATGCATTGGTTAATTCGCTCTGCCATTGCGGAACAGCAAAACGCAGCCGGCGCACAAGATCATCCAGGCAAGGACCAGGCAGTGGCGCGTAGATCCGCGCCGCCGCATCGACGAGCGCGTCGACGCGCGCAAGACGTTCAGCTGTGTTGGCTGGCTCGGCCCCGTGCCGTTGCGCAGCGTAGACGCGCACTCCCCGCTCCCGCTGTGCGACTCGCAGCAGGCCGCGGTAATGCATGGCTGCCAGTAAATGCGTTGTCGCGTTCGAAGAACCGCCCCAATAGTTCCTCACGGTGCCATGCGCAAAATGGCGATCGACTTCGCGAGGATGCGCTGTGCCGCGTTCTTGTACAAACTCTAACAGAACCCGGGCTCGTTTCTTCCGTGCCGCAGGCCACGGTTCCGAACCTTCGGCAGGAACACCGACATTTGCGCGGGGATGCATCAGCGCATGTATCCTCTTCGTGACAAACCCGTATACGACAAAGAAATCTTCTTCGATATCGAGTTTCGGATACAGCCGTTCCAAATCGCCGGCATGATAATTTTTAACACGAAGACGCAGTATCAAATCCTGAGCACGGGCGGGCGCACGGATTGGGTCAGCCTGAACAAACCCAAGCCGGTCGAGAGCGCGTTTCAGCGTCGTCGGCCTGAAAACACTACGCGCCACGGCAAGCCGGCGCAGATCATCCAACGTAACCATGTTCAAATTGGCTGAACTTTTCCCTACTTAGACGAGCGCCGCAGATCCACAGCGTGTCGCAATTCCAAAATATCCGCAGGTTCAGCGAAACCACACCGCCGGTAAAGTGTTCTGCTTTCAGGAGTCGCCCAGAGAAGAACCGAATCAACCCTCTGGGCGCGACACCATGACAACGCTTTACCCAGCAATCTTTTTCCCAATCCGTGACTACGGATTTCGGGAATAACATAAAAATTCGTGACGTAAGCATGAAGCTCGGGTTCCTCCTTAACGGGATTAGGGACCTTCTCAAACACCTGCACGCAAATATGTCCGAGCAACTGTTTGCCGTCGTCGAGCACCCAGCAGCGCCATGAGCGCGAACCAGTGAACAATCTTTTCTTCATCCAAGACGCACACCTGCGCACAAATCGCGATTTGGTTTCCGCTGCCGATCCAGCTTCGGCGCGGAACTGATAACGCAACTCAGCCAGCGCGGAACAATCAACTGGCCTTGCCATACGGATCCGGATGACAGCCATTTCGGATCGTACGTGATTCATCGTTTACCGCCAATCGTTTACATTCAGGAAAGGTAGGGCACGCAGTTTTTTGCGCGCCGCATCTCCGGCCAAAATAGGGCGCCCAGTAGCCAGCGCGCCAAGATCCCGGCACGCAGTGATCGCCCTGCCAGATTCGTTGACCGCTCGAATACGCAGTTTTCTTGTCGCTGCATCATGCGTTTGTCAGGATCACAAGATGAAGCATTTTCTGGTGGCGCTTTTCCTGCCAATGACATTAGCAGCTCAAAACATGCAGCAATTGACCGCACAGCTGGGAAAGACAGTTCTGTACGGCGACCTCGCTTTGTCGCCCGACGCCACACATCTGGCATGGGTGCAATCAACCGCCGCCTCGACATCGAAACAGACTTTCATTCGCGAAATCTCCGGCAACGTGCCGGCTAAACTCGTTAATCTTCCGGTAACTGGCGAACGGGCTGATTTTGATCCGGCTTGGGCTCCGGATTCCAAGACGCTGGCGTTTTTCTCAAGCGCCAGGCAGAAAGAGCAGCGGCAACTCTGGACCGTGGACGCCAGTGGTTCCGGTGCAAAGAAAATCACCAATCTAAATGGATACGCAGCGCGACCGCGTTGGTCACACGATGGCAAACAGATCGCCTTTCTGTACATCGAAGGTGCGGGCGGCGGCGGCCCGTTGATGGCAGCGCCAATTACAACCGGTGTGATCGACACTGCGATTCACAATCAGCGTATCGCCATTCTCGACGTCGCAAGTGGCGAGGTTCGTCAGGTGTCTCCCCCGGATCTTCACATTTACGATTACGATTGGTCGCCTAACGACAAAACGTTTGTTGCCACGGCTGCGCCGGGCCCTGGCGACAACAATTGGTGGATCGCGCAGATTCACGCAATCGACATCCAGAAAGGTGACGCATCATCGATCTACAAACCGCGGTTTCAAGTCGCCGTTCCGCGCTGGTCGCCGGATGGTAACTCGATCGCGTTCATTGAAGGCTTGATGAGTGACGAAGGCTTTCACGGTGGCGATCTTTTCACCATGAATGCCGATGGCCGCGACCTAACAAATCGTACGCCGGGCCGCAAAGCTTCGGTGAATTCATTCTTCTGGCAGGCGGCCGACCGAATCCTGCTTGTCGAATACGTCGGCGGCGGCAGCGCAGTATCGGAATTGAGCCTGACCGATAATTCGGCACAAACGATCTGGAAAGGGTCCGAGGGCATACACGCTTTTGGAAATTTCCCTGATTTTGCTTTGTCAAAGAATGGCAACGTCTCGGGAGTGGTACGCAGTACCTACAACTCGCCACCGGAAGTTTTTGCCAGTCCAGTCGGCGAATGGCGTCAGTTGACGAACAACAACGCAGGCATGGAGGCGAATTGGGGCAAGGCAGAAAGCATTGAGTGGACAAACGAGGGATCGAACATTCAGGGCTGGCTGGTGCCGCCGGCGAAAATCGAGTCCGACAAAAAATATCCGATGGTCGTGCTTATTCACGGAGGACCGTCCAGCCTGACGACATCGGAGTGGCCGGCTTCGTTTGGAATGGCGCGTGCGATCGTCGCCGCCCTTTCCATGCACGGCTATTACGTTCTGCTTCCCAATCCGCGCGGCAGTTATGGTCAGGGTGAAGATTTCACCCGTGCAAACATCAAGGACTTCGGAGGCGGCGATTTGCGCGATGATCTTGCCGGAATCGATGCGGCGATAAAGAAATTTCCAATCGATGCGAACCGCCTCGGTGTCACGGGCTGGAGTTACGGGGGATTCATGACCATCTGGACGGTCACGCAAACAGATCGTTTCCACGCCGCTGTCGCAGGTGCGGGTATCGCGAATTGGCAAAGTTACTATGGCCAGAATCTGATCGGTCAATGGATGCTGCCTTTCTTCGGTGCATCCGTTTACGATGATCCGGAGATTTACGAAAAGAGTTCGCCTATTCGGTTCATCAAAAATGTGAAAACCCCCACACTTGTCATCGTCGGGGAACACGATGCAGAATGCCCTTCACCACAGTCCTATGAATTCTGGCGCGCTTTGAAAACGCTCGGCGTGCCGACCAAATTGATCATTTATCCTGGCGAAGGTCACATGTTCATTGAACCCAAACATCAGATCGATCGGTTGGAGCAGACCGTCGCGTGGTTTGATAAATATTTGAAGTGACGAGATCCGGGAGCCGCGCTATGAGGATCGGGTTAGTTTCGGCGATGTCGTTTGTTGTAAGGGCCTTCAAACTGCTTCGGGCAGCAAATGAATTGTTATCGTCCGTACTCGCGACTCCACGCTCAACCGCCAACATCCAACATTCAACGCTCCACACTCAACACGATCAGGTTCCTCGTTTGACTTATAAAACCGGATCCCGCTTGACGACGGCAGTTGTTATCGCCGCGGCTTTGATTCCCTCTATTCTCGCGCAAGCCGGTTCGCCATCTCATTTGCTGAATGAAGATGCTGCGTTGGATGTACTTCAGCGGACGCTTAAGCAGGACCGAGTTTATGAAAAACGGATCTCAATGGATTGCATCGCGTACGGTACTGAGGAAAAAACGACGGTTTATTTCGAATTCGTTCTTCGTGAAACCCACAATGCCAAATGCGGCGGCGATCCCGAAACAAGTCCTGCGATCGATCGTTACCGCGTTGATCGTGCTTCCGGCAAAATCGAGCAGTGGGAACCCGGTCAAGACACCTGGCACCCATATAAGGGCCAGCAAAGTAAGTAGCGTGCGTACGCAAACCGCGCCCGCCGAAGCGGGCGCGATGATGATCAGATAGTAACGGCGGCGACCGCCGTCCGTGAAGCAACGCGTTTAGGCTCCTGCGTGTTCCTTTTTGCACGCCGCTTTGAACTTCGCGAACTGCTCTGGAGTAAGGATGCCCTCGGCCTCCTTCATGAACTTGGCCTCGTTCGCTTCCGTACATCCCGCCTTGTGGTGTTCGGTCATTGCCGTTTCCATCTTGGTCTTTTGATCCGGAGTGAGGTTGAGGCTCGCAAAAGATACCGTGCAGGCCATCTTTCCTTCGTTCCCAGCCTTCTTTGCGCAATCGCCATGTTCACCCGCGAACATCGTTCCCGCTGCGAATGCGCCCGCCGCCACTAGCGCAATGAGTTTGGTCATAGTGGAAGCTGAGACAGCCTGGGCGATGTCACCGTTCAATTTGAAATTCTGTGGCATGTTCCCGCTGGTCGTGTATCACTCACCAGTTTGAAAATTGAAGCCGGCGAAGAAATCTTTCCACTGAATCACCCGTTCCGTATCTCCCGCGGCAGCCGAACAGAAGCATCCGTCATCACAGTCAGTGTACGTGATGAACAAGACACCGGGCGCGGCGAAGGAGTGCCGATCGCGCGCTACAAACAAAGTGTCGATTCCGGGTTGGACCAGATCAGCGCCATTGCGAATGCGGTTGGGCTGCGTCGTGATAAATTGGCGGAATTGATGCCCGCCGGCGCGGCTCGGAACGCGCTGGATTGCGCGCTGTGGGACTTGCAAGCGAAACAGTCCGGAAAACGCGCCTGGGAACTAGCGGGTATTCAGATTGTGGAGGAAGTCGAGACGTCGTTCACGATCAGTCTCGACACGCCTGCCAAAATGGCAGAAGCGGCCGCGGCTGCTGTGGCCTTGCCTATTCTCAAGTTAAAGCTTTGCGGCGACGATAACGATCTGGCGCGGGTCGGAGCTGTGCGCGCAGTGACGCCAGACGCGCGTCTGCTCATCGATGCCAATGAATCGTGGTCGCCGCGTCATTACCGAAAGACAGTCCCGGCCTTGAAAGAACTCGGAGTTGAGCTGATCGAACAACCATTTCCAGCCAGCGCTGATGACGTTCTGGAAACTCTCGATCGTCCAATTCCCGTGTGCGCCGATGAGAGTTGCCACACCACTGACGATCTTCCGCGTCTGAAGAATCGTTACGAGGCGATTAACATCAAGCTCGACAAAACCGGCGGCCTAACAGAAGCGCTGCAACTGTATCAGCGCGCTCGCGAAAATAACTTCAAGATATTGGTCGGGTGCATGGTTTGCACTTCGCTTTCAATTGCCCCTGCTCGCCTCCTCGCGAGCAACGCCGAATGGGTTGATCTCGATGGTTCGCTACTCCTCGCCCGTGACCGTGACCACGGATTTCCGGATCGGAATGGAAAACTCGGGCTGCCAGCAGCCGAATTGTGGGGCTGACGCTCTATTTCTGAGTGTAAGACAACACCCGGAGCACGCGAATCGCCGCCGGGCTGCCATTGCGGTGAATGTTTCTTTTCTCAATTTCGAATTCGATTGTTGACGCCGTTGTAAGCGTGCCGCCGCCGTTTTCCTGGTACTCGACTTTGTAGTGATTGCCTTTCGCTTCCAGCACACGATAGCGCATGAATCCGCCAGTATCCGGCAGCGAATAGACAAGCCATTCACCATCTTGTTTCAGAGCTTCTTCATTGAACTGATTTCCATTTTTCTCTACCGCATTCAGATTGATTTCTGTCGCGACAGGGCTCTCTGAATCCGAGACCCAGGAATCGATCATGTTAAAAACTTTCGGGTGAATTTTGAGCGCAGACGTTTCGGTTGTGGCCTGGTTAGTCGCCGCCGTCGAGGGCAGCGGCGGGATCTTGCTGCCTCCTACCGGATGAAGTGACTGGATGATCTTTGCGAACTCGGCCACGGTAATTCCGGATGCGGAAAAGCCATGGAAACGACCAAGAACGGGATGCGAGTCGGGACCTTTGGCTTTTTCCTCGTTCATGTTCGGGTCGCTTACCCAGTTCGCTATGATCTCAGTCTTCCGTCCATCTTTGCCTTTTGGCCGGTAAATCAAATACATGGGCCCGAAAGGCGATTTGATTTCCGTTTCCTCGGCATTCGTTTCGTCGGCCATCAGGTTCCGGTCGCCGATGCCTTCGCGCGCTGACTCGATTGTGAATGAGGCATTCCAGCCATTTCCGTATCGAATTGAATAAAGCGGCAACGGGTGGTTCTGATCTTCGTCCGCCCCGGTTTCGTCGTATGTGATCTCGACATTCTTCAATCGAAACCCCTGTGGCAGATACGATGGAACATAACAAGTTATCTCCAATTGCTTCAGATCATCTAAAGTTGCGCCCAAGCACAGCCGCGGTAGTGACAGGAACAGCAGTGCGGCGAAACACGACAACATTTGCTGCATTCCAAGACGACTCATCACTGATGGCCATTGTGACTGAACCATTAAAATTGTCGAGAATGGAAGGGATATCGCCCGGAACATGCCAGCTGTTTTGAATTTGCCTGCGTAGGAATGTTTACCTATTGCTGGCGTTGTGCCTGCCAGGAACCGAAATCGAGTGGAGCGGTTCGATTTACTTTTCCATATTGATTCTGGTTCGATTGCATAGAGCCTGCTTCAGGTGGTTACCGGAATGGAAAGATTGGAATGAAGTACATCTTTGTGCTCGCTCTTGGAATCGGAATTGTAGCCGGGTTGCGTTCGTTAACCGCGCCAGCAGTCGTTGCATGGGGTGCTCACCTCGGCTGGCTAAATCTGGCGGGCACACCTCTGGCCTTTATGGGATCCATGGCGGCACTAATTATATTTTCCCTGCTCGCGATCGGCGAGTTACTCTCTGATAAACTACCGACGACTCCAAAACGTACTGCCCCTGCACCGCTGATCGCACGCATCATCACAGGCGCGTTGTCCGGCGCCTGTTTCTGCGCCGCGGGCGCGAAACCGCTGCTCGTTGGAACGTTGCTCGGTGCGATAGGCGGCATTATCGGAGCTTTTGCCGGTTACCACATCAGGCGACGCCTGACTCTGCATGTTAAGGACTTTGTGGTCGCCGTCTGCGAAGATGTTGTTGCTGTTGGCCTGGGGTTATTTCTTGTCTCGCGATAACGGAGAGATTTTGCTCTTTCGTTCGAAGTGGATTGATTCCAACCGCCGGCCTGCTTTTAATCTCGCGATGGCAAAGCCAACCGGGACAATCCGTGCACCAGCAACGCGGCAAATCCGGCCGCCGCCGCTGTCGAAACATCTGCGCGAGTTTGCGTCACGGCCAGATGCGTGGGTTGTACTCGCGCGCAACATGATTCCTGTCATTGGCATTTATGCGTTCGGTTGGTCCGCTGCCGTCAGCGTTTTCAACTATTGGTTCGATGGATTAACCGCATTGGCCGCAATCGTGGCCGCGTTAGTTCCGCGCGCGCTGCGTGAGACGCAAACCAGGGCGGATCACGCGACGTTGGCCGGCAACATCGCGCGCGGCGTGTTTGTGTGGCTCTTGCTCGTAGGCATTGTCGGTCTGCCGTACTGGATTGTGTTAATTCCGCTTCACGATCTTCTCCTCGGTAATGAATTGTGGCGTCAACTGAAAGAATCTCAGATGCTCTGGTTCACTTTCGGCTCTCTTGCCGCCAGTCATTTCTGGAAGGCATTCCGTATCGGTTACGATACGATGCCAGACAAGGAACTGAAACAGCGGGCGCGCTGGGATATTTATCTCCTGCTACTGCGCGCGGTCGCGATGTTCATCATGGCTGCCCATGGACTCTATTTCATTTTGGTGCCACTGATGGCGTTGCTGCTGACTTATCTTGAGATCTGGCCTGACCGCGCGATCGGCGCGGTTTTCGGCGATCCCTCACGTCTTTGGGAATACGATCCGCCCGGCAGCGCCACCTCGAACCGACGGCTACCGTGACCTGCCCCTAACGAGTGTCGTTCCGAACTTATTTCGGCGATTGCGAGCCAGTGTTCGAATGTTTTCGGGTACGGAGAGCTTTCCAAAGCCCTAACAAACTGATCAGAAACCAAAACGCCTCCACGACAAAGGCTGAAAAATTGAAGGCGAAGATGAGCGAAACCATGATTAGCAGTGCTCCAACTGCGTTCAGCAGGGAATACCTCGGCGAGGAGCTTGGGAGTTTCTCCAATTGCAGAAGCAGATAAGAAATGACGATCAACAGAACACCGACGAATCCTGCCAGATCGAACAACTGGAAGCTCATGATTATAATCAGGGCGCTTGCAATGCGGTGGGAATCTCGCGTTCCTGCCGCTCGTTACAACGAGCGTCACAGCTATTGATCTTTGCACCAATCTCAAATCGCGGGGGCGGATCGCCGAACTGTCCGATTGTTTGTGTGCTCATTGAGGAGCAGATCGCTTTAGACACCTATTTGCCTGCTGGGCATCGCGAGAGATTATGATCGGATGAGCCCACCTCCATCATGAGCGGCTTTTTCGAGGAGTTGCAGCGACGCAAGGTTTATCGCGTCGCCGCGGCATACATCGTCGCCGCAGGATTTCTGATTCAGATGGCCTCGGCAGCGTTTCCCGCATGGGAATTGCCGAATTGGAGTTTGCGACTGGTAATTGTGCTCCTGGTAATCGGTTTTCCGATCGCCGTGATACTGGCGTGGGCTTATGATATCACCCCGCAGGGGGTCCAGGGCACGCCGACGCGAGGAGTTCATCGGCGACGAAATCTCATTTTGCTCATCGCCCTGGCTGTCGTCATCTCTTCTTGCGCTGGATACTTGTTATTGCGATACGCCGTCAGGGGTAAGATCGACAAATCAGTCGCAGTGCTCCCCTTTCAAAACTTCAGCAGCGATCCGGACAATGCTTATTTTGCCGACGGGATCCAGGAAGAAGTCCTGACGCGTCTCACCAAGATCGGTGATTTGAAGGTGATTTCGCGCACCTCGACACAGGGGTATAAAAGCGAATCGCGCAATCTGGTTGAAATCGCAAAGCAGCTTGGCGTAGCGAACATCCTTGAGGGTAGCGTGCAGAAGGCGGGCGACCAGGTGAGAGTTACCGTTCACCTGGTTAACGTGCGAACCGGCTCGCAACTCTGGGCGGAGAGGTACGATCGAAAGTTGCGGGACATCTTCAGCGTTGAGAGCGAGATCGCGAAAGGAATAGCGGACTCGTTGCAGGCGAAACTAACCGGCCGTGAGGAGCAGGCGATAACTGCCAACCCGACGAACAATCCACAGGCTTACGATGCATATTTACGCGGATTGGCTTTTGAAGCGCGTAGCAATTACTCAAGCGATGCGTTATTCAGGGCCATCGAATTCTACGACCTGGCGGTGCAACTCGATCCGAATTTTGCCCTTGCCTGGGCTCGCCTTTGTGGTGTGCACGCGCTTCTTTACTCGAACCGGCGAGACACGACTACCGCCCGTCGCGACGCAGCGAAGACAGCTTTAGAAAACGCGGAGAAGCTGCAACCGAACTCACCCGAAACCCTGCTCTTTGCCGGCTATTATCAATACTGGGTCCTGCACGATAACGGTCTGGCCAAAGCCACATTTGCACGCGCGAGCAAAATGTTGCCAGGCAACAGCGAGGTTTTATACGCGCTCGGAGCAATTGCGCGGACCGAGGGACGATGGGATGAAAGTATTGCCTACTGGGAACGGGGACTCGCGCTGAATCCGCGGAATACCGCGCTACTAACGGAGGTGGCATTTACATATGCAGCGCTCCGGCAATTCTCGAAAGCGGAACAGCTCTACGATCGGGCGCTCGAAATCATCCCGGATGAAGTGTCTCTAATGGCACTGAAGGCCAGCATCTACCAGGCCGAAGGTAATCTACAGAACGCTGCTAAATTACTCGCGCAGGTAAACGCCGAAACGAATTCAGACGTAGCGGTTCGAATCAAGCTGACTGAATTCAGACTTGAACGAAACATTGAGAAACTGCGGTTCGTACAAGATCGAGAAGCTCGATTGCAATTCACTTCTGGAATTGAGAAGGGCAGCAAACAGGTGGGGTTAGCTTTGGCGCAACGCGTAGCCGGTGAGCCGGCCCGAGCCAAGGCTTACGCTGAAGAAGCGCGTAACACACTCGAGTCGCTCAAGAATAATCAGCCAGACAACACCTTTGTCGCAGCAGCACTCGCCGTCGCTTATGCTCTGCTCAATCAAAAGGACTCAGCACTGAACGAAGCGCAGCGTGCAATCACCCTTCTGCCAACTAACAAGGATCATCTGTCCGGGCCGGGTTTCGAAGAGAACCTGGCGTTAGTGGAAATGATTGTTGGCGAAAATTCTAATGCAATCGCAACTCTCACGCGGTTGTTACAAACCCCATATGGTGGCTGGCTTTACAGCCCCACGCCTGTCACGCCGGCACTCTTGCGGCTCGATCCTATGTGGGATCCTTTGCGCTCGGATGCGGCTTTTCAAAAACTTTGCGAAGAAAAGCAGCCGTAGTTTCGGACCGCTCCGGTGTTCCTGCCAAACGAGTAATTTTACGACACGAATGCTGCGGTAAATCTGCCTGCCGACCGTGCAAGTGCTGACTGCGAATTATTGAACGCTGCCGCCTCTGCTTTCCGGCGGCTGCACTGAAGATGTCGGCGAATTTTGATGCGGCGTGGTTGCGCTATTCCCCTCGGCAGTTCTCTTGGCCTCCCATCGAGCTTTCATCGCGGCAGCGAGTTGCGCACGGCGCTCGGGTGAAAGGTTCAGTTTCTTCTTCGGCTTCTTAGCAGTGCCGGGTTTATCCGCAGCTGAGGCAGTCGCGCGCGCAGCCGATTTTCTCGCAGCTTTCAACGCTTTTGCGGTCTCCGACTCCTGTAGTTTCCGTTTCAATTTAGCCAGTTTCTCTGAACCTTTTTGCAGGCATTTCTCGAGTTGCTGAATCCTTTTCTTTAACTTCTTGGGCTTCATAATTGTTGTCCTCCTCCGCCGAATGGCGGCAAACGATGCTGTCTGACTTAATGACAGAATTCGGCGATGTCACGTGATTTGGCCAAAGTTTCTGTTCTGCCCCGGAATCAGTGGTCATCAGCCCACGGCGGTTGGCGCAGAACGCATCACCGATTGGAAAAAAAGGGAGAGGCGAGCTCCGCGAGCCCTTTGCCGCTGAGCTGAGCCTGTGGCAGGCGTCGCAGAGCTCCGCCCTCATTACCGCCGTCTCAGACGAACTCGCAAAGACTACCCGCAATTGTACACCGAATGATCATCGATCGGGCATGCGATACCCCGCTTCGCCCGAAGAAGAATCTTGTCGGATTCACTGGCCGGCATTCGCGAGCTTCTGAAACCGCGGATCTTTACGCAATGGTTCGAACATTGGATCCAACCGAAGTAACGCAGGAGTGAGTGGCGGATTTGCCGCCAGCGGCGCTTCGTACGGAATGGCAAGCAGTTTTTCCAACGCGGAGATCGAACGGTTAATATCCCCGGCGCGTGCTGCCACGCGCGCGAGAATTTCCACCGGCCTCGGACCCGTGAGCGCATCCTTCTCTATCGGGATCATCTCTATCGCGCGTTCAGCCAGAGAAAGCGCGGCAGCGTTGTCACCAAGAGCCACATTCGTCAGAGCGAGATCTCCCATCAAAATCGAATTTTCAGGTTGTTCCTTGAGAAAAGATTCGAGCTCGATCCGAGCCTGATTCCAGCTTTCCCGCGCGGCAACCTGGTCGCCGGCAATCTCCTGTGCCCAGCCTAACCAGAACCGGAGCTCGCCAGTATAAAAACCCAATGTTTGATCAGGCTTGGCGAGTATCTCCCTAAGCTGAGCGATCATTGGCCCCGGGCGAGACTCGAGGATGGCCTGGTAGACCTGTGTTTCCAACGCGTTGACGTAGCCGGTTCCAGGCCGAAGAGGGGCCAGAAGCGCCGCCGCCCGCGGGAGGTCGCCTTGTGCTTGTGCAATTCGCGCCTTTAGCACAATCGTGTCTATGTCGTCAGGCGCGATATTGAGGATCTGCTCAAGCTTCGCGAACGCTTCCGGGAAACGGCGAAGACAAATTGAGGAGCGTGCGTGTTGTGAGAGTAAATTGACGTTCCGTGGATCCACTTTCTCGGCTTGCTGGAAGTACGCCTCACTTTTATCCCAGTTGCCTCGGCGCCTTTCTATAAAGGCCAGGCCTTGAAGAACCCGGCTGCTTTGTGGCAGGGCACGTTGTGCCTGCTCAAGGTATTTCACAGCAGTGTCATAGTCTTTCAAACAGGCATAATGATAGAAACCCATGGCTAACAAAGCCTCGCCAAGATTTGGCTGCAGCCTCAAGGCTGTTTCGGCCGCGTCGCGCGCTTCGTCGCGAAGAGCCACTGTTGGTTGAAGACTCTGTGTGAGATAGCCACTCGCATCGACGTAAGAGAGCAACGCCCAGCCGAGGGCGAACTCAGGGTCCAATCGCACGGCTTCTTTGACGTACTTTTGCGCTCCGAGTGAGTTTTCGGGCGTGAACGCAGTCTTCAGTGCGTAGGCCAGACCCCTCAGATAGGAATCATAAGCCTGAGGATTGCTGGTAGGCTTGGCTGCAATGACTTGCTGCTCGTTACCCGTGAGCTTTGCGCGTAACTGATCAGCGATCGTTTTGGCTACCTCAGTTTCGACTAACAAAATATCTGTCAGCTTGCGGTCGAATGTGTCCGACCAGATATGCGAATCGCTAGCCGCCTTGATCAACTGCACGTTGACCCGCACGGTGTCCGCGCTCTTTTGCACACTCCCTTCCAGGATGTGGGCTACGCCTAGCTCCTTTGCGATCTCGCGCAAATTTTTCGGCGCACTTTGGTAATACTGCGTCGATGTGCGCGAGATCACCTTAAGATCCGCGATCTTGGAAAGACGCGTCAGGATTTCATCCTGTATTCCCTCCGCGAAATACGCGTTTTCCTTGTCGTTACTGAGATTTTCGAAGGGTAGCACAGCAATGGATCGTTCCTCTGGAGTGAATGGCCGCAAGCGCTGATACAGCCACGCTCCCCAAGCAATCGCTACGATCGCCAACACTAAAGCCACATTCACAATGACGCCTTTTCTGCGTCGCCGTCGCGCCGCGGCGTTGAACCGGTCGTTGCAGCTATGAACAGCTAAAAGCAACTCGCGCGCCGATTGCGGCCGGTGGTTCGGGTCCGCAGCCAGCATCGATTTCAGCAAGGCGATGACGCGGCCAGGGAGGTGCAGTCTTTTGATCTGTTCCAATGGCAACTCACTGGATTGCCGTGCACGAATTTCTTCCATTGTGCGTCCCACAAACGGCGTCCGCCCCGTGAGCAGATACCATAGCGTGCTACCTAACGAATAAATGTCGGAACGAGTATCAACTGGCGATTGGCCCGGCCCGGCGAACTGCTCCGGACTGGCGAACGCTGGTGTACCGATAAAACCGGCGTGTGTCTGCTCGGCGCCGGGTTGTGTATGGGAATTCATCACCTTGGCCACGCCGTAATCGATTAATTTCACCCGAAGCGCGCCGGTTGTATCGGACTCGAGCATCACGTTCGATGGTTTGATGTCGCGGTGCACCACACCGCATGCTTCCGCCGCCACCAAAGCGCGGGCTGCCTGTTCAATCACATCCAGTGCAAGGGCCAGCGGCATCGGCCCGTCACGGCGCACCCGTGCTTCGAGCGTTTCGCCTTCGACCAATTCCATCGCGTAAAAACATTCGCCATCCTGTTCGCCGTAATATGTCACCCGCGCCACGTTTGGATGACGAATGTTCGCCGCCGCACGCGCTTCGCGCAGAAAACGGGACCGTGCGCCAGGATTCTGAGCGACTTTTCGATCGATGACCTTCAGCGCAACAAGCGAATTCAGAACTGTATCTCGCGCTCGGTATGTGATCGCCATTGCTCCCGCTCCAAGCTCAACCGGAAAACCATCTGCTCCAGTCTCTACTTCAAAGTGAGCGTATCTCAGCGGTCCGGGCGTCAGTCGGCGGCGAAGCGTTGGTCTCTCCGGCTGGTCGTCCTCTCCCAGAAAGGTAAGACTAACGAGGCACCGCAGGCATTCGCCGCTGGGACCACGTTGAGTCAGCGGCCGTCCACACGTCGCGCAAGTTTCTTCACTTTCGCTCTGCGCGGTTGTGGGTCCAGGACCAACACCAATGTCGTCCATGACGGAAGGCCGCGTCAGGCTATCAGTATTTGATACAGATGGCGAAGTTCACCATCAATATCTGCGGGATCCGAGACCGTGTTGCCCACTTCTGTCCTCAAGGACTCGCGGAATCGTTGACGAAGACGCGAAAGCCACGTCCGCAGAGTCGCAATTGGCACACGCAGCCGAGCCGCAGCTTCCTCCTGACTCGGCGGCCTGGCGCTGCCGCCGGCAACAAATGGTCTTAATTCTTCAAGCCACTCAGCTTTGCCTTCGGCTTCGAATTCGTTTTGCAAATTTTTCCAAGCCCGTGAAACGATGTTTGACGCCCACACCAGATCGTAACAACCGGCATCGCTGAGGTGAATCGTGGCGAGCATCGCCGCTTCCGCCTCGGGCAGGTGCTCATCTATCGATAGAACTTGCCGTCCCCCTCCGCGCTTCAGGGCCCTGGCCTTATCGTACTCGTTGTACAAAAAATTCTCCAGAGATCCCAGGAGGAACGTGCGCAGCCGGCCCTTCTGGCGATCGGCCCGGCTCAGCGTGTTTTGCTCGAGCAGTTGGGCGAAAAAACTTTGGACCAGGTCCTGTGCATCAGCAGACGAATAACCGCGGTGGCGAAGAAAGCTGTAAAGCGGCGGCCAATATGCTTCGCAAAATCCGGACAACGCCTGCCGAGCAGAAGCATGTGACTCGGGTTCGCCGGCACGAAATACCACCGTCCAGTGCGTCGTT
>JAICUQ010000168.1 GCA_025935755.1 Chthoniobacterales bacterium | reverse complement strand
TCCACCTCATTGTCGTTGGTGAGCAGAAGCGTGATTGGCGTCTTCATGCTTCCAGTGTGACGACTAAAATGATTCCTGCTTTTCAGGAATTGCGAAATGCCACGCGTTTCTTGTGCCTCCCCATTTTGGCTGCGGTAAAAATTTAAAAGATGTTTGGAGCTCTAGCTGGCTCACCGCGTCCTTCGGCATTCGTTGAAATGACGGCACCACGAGAACCGGGCATCGCGCATGCCGTGCGGTTTTTTCAGCAATGCTGCCGAGGAAGGCACGGCGCAAGCCGGTTCGACCATGAGTGGAAATGACAATCAGATCGGCGCATTGCTTCTCAGCGGCTTCGTAGATTGCGGCGGGGCAGTACCCGGCAACGGAAAAGGTGTCTACTTTGACACAATCGAAATCGACTTGCTTGAGAAAAGCTTGCATTCGACCGCCACAACGGCGTCGTGCTGCCTCCAGGTAAGCAGGTGAATCGTAATGGCCGTCGCCCGTTGTCATCATAACCGGACCGAGATCCGTCACGTGCAGCACCGTGACGCGCGCACCGACTTCCCTTGCGAGTCTGATCGCATATTTCAAACCTGGCAGCGAACAGCCGGAGAAATCAACCGGAACCAGAATCGTGCGGATCAATTGTTGGACTCCACTGGGGCGTGGAGTTGAGGCAGTTTTCATTGCAGAAGTTTTGAAATAGTGCCGACGGGTTTGCATTTGCGTTCTCATGGGTTTCGGTGCGTCACCGCGATATTGACGATCGCTTCGGCGAATGCACCGATGGCGATCATTAAAGCCACAAGAAAAAAGACCGGATGAATTTCAATCCCAAGCCAGATGGCCAACGCTATCAGCAGAGTCGCCCTTGTCGGTTCCACGATTGTAAGCAGCGCTTTCTTTAGAAAGCCTCCTTTGTCGATAGGAGGCTAGCCCGGCTAAATTCGCCGCGATAACCGCACTTTGGCTTTCACAGAGCAAAAATTGCGATTTAGCCGTCACAGGGGGAAAGCGAAGCTGTTTGGCACAGCGCACGAATCCTTCAAAATATGAACATGCCGATTGCCGCGCCGAACATCAATAAGGTAGCAAACGAAACCACGGCGACGCTGGCGCGGGAACTGGGCTGTCCCTTCATCAGAGTGGAATCGAAGGCCGCGAAAATGATTCCAAGAAGGAGAAAAGGCGCGAGCAATCCGTTGATGATGGCGGTCCAGTAAAGCGCGCGCACTGGATTGACCCGTAGCAGATCCATGGCGATCCCCACGCCTGTTGATACGATGATCACGAGATAAAAATGCCGCGCGCCTGTATATCGCCGGTCAAGGCCTTCGCGCCACCCGAAAGTTTCGGCAAGCGCGTACGCAGCCGAGCCGGTGAGTGTAGGAATCGCCAGCAAACCGACACCGACGATGCCGAGGGTGAAGAGGGTGGCCGCAAATTTCCCGGCGAGTGGCGTGAGCGCCAGCGCCGCGTCTTTGGTGTTTTGAATGTTCGTTAGGCCATGTTCGTGCAGGGTAAACGCGGTGGTCAGGATGATGAAGAACATCACCAAATTAGAAAAGAATGTACCGAGATCGACGTCGATCTTACGTGTGATGATTTCACGCCGATTGGCGTGAAAACGCTGGTATAACATTCGGCGACCTTTGGCTTTGTCTTCCTCCACTTCCTGCGACGCCTGCCAGAAAAACAAATACGGGCTGATTGATGTGCCGAGGATCGCGACGAGCGTGCTCCATTCATCGTGATTCTTCGGCCAGGAGGGAATGAATGTTGCATGCGCGACGATGCGCCAGTCGGGACGAATAATGAAGCCGGTGATGACGTACGCAAAAAGCACAAGCGCGAGCCATTTCAAAATCGCCGCGATCTGATGATACCGGAAAAAGATGGTCGCCAGCGAAATGCCAATACCGAAAAGAATGACAAAAACGTGCGAGTTGATGCGGGTCAACATTTCCGCGGCATCTGCCATTCCGGAGAGGTCCGCGCCCACGTTGATGGAATTGGCAACGAAAAGCGCGATCGCGGATCCCATAATTAGCGGGCGCGGGAACTTCCGATGTAACGCGCCGGCCAGACCGCGGCCGGTGACCATTCCGATGCGCGCGCACATCATTTGAACGAACGCCATGAGTGGCCACAGAATCAGCGCGGTCCATAATAGCGCCAGGCCGTGCTGTGCGCCGGCGATGGAATAGGTTGCAATCCCGGAGGGATCGTCGTCCGCAGCACCGGTAATGATTCCAGGGCCTAACGAGGAGAGAAACCGCTTCAGGAGTCCGGGCCTTGACTGCTCGGCACACATGGTCGGGACACTTTAATTGGCGTCGGTGACGTTGGCGAGCAGGCGTCGCTTCGTGACGAAGATGAAATGCACGTGCCTCTCATTAGCACACGACCTGCAGCCTATGTTCGTTTTCGCACTTCCACATGCATTCGGCTCAGCTTCTGATAGAGACGACCTTTGCGCAGGAGCGGCCACCATTCGTAGAGGAAGATTTCCATGGGGCGCCACATCGCCACCCAACCGGCGATGATCAAGCCCTCCCGAAGAATGATCGGTAACGTTCCCGAGCGTAGCTGCAATAATTGGCTCGTGAGGACACACGCCACCAGAAACGCCAGGCCGATGATCAGACTGTCCCGGCCTCGTTTAAGGAGATAGCGAAACTCGAACCGGTTCAGCTCTTCCCGGTAGGCGAAATAATTATGCACAGCGGTCTCGACCAGATGCTGTGCGTCTCCGTGCGCGGGGAGCTGGTTTACGTAAACGACCAGGGCGACCGGATCGTAGCGCGGAAATTCTCGCGCCCAACCGACGATAAATTCTTCCGCATCATCATCGAGATCTCTCTCATGGAACGGCGAAGGATCCATGGAGTTGAACAATTGCTCGATTCGATCAACAAAAACTTAGATGCGATGCTGCGTTTTCCTGGCCGACTTCAAGTTAACGACTCATTCCAGCCGTCGTGACGACAGCGGCACAAGCTTTGCGCAGACGTCGTGGACTTTTTGAACTGTTTCTTTGGACAGAGGTCCACTTTCACTTTCAACGAGTGAACGAATTGTCTGTATGCCCTCGAGCAGTTTTACCACAATGGGGCGGGCTCGGATGTCACCGCTCATGGCATGGAGTTGTTCCTCCAAATGACCAATCAGCGCGGGTTGGCGAATAAGATTCGAACGTTCGGGTGAATAATTCTGAAGTACCAACGCGGAAAGAGCCTCGGTGCCGCGCAACCATCCGCCAAGGCTTACCAACTGAGCGAGATCTGCGCTCTTGATTTCAATCATGCCGGCTTCGAGATCTGATAACACTCCATCCCACTCTTTTCGCGCTTCGGGCCATTGATCCTTTTCGGCAAACTCCACGATGCTGCGACTGCGCCGAAGTGCGCGATCGCGAACGCCAAGTCCTCCTGCCAACGAGAGCACGGTTTTTCCGAGATTTTGAACTTCTGTGGAATCTTTCGCTTCCATTGCAATGAAACCTTCCGCTATGACAACGCCGAGCAGCGTTGCGATCTGGGCCTGGTCACCACGGGATTTCCAGCGGACCACTTCAGGACGTTTCACCGCCGTCCAGTTCGCGTCACGGAATTGGTCGAGAGACCGAAATATCTCTTTCGGTACCGGTACTACCAGTCCATGCACCTCCGTCGCTTGTGACGGCAGCGAGCTGTTTTGCTGGGAGGGCGTTTGCGCCAATACCGACGTGGCAAGAACGACCTGAATCAGGATCAATAGCTTCGGTGCCGATAGAACCGCTCGGGAACGCTTCTTCTGCGTAACCCGTCTCCCATCCTTCCTTTTGCTCAAGTAGTTCAACAGCGGAAGTATGATCATAATCCTCGATGCCGTCGAATCGCTTTCCTCAGCCGAACTCTGCGAGCACTCAAGCTCGGACCGAGAACTCCGGGATCATCGGGTCGAGCCCGATTCGCGAAAGGTATTGGTCTTCCGCCTCTCGGGAAATTCATGCTCCGCGAGCTTGCGATCTTTTCTCGTGAATGCCTTGTCTTTTGGCACGCCCTGCAAGTGCGGTTGCCTGGCCGTTCGGTTGATTTTGGCCCCGGCTGATTTGGCCAGGTTTGCCGCTCTGACGTGAGGATGAGATGGGGCGACTAAAACGGCGCAGGGCGCATGTCGCACTACCTGTTCGGCAATGCTCCCAATTAGAACATGGGTAAAACCGGTAAACCCGTGCGTTGAAGTGATGATCAGATCGACCTCGTGATGCTTTGCAAAGGCGCAGATATCAATGACGGGTGATCCATCCGTAAAAACCGTTTCAAATTTAACGGCCCCGAAGTTCACGGACTGGACCAGTTCGCGCATCTTGCGCCTGGCATTCTTTCGAGCCGCCTTTTGCAAGCCGGGAATGTCGTAGAGAGCAGTGCCTTCTGCGGAATAGATATATCCCAGGTAAGTAGCGTGCAGCAAAATGATCTTCGCGCCGAATTCCTTCGCGAAAGCTATCGCGTAGCGAAGGCCTTCGCGCGAGCAATTGGAAAAATCGATGGGGACAACAATGTTTTTAATCTTGATCCCTGAACCATTGTTCGCGTGAACAGCGCGTCCGCGAGTAACGAGAACAGGACACGACGAGTGTTGCACTATTCTCTCAGCGGTGCTGCCAAGAAAAACATGCTTTAACCCGGTGCGCCCGTGCGTTGGCATTATTACAAGATCAGCAGGGAGCGTTTGCGCCAGCCGGCAAATTTCATCGAATGGCGGTGCGCCACTGAGCACATGGCAGCTCGCGGACGACACGCCGTAGTCGCTCGCCACTTTCTTCAGGTGCTCGAGTGCGATCTGCTCCTCGTTCTGCTCGTATGGCGGAAAACAAAACGGAACCATCGGCGCAGCCGGCACCACGAAGTCTGCTGCGTGAACCAACTGACGAACGTGCGCGAGATGAATTGAAGCGCCAAAGCGTCGACCCAACTGCTTTGCGGTTTGGACCGCTTGCACCGACATTTCCGAGAAGTCGATTGGGACAACGATGTTTCGAATGTTCAGGCTTTTCATGGTTGTACGATGAAGTTGTTGGCGCGAGGCGGCTTTGCATCAATTGGCAAAAGCCGCCCGTTTTTTGCGACCCATTTATATCAGGAGCCGGCAGCATCACATTCTTGAGCGCGGAGTCGGCGGAGGCCGAGGCGTAGAGCGAGCTCTTGGTGACGGCGTGGGCCTTGGAGTTGGCGTGATAGTAGCAGTCGCTGTTGGTGTGGGCGTTGGCGTTGCACTGGCTGTTGCCGCTGGCGTGGCAGTTGCAGTCGCCGTCGGCGTGGCCGTGGGCGTCGCAGTTGGACTAACTGTTGGTGTTGGCGTCGGCGTCGGTGTGTTGCCAATCATGATCTGAACCACGCCTGTGCTCATTGGACTCGCCCAGAGATTCCCGTTGGCGTCGAACTCGACGGCAACGACCTGCCAGTGGGTCAACGGCGAATTGGCAGGCGTATAGTGCGTCCAACGAGTTCCATCGAAGGTGCTGACCCCCCCGGTATACGGATAGGTCTGCGGTTGATTGTTGGCGATGGCGATCAGGCCGTCACTCGCGCGGCGTGCCACATCAGACACCACTGTGCCGGGCATCCCGGTGTTTGCCTGATTGTAAATCATCCAGTTTATGCCATCGAACCGCACCAAACCGGCGGCGGTGCCGATCCAGATTCCACCGCTTGGGTCCGCTTCAACATCAAGGATGTACGCGCTAGGCAAAGGCGAGTTGCTCGTATCATACAGCGTGAAAGTGCTGTTGTTGCCGGCGACGAATTTCCGCAGCCCGTATTCCGAGCCGACCCAGAGATTGCTCTCCGTGTCGACACTCATCGTGTAAACATTGTTGGAACTGTAGTTGTAACCGTCAGGACTGAGCGTCACGTGAATCCAATCGTTGCCGTTCAGCCAAAACACACCGGAGCCGGCGCTGCCTGCCCACATCGTGCCTTGTCGGTTCACGATGGATTTAATTCCATCGGTGGTGAGATTTGAGTTTTGCCAATTCCAAAAATTGGTGAACGAACCGGTGGCAGAATTCCATCGACCGATGCCATTGCCGCCCATCCAAAACATGCCGTTGTTGTCTTCCAGGATGGAATACATCGGCTCGTTGCCTGCCCAGGGATACGGCTCGGACAGATCATTGTGATTACCCCAGTTGCGCCAATGCGTAGCAGCTAGCGGCGCGCCATTGCTGCCAAGCATCCGGGAAAGGCCGCCTTCGCCTGTGGCGAACCACATGTTGCCACTGCTGTCATGGGTGATCCGATCGACAAAATAATCGGGCAGGCCGCTGTTGAACGTATTCATTCGCCTCAGCAGTTCCCCGCTGGCATCGTACTGCCGCACCGTGCCCAAGGTGCCGTTGCCGCCGTAATTATTGATCCAGATATCTCCGTTAGGCCGGCCGATTACATCGCGCGGGATATTATCGGCCGCGGCAAAGAACACAGGAGTGTCATTGATCATCTTGTAAATGCCGCCATACCAGGTGGAGACATACACAACGCCATCGCGATCCTTGCCGACTCCTGTGACTGTGATCGTGCCACCTATTTGCGGCCAATTCTGCCAGGTCGATCCGTTCCACTTCCAAAGCCCGTCTCCGTCAATCCCGCTGCCTGCCGCCCAGACGTTCCCATCCGCATCCTGCAATAGATTGGTGAGTTCGCGGGGGCTGCCGGCGTGAAGGACCCAGGAGGTCCCATCGAATTCCATGATGCCGCCAATCTTCATGGAAATGAAAACGTGATCGTTGTTCCCGACCGCGACTTCCATCGGTTGCTGTCCTGTGTTGATTGACGTCCACTCGCCTGTCGCGGTGTTGAGTTTAAACAGGTAGCTAAACGCGTAATTCAGGCTCGCGTTTGCAATCCAAAGGTTGCCCTGGCTGTCCATCGCGATCGAACGGACTTCTTCCAGCACGAGCGGCGAATTGGCGGGTGTGTAGGTGAACCACATCTCCTCGGGCGGCTGCGCGTTTGGTCGAAACCGCGTGAGACCGCCTTCGCTGCCGAACCAGACCGTCCCATCGCTACTAAAAGCGAGGCCCCTCAGGTACAGCGATGGAATTGCAGCACCGTGAACCGAGGACCACACCTTCCATGCGCCGGTGTCGAATCCGCCCCCAGGCAATGGATGATGTTCGAGTTGATCGGCGGAAAGCATCGCCAGAGCGGCCTCGTTCCAGTAAACCCACCGCCCACCGATCCATAGATTACCCGCAGCATCGAACCCCATCACGCGTACTTCGTCGCACGCCACTCC
>JAICUQ010000100.1 GCA_025935755.1 Chthoniobacterales bacterium | reverse complement strand
GGATCCAAACCCCCGCTTTAACGCTTTAGCGATGTAACGATTTACGTCGGCCCCTGTCGATCAATGCGGATTCTTTTTCTTGCCCTGCTGCTGTTGCTGTCCCTTGGGGGGGCGATTTCCGCCGCCCTGCATTTGGGGATGTTTACCGCCACCCATCTGAGCCTTACGCATTTGTTGATTGCGCTGCATCTGATTCATCGCGTGCTGTTGGTTATGCTGACCGCCGGGTTGTCCCGTTTTGCCGGTGTGCATCATCTTCGCCTGGTTACCAGTCATGTTTTGCCGGTTGCGCTGGTGTTCGTTCTTCATTTTGTTTTCGTTGCCTGCGACTTTTCCGGCTCCGGCATCACCAGCGCCCTGCCGATTGCGTTCGCCCACGTCGTTGCGATTGTTTTCACCTTTCCCTGCTCCCGTACCTGCGCCCGGTCCCACATCGGCACCTTCTTTTCGTTGAGCCATGGTGCCCGGTTCGTTAGGGCCTTTTCCAGCTCCCGCTCCTGCGCCCTGGCCCTGGCGCTCGTTTAAATTACCGCGCTTATCGCCAGCTCCTGGCCCTGCTGCGGCTCCGCCTGCGGCGCCGAGTTCTTGTGCGCCTTTGCCTTGCCCCACGCCATGAGTCTTGTTGAATGATTTAATCGCCTCCTGGTTCACATGACCTTTGTTCGTTGAGGCGAGAAGATTTTTGTCCTTCGCCGCGGCCTGCTGACGATTCAGTTGTTGCGCGGTTGGTCCTTCTTTTTTGGCATTCGCCATCGCGTTTCTTTGTTCTGCGGTCGGCTGTGCCTTTATCCCGCCGTTGCCACCGTTAAAGCTCGTACGGTTCACGTTGTTCACGTTCTTTTTGAACGAATTGTTGACGTAGGTGTTGTGGACCACGGTCTTGTTCACATGCGTCACCGCGGTGTTGTACTGGAAAGTGTTTCCATTCCAGCGTCCGCCCCAGTAGCCGTTTCCGGTGTAGCCGTACCCGTAATTGATGCCGCCGTAAAAACCGACTGTCGGTCCCCAGTAACCCTGATTAAACGCATACGCGCCGTTGTTCCATCCCCACCATCCCGGGGTCCACAGCACACCTACCCGCGGTGGAGGAACCCAGGCGCCTGGAACCCAGTAATAATCGTAGTAATCGGCGTTCCAACCCCAATAACCTGGAGTCCAGATATAGCCCGCAACCGGACACGCGGGTTGCACGACTACGGGCAGAGGCGGGGGCGCCCAACCGACTGATATGTTTACCTGCCCGAATGATGAAGCGAATGGCAGTGCCAGAAATGCGGCGAAAACTAAGGAACGTAGTTTCATAGGATGTTGTATTTCTTAGTGTGTAACCACATTCGTAGCAAGAAGTAGCGAACAATTAAAAAAAGGTAGATCGAGCAGAAGCTTGCTGGAGGGCCGCTGCTGCAGGGGAGCACAGGCCGCTGGCCTGTTTATGTCGGCAGCTTGCCGACATGCTTTGGATGGCCGTTCGATCAACCTCCGTCAAACGCCGGCCGGCAAGTTATCGCTCATGAGCTGGTTAGAACGCTGCGCTTTTCAGAGTGCGTTTGGCCTGCGCTTAAAACTTCGCGTACGCAGGATGCGTTCGCTCCCGGGATTCGGAGTTTGGCGGTCGCAGACCGCCGCGACAGGGATCCGAGATCCTTCGCTTGCGCTCAGGATGACAGGCGATGGCGTACAAGAGTTCGGCGGGCCGCTCCTTCGACTGCGTCGAGGACAGGCTACAACAGGTTGGCCACGGTGAATCCGTCCTGTAGCGGACGAGGGCGGGTGCGCTCCCCGGATCACTTCATTCGATCGAACGTTTTCTGGAGGACGTCGAGATCGCTGCCGTTGCCGACTTTTTCGCGCGTAGTTGCGATCCACTTTTTCTCCAGCGCGTTCTTCGTTGGACGATTGCTTTCGTAGAAAACGCCGAACACGCCCGGGAAGGGAAGCGTTGCGAGTTTGTATGCGGCGACTTCGTCGGTGACGTCGTGGCGCAGCTCGTCTTCAGGCGTGCCATCCCATTTCTTTTCCTGGATCACTTCGAAGCTGCCGCCTTTGCGCGGATTGGCCGGGTCGAATACGTCGGGGAAAAATTCGACGCATTCGCTCAAGCATTCGATGACGCTGAACCCCTGGTGATCGTATGCGCGCTCGAGCATCTGCATCATGTGCGCGACGTTGGCTGCGTGCGTGCGGGCGATGAACGTCGCTCCGCCGGCCACCAATTTTTTCATCGGGTTCACCGGCTGATCGATTGCGCCTGTGGGATCTGTCTTCGACTTGAATCCGATGGGCGAGGTTGGCGACGTCTGTTTCTTCGTTAGGCCATAAACGAAGTTGTCCATGATGAAATACGTCATGTTGATGTTCTTGCGCGCGCCGTGATCGAGATGATTTCCGCCGATCGAGAACCCGTCGCCGTCGCCGCCGAAGAGGAACACGTGGAGATCGGGTCGAGCGAGACTAATGCCGCTCGCCAGCGGGACCGCGCGGCCATGAATGAAATGCGCGCCGAAGCCGTTAACGAAATATGGAAAGCGCGATGAACAACCGATGCCGGCAATCGTGACGATTTTTTCGTGCTCGAGATTTCGTTTCTCGAGGAATTTGTAAAACGAGGCGAGCACGGCGAAATCGCCGCAACCTGGACACCACGTGGGGTGATCAGCGGTAATCGCTTTTTTTGTTAGTTTTTCCGGCGCCGGCACTGCGATCGCAGGCGTGCCGCCTGTCGCTATGGTTGCGGTGCTGCCGTCACCATTTCCCATCGTTTTTGATTCATTCATAAAATGATTTCGGCGGTCGCGGCGGCGACCGCCCTGCAATTGAAATCAAACATCAAACCTCATGGATCGAAAATTCGTTAGCCGACTCCCTGCGGCACGATCTCCTTCAGGTGTTGCACGGTTTCGGGCGCGGTATCGTGATGATGAACCACGTCGCCCTGGCGAGGAATGTTTCGGGCCGCGAATGATTTGCCTTTGAACACGCCGTCCAGGATTTCTTTCACACGGAAGGTGAGCCCATCGGTCTTGGTGAAACTGGAGATTTTTGGTTCGCAATAGCGCGCACGCAAGATCGTTGCGAGCTGACCATATCCGTAAACTCCCTGGTCATTCATTTCGACGGTAACGATCCGATTGAACTTCTCGAAAATTTTGTCGAGGCCGTTCGGCAATGGATGGATATGTCGCAAATGTATGGAACCGACCTTTTCCCCCTGGCTCCGCGCCAGTGCGACAGCGTCATGGATTGGTCCATAGGTTGATCCCCAACCGACCAACAGCGTGCCCTCGTGATCGCCGTAAATTTCGGGGACTGGAATTTCTTCGGCGAGCTTGCGCAATTTATTGCGACGCTTGGCAGTCATTGCCATGTGCAACTTCGGGCTACCGGTTGGGTGACCCATTTCGTCGTGCTCGAGGCCTGCGAGCAGCGGGTATTTCCCGTCGAGGATGGGCGTGCCCGGTGCAAGGTGCTGGGTGATTTGATCGATCGGATATGGCTTGTGCGTCTCCCGTGGCGTGAGATCCGGTTTGGGATCGGCCATCAGCTTCGGAAGATCCGGTTCATCGAACGCCTCGATGCGGGTGGCGAGCGATGTATCGCTCAAAATGAAAACCGGTGTGCTGTACTTCCGCGCGATTCGTGCAGCTTCGATTGCGATGTAAAAACAATCTTCCACACTCGCCGCGGCGAGCACGACACGGGGACTGTCGCCGTGACTGCCGAAGATCGCCTGATGCAAATCGCTTTGCTCGACGTTTGTCGGCAAACCTGTGCTTGGACCGCCGCGTTGAACGTTGCAGATGATCAGCGGCATTTCAGCCATGGACGCCCAGCCGATTGCTTCCGCTTTGAGGGAGATCCCGGGACCGGCGCTTCCCGTTACGGCCAGCCACCCGGAGAACGAACAACCAAGCGCGATCGAAACCGAGGCCAGTTCGTCTTCTGCCTGGACAAAAATCCCGCCGTACTTCGGCAGTTCGCGTCGCAACACTTCCATCACAGACGACCAGGGTGTGATCGGGTAACCGGCGCCGAAGCGCACGCCACCTGCGATCAGTCCGTAGGCGAGCGCCTGGTTGCCATCCATCGTGATCTGAGCGCGGCCGCTTGCTCTCGGGATATGCTCAAACTTGTAATGCTTGGTGAGGATGTTTCCGACCGGATATGCGTATCCAGCCTGGAAGCCCATCAGCGCCGTGTTCACAATACTCTCGTCTTTGCCGCCGAATTTCTCGGTGATCAGCCGTTTGAGCTTCTCGACGTGAAGATTGAAAATCTTCGCGATCAGCCCGAGGACGAACATGTTTTTGCCCTTGTCCTTGGCTGTGCCGCCGAGCGCTTCCACGGTCAGGCCGGTAATCGGCACCCCGACGTAAACGAAGCGTTTGTCGTCGAGGTTCGGCTCGACGTTGTCTGAATCGTAAAGCAACACGCCGCCCTCGCGCAGAAATCCGATGTGGTCCTGGTAACTGTGCTGGTAAAACGCGACCAGAAAATCGGCCTCATCACCGGCCGATAACACTTCACCTGAACCGATGCGCACTTGAAAAATTGACGGACCACCGGAGATCGTCGCCGGGATGGTCATGTAGGTCATGACGTCGTGCTCGCTGCGGCCGGCAAGTCGCGCCAGGAACGCGCCGGCAGTTTGAATTCCGTCCTGTGAATTACCTGCCAACCGGATCACCGCGTCCTGAATGCTTTCAGGTCGCAAATCGGCTCTGTCGATGTTCGGCGCAGTCGTTTGGGCAGTGCTGTTTGGTCCTTCGCTCACGGGATTAGAAACGTAACAGATTGGATCACCATTTCCACCGGCAATTGGTTTGTAGCGGGCTTCGCAGGACGAAGCAAAGGCGAGGGCTGCTGGAGACGGACCGTCCGGGCCGCGGAGTGACGCGACGAGGCCGTCGCGGCTACGGCGGAATGAAGAGCGGTCTCTTGCTATTTTTCGGATGCTCATTAACTCACAATATGAGCGAAACAGGAGCACTTGATCAGGTACGGCAGGAGAAATTCGTTGGAAAAGTCGTCGAGCAGATCAGTGGCACAATGACGACGCTGCTCGCAGCGATTGGGGATCGATTAGGATTGTTCAAAAACCTGGCGGAACAGGGCCCGGCCACATCCACTGAACTCGCGTCGCGAACGAAACTGAACGAGCGTTATCTACGTGAATGGCTCGGCGGAATGGCCACCGCCGGCTATCTCAATTACGACGCACCGGCAAAGCGCTTCAGCTTACCGGTCGAACACGCATCGGTGCTGGCGCAGGAGAACGGCCCATTTTTCGTAGGCGGCATCTACCAGATGCTCCCTGCGCAAGCAGGAGTGTTCGATCGGGTTGTCAATGCATTTCGGAATGGGGGCGGTGTTCCTCAATCGCAATACACCGACATGATGTGGGATGGCCTGGAGCGGTTGACCTCCACCTGGTTTGAAAATCTGATGTTGCAGCAATGGATTCCTGCAATGCCTGACGTGAAAGCGCATCTCGAACGCGGTTGCGATGTGGCGGACGTCGGATGTGGGCGAGGCCGCGCAATGATCAAACTGGCGCAGGCCTTTCCGCGATCGCGCTATGTGGGTTACGACAACTTCGGGCCCACAGTCGCGCGTGCGACCGACAACGCCCGCGAAGCCGGTGTGTCAGATCGCGTGCGGTTTGAAGAGCGCGATGTGTCGGAAGGATTACCGGCGGAGTTTGATGTGATCACGACATTCGATGTAGTCCATGACGCCGTCGATCCGCTTCAGTTGTTGCGATCGGTCCGTCGCGCACTGCGACCCGGCGGAATTTACGTGTGTCTCGACATTAATTGCTCCGATAAACTCGAGGAGAACGCGCACCCGTTAGGCGCGATGTTTCATGGTGTAAGTGTGTTTTATTGCATGACCACTTCGCTCGCGAACAATGGCGAAGGACTTGGCACGCTCGGTTTCCATGAACCGAAGGTGCGCGAGCTTTGTGAAAAAGCAGGATTCAGCAGTGTGAGACGAGTGCCGCTGGAAAATCCTTTCAACATTTTGTACGAAGCAAAGCCGTAGCGGCATGATCCAGACGTTTAGCCGCTTCGCTGCGCGAAGCGCGGACGTCGCCCATAGGGCGAGAAGGCCACAGGGAAACATTGCGACGCCGGGTGGATGAGCTCCATGTACTGTCGACGGCGATGGGCGCCGTGAGGAACATGTGCGAAACGAGACGCCTTACAGGGGCGTGGCTACAAACATGATTTAATCGTTTATCACCCATCTCAGTTGTAGCCGCTTCGCTGTGCGAAACGCGGACGTCGCCCATAGGGCGACGGCTACATTCAATTCGTTAGAACGGTCGGTCGCGCCGTACAGAATCTGCTGTTTCGCATAATATTTTCGAAAATATTTCGAAAAGTGTTGACTCCAGAACCGCGAACCGGTGACAATCCGGCGACGCGAGAGGAGGAGGGCGAATGTCTAGGAGCACATTGCTTTGGACGACGCGGACACCAGCTAACCGCACAGCTTCCAGGCTGGAAGTTGTCCGGTGCTTTCGGCTCAATTCCTGGCTGACTTATCTCATCGCGATTCCATTAATCATCGCGATAACGTTGCTCGCGATTTTCTTCTTTGCCGCTTTTGCGGGTTTGTTTGCAGTGATTGTTATCCTTGCGGCGCTTCGCGTGTGGTGGTTCCGCTCCACGCCTGGGCGATTAGACGCACCGCGTTCAAAGACTGGAACCTTGTAACAAGGGAGGCGTGCATGCCCGCAAAAGAATGTACAACCGGTGTCTCGCGTTTAGCAGGAGTAAGCGATGTAACCTAGGGCTTTGCCGATTTCTGGAATGAAAAAGATCGATTCTGGCCTCGCATTGGAGCTGCTCGAGTTTGAAGAAGAGCGTCGCAAGCGTGGAGGTGCTGCGCCCGCGGGCCGCCGTCTGGCTGTCTTTGTCCGATTCACGGGCGACCTCGACAAGATCAAGGCCAACGGGCTTGCGGTGCAGAGCGTCGAGGGCAATCTCGCAATTGGCACGGTCGAGATCGAAGATGTTGAAAAAATTGCCGCGCTAGACGACGTCGTTTTCATCCAGGGCACGCGTCGCCAGCGCGCGGAATTAAAAGTGAGCGTGCCTGAGATGCGCGCGAACCGCGTGTGGGTGCCGCCGCTTTCGCTGCAGGGAGAAGGCGTGATCGTGGGCATCGTCGATACTGGCATCGATATTTTTCACCAGGCATTTCGGAAGTCTGACGGCAGCACGCGGATTCTATCGATCTTCGATACAACGCACCAGCGGATCACGATCACGGGCGCGCCGACTGGTGGTACGTTTACTCTTACAATAACGCTGCCGGGAGCGGCACCCGGCGCGCCGCCTTTTACTACGGCGCCGCTGGCCCACAACGCCAGCCTGGGTCAGATCGCCAGCGCCCTCGTTGCTTCGGGGCAGATCGGCTTCAACGATTTGGCAATGGCCGGCGGACCGCTGCCCGCAACACCGGTGACCATTGGTTTTATAGGCAAATTTGCAAAACAGGATGTCGCACTGATGTCGATTGCCAGTGCGCTCACTGGCGGTACCGCGCCGACTGCGGCAATCACGCGCGGACGCGAATTTACCCAACAGGAGATTCGTGACGCGCTGAATAATCCGTCGGCGCCGTTCCATCATCGCGATAACGATGGCCACGGCACGCACGTCGCGGGGATTGCCGCGGGCGACGGCTCGCAATCCGGCGATACTTCGAAGTTCGAGTGCACCGGCGACAACACATTCATCGGCGTAGCGCCGCGCGCAGACCTGGTGATTGCGAAGACGACGTTTGATTCGGACGCCACTGTCGCTGGCGTGCGCCACGTTTTTAACTTCGCCGCTGCGCAAACCCCGCCGAAAGCTGCGGTGGTAAATCTCAGCTTGGGCGGTCAAAGCGGAGCGCATGACGGCACGGATCAGGAAGAGCGCGACCTTGACGCGCTCCTGATGGATGCCGCCACTCCGCCGCAGCCAATTAGGGGCCGCGCGATCATCAAGTCTGCCGGTAATAATCGGGATGACCACATCCACTCTTCGGGGCATGTGCCCGGCGGTGGAACCGTCTCCTTTCAATTCGTTGTCCCGCGCGACGACAAGCGCCGGGATTTTTTCCAACTTTGGTACGCGGGCACGGGCCGATTGGATTTCACGCTCACCTCTCCGCCGGGCGCACCTACCGCAGGCGCGGCGGTTGGGCCCGTGTCTCCAAACGGCCCATCGCCAGCCCAAACCATACCTGGTCACTCGGTGTTCGTGACCTCGACGCTTAACGATCCAAACAACAACAAACACGAAATCGCGTTCTCGCTTGCCGGCGCGAATCCAGTAGCCGGCGGCGCGGCGCCGCCAATCGCTCGGGGCACATGGACTGTTACGTTGCGAGAGACCGCTGGCGCTGGCAATGACGTGGACTTCGATTGTTGGATCAGCCCGTCAAAATCCGACCAATTCCCTCGTTTCCGCGATGTTGATCAAGACGACACGCGCACGTTGAGCACGCCGGCGACCGCACGAAATGTCATTACTGTTGGCGCGTACGATGCAAATACCGGGGAGTTGGCGTCATTTTCCAGCGCCGGTCCGGCATTGACGCCTGCCCCTGCGCCCAACGCTCTTCCGCCTAATCCTTCGGCCGATCCGAATCGGCAGCGGCCTGACATCATGGCGCCCGGCGTCGGGGTGAGGGCGGCAAAATCGGGCGCGCGAGGCATTTGGTTTTGTTGCGATTGTTGTCTCACATTTTACGTGGCGATGGATGGCACCAGCATGGCCGCGCCGCACATTACGGGCGTTGTCGCGCTGATGCTGCAACACAACAAGACACTGAGTTTCGAAGAAATCCGTACTCACCTTCGCGCCACAGGAGCGGTGAGCAGCACAGAGCCGGGCCGTTCGCCTCCACCGCCGCCGGCTTTGCCGACTAACGAGTGGGGTCCTGGAAAAATCGAAGCCGAACGAGCCGTCCAGCTTGCCGTTCCATTTTCGGCGGTGCGCTTGCAGGAGGTGCAGGAGCGACTTGTGAGAACTCCAATCGGACAAACGCTGACCGCGCTGGTGAGCACGCATTTTGATGAAGTGTTCCGGCTAATCAACCGCAACCGCAGAGTTGCGACGCTTTGGCATCGAATAGGTGGTCCAGTGCTGGTGCATCACGTGCTTACATGGAGCGGGGCGGAATCGCCGCTATTGCCGCCGCGCGCCGCGGTTCCGGGTTTTTCGAAATACTTCGACCGATTGCTTGAGGCACTGGCTCGTTTCGGCAGCACACAGCTTCAACATGACGTGGCGGATTACGGAGCGCTGGTTGCCGGCATCCCGGGTCTGAGCATTCAGCAACTCGACAACGCTCGCTAACTCGCGATGGCGACACAGGCTGGAACATTGGAGCTGCTGGCGCGCGAGCTCGGTCAAGCGCTGAGCGCGCTCGAACAGCGGCTGGCGCAGGGAAACGCCGAGGAATTCATCGCAGGACTCGGCATTCGACTGCCAACAATCGTCGCAGCAAACGGCCAATTCACCGGCGCAATCAGTTCCACCGTTTCGGCTGCCGCGGCGCTTGGACCGCTTGTCGTCGACCTGAAAAACGCCATCGATTCCGAGAACCTCCCGCAGATCATTTCCGTCGGCACGGACCTTCTGAACCGCATTCGGCAGGTACTCGACGGCATCTCGCAAATGGGCACCTCGCTCGACGCCGCGGCCGCCTCCGGCGGGCTTTCGCCGGCAGATAAGGCCGCGCTCCAGGCGTTCGCGGCCGAATTGCCTAGGCGGCTCTTCGATTTCGCTTTCATCGAGTACCTCGAAAGCAAAGGCGAAGGCGTTTTGCCGACGCTCGATGTGATCGGCATCATCGACGATTTCGACGAACCCGGCGATCCCGCCAATCCGCTCAAGCCGCCATTTCGACAACGCGCAATCCATTTGGATCGGCTGTTCGATCTTTTCCTCAAGCCCGACAAATACCTCGCCGACACGTTTGGCTGGGGCCAGCCGGGCTTTGACGGCATGCTACTCTTTCCGCGAATCAAACGGCTGTTCGAGCCGCTGGAATTATCGGCGATGCTGGTTACTCCGCCCGGGCAGCCACCGATTCTCGAGCTTTTTTTCATGCGGTTCAGCACAGACGCGACGACGGTTCCGCCAAGTCTCACACTGCGGCTGCGGTTTCCTGCCACGCGTGATTTCGAACAGACCTTCCAGCTTGGTGAGGTGTGGGCATTGACTCTCGGCGGTGCTGCGCGGTTTGAAGCCGGCCTCGACGTGAGCATCAAGCCGCCGTTCGACGTCACGCTCCAGCCGCCCACCGGCACAGTAAGCGCCGAGCTGAACGGCGGTTTTCTAGGTCAGCGCGCGAGTGGTCCTCTGATCCTTCTCGGTCAAAGCGGCGCGAGCCGTCTCGAAGTTCAAAAACTTGGGCTGACGCTCGGATTTAAAGCCTCACTCGACGGCACAACTGTACGCGGTGAGCCGACTGCCACCGCCGAAGTGACCGGCGGTAAAGCAGTCATCGATCTGTCCAAAGGCGATGGCTTCATCAGTAAGATCACTGGCGGATTAAAGCTGGATACGAACGTCGATTTCAAAGCGCATTGGTCGCCGAAATCAGGACTGCAGCTGGAAGGCAGCGGCGCAGTCGAGATTGCCATCCCGACGCACGTCTCTCTTGGCCCGATCGATCTGCAGAACATTTATATCCGCGCGGGTTTCGCTGATGGAAGCCTGCCGGTGGAACTTTCCGGTGCGTTCTCGGCGGACATAGGCCCTCTCAACGCCTCTGTGGATCGCATCGGCATGGCGGTTACAACGAGTTTCCCATCCGGCGGCGGAAATCTCGGTCCGGCGAATCTTACGTTCGATTTCAAACCGCCTAACGGCGTTGGTCTTTCAATCGATGCGGGCCTGGTCAAAGGCGGCGGATATTTGTATTTCGATTTTGATCGCGGGGAGTACGCCGGCGTGCTCGAGCTCTCCATCTCCGAGATCGTGACGGTGAAAGCGATCGGCATCATCACCACGAAGATGCCCGACGGTTCTACAGGTTTTTCGCTGCTCATCATCATCACCGCGGAGTTCGGAACAGGGATTCAGCTCGGATTTGGATTCACGCTCATTGGGTTAGGCGGCTTGTTAGGCCTCAATCGAACAATGAGCCTTCAGCCGTTGATGGAAGGCGTGCGCACAGGCGCGATCAACAGCATCATGTTCCCGCAGAATCCCGTCGAGAACGCTCCAAAAATCATCAGCGATCTACGGACCATCTTCCCGCCCTATGAAGGGAAGTTTCTTATCGGACCGATGGCTAAACTCGGCTGGGGAACGCCAACGCTGGTCAGCGTTTCGTTAGGCGTTATCATCGAAATCCCCGGCAACATTGCCATCCTGGGCGTGTTGAAGATCGCGCTTCCGGCTGATGAGGCGGCGCTGATCGTTTTACAGGTGAATTTTGCCGGCGCGATCGAATTCGATAAGAGCCGGCTGTATTTCTTTGCCGCGCTTTTTGAATCGCGCGTCTTATATCTGACGCTTGAAGGAGAGATGGGATTACTCGTCGCCTGGGGTGACGACGCGAATTTCGTAGTCTCGGCCGGCGGTTTTCATCCGCGATTTAATCCGCCTCCGCTGCCGTTTCCCGCTCCGAAGCGAATGGCGATCAGTATTCTCAACACCGATATCGCGCGCATCCGCACCGAGACTTATTTCGCCGTGACGTCGAATACGGTGCAATTCGGATCGAACACCGAAATCATGTTCGACGTCGACGTGGCGCGCGTGGACGGCCATCTCGGGTTCGATGCGCTGTTTCAATTCTCACCGTTCCATTTCATCATCGAAGTATCGGCGTCGGTTTCGCTCAAGGTTTTCGGGGTCGGCTTGTTCAGCATCAGTTTGCATTTCGCGCTGGAAGGTCCCACGCCCTGGCGCGCTCATGGCACCGGGTCGATCAGCTTCTTTTTCTTCGATGTCTCGGCGGACTTCGACATCACCTGGGGAGAGAGCAAGGACACTACGCTTCCACCAATAGCTGTTATTCCTCTGCTCAAAGGCGAATTCGACAAGCTGGACAACTGGCGTGCACAACTGCCGCCAACGAACAATCTGCTGGTTTCCCTGCGTAAGCTTGATGCGACCGAATCCAGCGAAGTGTTGCACCCGCTTGGAACACTTCGCGTGAGCCAGCGTGCCGTGCCGCTGGATTTGAAGATCGACAAAGTCGGCAACCAGAAACCGTCGGACGCGAATCAGTTCACGCTGACGGCCACGGCCGGATTAGTGAAGGCGGATGATGCCGACGAACAATTCGCGAAGGCCCAGTTCCTGAACATGAGCGACGCGGATAAGCTTTCGCAGCGCGCTTTCGATCCGATGCATGGAGGTTTGTTGCTCGCCTCCGGCGCTCAGCAGTTGGGGTCGACGAAAATGGGCAAGCGCAAGGTGCGCTACGAAGAAATCATCCTCGACAGCAACTACAAACGTTTCCGGCGGCGGTTCAGAGTTTTCACCCAGGCGTTCTTCAGCCATTTCCTTGTTGGCGGCGCGATATCGAAATCGGTTCTGTCGCAAAATTACAAGAAGATGCTGGATCCGTTCGACGACAAGGTCGCTGTGAAAGAAGGCGGGTTTACCGTCGCCCAAACACAAGACAACAAAGCTTACAGCGCGGCTTCGACTTATTTTGCCAGCGAAGCGATGGCGAACCAGTTCCTGCAAAATCAGGTCGCCGCCAATCCTGATTTGCACGACGCACTGCACGTCATTCCGCATTACGAAGCGAGGCTCTGAGACATGGCCAAGCCAATTGCCACCTATTCCTTTCTTCCCTATCTGCGGATTGGGTTGCCTAACAAGATCGAGCAACCCGATCAGGATCCTTCAATCAAGCTGAGGGCCACGTTCGGTTTGGAGCTGATGCTCGAGAGTCAGGCGGTTACCGGCGCAGCAGCACCGCCGCCTGAAAGCATTCCAAAGCAGGTTCAGTTGTACGGACCGGGCGACATTATCGGCATTGAGCAGCGCGCCTTCTTCAAAACCGAACCGCGCGATTGGATCACTAATTTCGAGTCGAACTATTTTCCGTACATCGATTTTTACGACGAGGATTTCCCGTGGCGTTACACACCGAGTAAACACGATCAATCGCTGCACCGGCTTCCGCCCTGGAT
>JAICUQ010000065.1 GCA_025935755.1 Chthoniobacterales bacterium | reverse complement strand
TTCCGCGCAGCGCACGCGTCTTCGCGTGCAGTTCGCGGCACCCTCGCCGGGAAGCCACGCTGCGTATGCCAGTCCTGGTACCCTCGGTATTTTCATATTCCCGGCGATTGGCGAGAGCGCCAATGGGTGCACGCAAGGGCGCGTGCGCTCCACAGAACACTGCTGGTCACCATTCAAAATCTCTGTTATTTAAGCCCGCGATGGCCGCTCCCGAGCTCCAGCAGACTGTTGGCAAAGTTGCCGGTTTTACCGGCACCGCCTTGCACACTGGCGAAAAAGTTACGCTTAAACTGCATCCAGCGCCGGTGGATCACGGAATTAAATTCAGGCGCAAAGATTTGCAGGATGAGCCGACGATCGATGCCAAAATCGAGAACCTGAAAACCGTCGAGCGCGCTACCACGATTGGCGAAGGCTCCGTGCGAGTGCACACCGTCGAGCACGTCCTGGCGGCCCTCTGCGCAATGGGCGTCGATAATGCGATCGTGGAAATGGACGCAAACGAGCCGCCCATTGGCGACGGCAGTGCGCTAGCCTATGTCGATCTGATCCGGAAAGCCGGTGTCGTCCCGCAGGAGGAGCCGCGAAAATTTTTCGCCGCCCGCGACACGCTGCACGTTGAATCGAAAACTGGCGCGTTGCTCGTTCTACTCCCGGACAACAAATTTCGCATCTCGTGCACGCAAGCAGGACCAAACAATAAATTCACGCAGTTCCTGTCGATCGAAGTTACACCTGCAGCATTCGAGCGCGAGATCGCTCCGGCTCGAACGTTTGTTTACTACGAAGACGTGAAGCCGCTGATGGACAAAAATCTTATCAAAGGCGGGAGCCTCGAAAACGCCATCGTCGTACGCGGCGAAGCAGTTTTAAGCAAGGAACCTTTACGCTTTCCCGACGAATTTGTGCGTCACAAGATTCTCGACATTATCGGCGATCTCTCGCTGGTTGGGCGACGCATACGCGGGCACGTAGTAGCAGTCAAACCTGGTCACGCGAGCAATGCGGAGTTATCGCGATTGATAACACGCGAACAAACGCGAAGAAGCGCGCTGGCCGTCTCGCGCCCTATCCCAACCGGCGACGGCGGACTCGATACGGATCAAGTGATGCAGATTTTGCCGCATCGTTTCCCGTTCCTGATGGTGGATCGAATCATCAGTTTTGAGGCGGATACCAAATGCGTCGGCGTGAAAACAGTCACCATCAACGAACCGTTTTTCCAGGGACACTTTCCCGGTCATCCGGTAATGCCAGGCGTCCTGCAGGTCGAAGCGATGGCCCAGGTCGCGAGTATCTTGTTGTTCAAGCTGGCGAAAACTTCCAGCCGCGTCGGTTATTTTATGAGCGCCGACGAAGTGAAGTTTCGCAAACCGGTTTTGCCCGGTGACACTATCTTCATTCACGCCGAGCTCATCAAGTCGCGCGGCGAACGCCTGGCCAAGGCGAAATGCCATTGCGTCGTGAACGACGCAATTGTTTCCGAAGGCGAACTGATGTTTACGTTCCTCGATAAATGAGGGGTATGACGAAGCACGAATGGCATATCAGAAAGGACTTCCGAAGGACGAATGATAAACTTTTGGCGTTTCAATCCCGAAGCGCAATCTTAGGATCAATTCTACGGGATCCTTCGACTGCGCTTCGCTACGCTCAGGATGACTCCGTGTTCGTCATCCGAACCTCGTCATTCATTCGCCATTCGCCATCCGCCATTCGTCATTGCAGAAATGTCTGACGTACAGATTCATCCTACCGCTATTGTGGATCCTGGTGCGGAACTCGGCGCCGGCACAAGCGTCGGTCCTTATTGCGTGATCGGACCTGGCGTCGTACTCGGTTCAAATTGCTGGCTACAGAATCACGTGACGCTCTGCGGTCCAATGAAAGGTGGTGCGAAAAACAAATTCTACGCGTACTGCTCAATCGGTCAGCAAACACAAGATCTAAAATATGGCGGCGAACCGACGTATCTCGAAATCGGCGACGAAAACACCTTCCGCGAATTTGTGACCGTCAACCGCAGCACGGCTGCCGAAGGTAAAACGCGAGTCGGCAACAATGGAAATTTTCTCGCCTACAGTCATATCGGACACGATTGCACTGTTGGCGACCACGTCGTTTTCTCTAACAACGGAACATTAGCAGGCCACGTTCAGGTCGGAGACCACGCAGTAATGGGCGGCCTCACCGCGGTACATCAATTTTGCCGGATCGGGCGGTTCGCGATTACCGGCGGGTGCTCGAAAATTGTTCAGGACGTTCCACCCTTCATGATCGCCGATGGCAATCCAGCCGAGATTCGCGGGGTTAATCTGATTGGTTTGGAACGAAAGCACTATCCACCGGAGCGAGTGAAGTTAATCAAAGAAGCCTTTCGCCTGATTTACAGATCGAAATACAACCGTCGTCAGGCAATCGAAGCAATACAAAAGGAATTACCGGAGACTGAAGAAACCATCGAGATCATTCATTTTCTCGAAACAAGCGAGCGCGGAATTATTCGGTGAGATTGCGACTGCAATCACGGTGTCACATTAAGCACAAGGCTGGCGTCAGTGACTGAGGTGGTTGACGAAACGATCACTTTATTGCTGGAGCGCCATAGTCATCAGGCCGCTACGGACTTTCTTGATACGCTCGAACGCAGCGAGGCGCTCCACCTGGAATGGATTGATCTGGCACGTTTTCATGCTGCAGCCACGTGTTTTCGCAAGCATGACGACAAAGAGCGGTCCTTTACCGATTGCGTCAGTTTCGCTGTCATTCGCGAGCTCACCATTCGCAATGCCTTCACCACGGATCGTCATTTTCAGCAGGCCGGCTCCGCTCCGCTCCTTAAAGCGGCGACGCAATGACGGCCCGATAATTGCAGCAGGTCCGTGGCGGAATCTTTTGCGCACGGGCTCACGAATGTTTTCGCTGACCTCCTCACGAAGTACTTTCGGAGTTGAAAATTGGTTATTGACGGCTTGAAATCTTCTCAAGCCTAGATCTCGAGTTCTAACTACCAACCGTCAACTTTCGTATGTCCGCCGTTCTCACACTGCTGCGAATTAGGAACCTCGCACTCGTGGAAGAACTCGAGTGGCAAATCGGACCGGGATTCATCGCGGTGACTGGAGAGACCGGTGCCGGAAAATCAATCATCATTGGCGCGCTCAAACTTTTGCTGGGAGAGCGTGCGGACAAATCGCTGATTCGCACCGGTGCTGATCTCTGCACAGTCGAAGCTGTTTTCTCCGGCCCGGAGCTATGCCAGCTCAATCCGCAACTTGCTGAAGCGGGCATAGAATCATGTGAAGAAGATTTGATCCTGAAACGGACTCTCTCCGTAGCCGGAACGAATCGGCAGTTCATCAATGGCTCGCCGACCACGCTGTCGGTTTTGAAAGATGTAGGGGACGCCCTGGTCGATCTTCATGGGCCGCACGATCACCAGTCGTTACTCTCACCTGAAACGCAGCTGCGTTTGCTGGATTCCTTCGCGCGCACCGAACAACAGCTCAAGGAATATCGAAACCATTATCGCCTGCTACAGACACTGCTCTCCGAACACGCGGCGCTCAATACGGCGGAAACCGCCCGCGAACAGGAACTGGATTTGCTTCGACATCAAGTCACCGAAATCGAGTCGGCGAATCTCGTCGCGGACGAAGAACACGAAATCGAGAAGCGTTATAAACTGGCCAGCAGCAGCAAACGATTGATCGAGCTCGCCGGTGCAGCCGTCAATAAGCTTTCCGAGTCGGACAATTCCGTTCTCTCGCAACTGGCCGAAACGCAACGGCTACTTCGAGACTTGGAAAAGATCGACAATTCGACTGAGCAATTCTCGTCAGCGCACGCCTCTGCTGTAGTCGAGCTTTCTGAAATCGCGCGATCTTTATCAGCTTACGCCGTTAAACTCAATCTTGACCCGGAACAATTGGCCGCTCTCGAACAACGCGTTTCGCTATTCGAAACGTTGAAACGCAAATATGGCTCTTCAATTGCTGACGTGATCGCTTTCGGTGAACGCGCCGCCGAGCGGATGAGAAAGATTGAAGGACGGGACGCAGAATTGGAGCGACTCACCAAAGAAATCGAAAATGCCCGGATACAAATGGACAGGAGCGGCGAAGCGCTGAGCAAGTCACGTCGAAAGGTTGCCCCAAGACTCTCCGAAAACATTCGCCGCAATCTGCGGGATCTCGGGTTTCGTCAATCGGAGTTCGAAGCAAAATTGATTGTAACTGAAGAGCCGAGCCCAACCGGGTTTGATTCAGTTGAATTGCTATTCTCGCCGAACCCGGGCGAACCTCTCAAACCACTCCGCGCGATTGCCTCCAGCGGAGAGATCTCGCGTCTGATGCTGGCCATCAAGTCTGCGCTCGCCGCGCACGACGCAATCCCGCTGCTTGTGTTCGACGAAATCGACACGAACGTCGGCGGCGAAATCGCGAACGCAGTGGGCGCCAAAATGCAAACATTGGGGAATGATCACCAGGTGATCTGCATCACTCACCTGCCACAAGTCGCCGCGAATGCGTCGTCTCATTTTGTTGTAGCAAAGGCCGTAACGCAGGGTCGCACTTTTTCCAATCTGCAGGAAGTCACCGGCAAAGGGCGCCAGGAAGAAATCGCGCGGATGCTCGGCGGCAAAAGCGACTCAGCGTTAAAGCTCGCCGCGAGTTTACTTAAGGTTCGGCATTAACTACGGCAGTTATCGTGTAGTTTGCGCGCTATGAGACGCGTGCGTCGCCCGCAGGGCGACGGCTGCGAATACCATCTTCGTGCTTCGTGGCGGAAAACTACTTCATCACGGAACCAAGCGGCAGAATGACTTTCCCGAAGAGTTCATTAAGCACTTGTGCCAAACCGGCGTAGATCGCGGAGAACCCGCAAAAAATCCCGACGTAGCCCGTAAACTGTTTGAAGCCAGCACCTGCACTGATGAAATCACCGATGGCGAGGAGAAAGAAAAGAATCGTCAGTGAACCGAAAACGACCTGCCCCGCGACATGCAAGCGCAATGTGCCGATGAACATCACGGCGGTGAACAGGCCCCACATGAAGAGATAGGCGGCCATCGCCGTCTCGTTGGAAGCCGTGGCCCATCCTAACTTTGGCAGAATAATCAACACGACTAGCGAGAACCAAAATAAACCGTACGAAAGAAAAGCGGTGGTGGCGAAGGTGTTGCCTTTCCGCCATTCCATAATCCCGGCCACGATTTGCGCCGCGCCGCCGTAACAGATTCCCATTGCCAGAACCATGCTGTTGAGTTCATAAAACCCTGCGTTGTGCAGGTTTAGCAATACCGTGGTCATGCCGAACCCGAGCAGGCCAAGCGGCGCCGGGTTCGCTGTCGTGTCCTTGAGGTGAGTGGTGGCTTCGTTCATAGCGACGGCAGTGTGCCTAAAGAAAGAGCGACAACGCAAGAAGGAACGGCAGGCTGGTTGAGGAACTTCCCGGCGCCTCTCCAGGAGATCGAGTTCCGGGAGCAGACTACCGGTCGGCGCGCGGAAATAGCAGGTGCACAACATACTTATGGTCCCTTAACAATTTCGCTTGTCGGCATACCTCCGCTGAAATTAAGGTCACAGTTTCATATATGATTCGACGTGATTATATCGTCGTTGGTGGAGGTATCGGCGGAGCGAGCGCTTGCGAAGGGATTCGCAAATACGACAAGCGCAGTTCGGTCACGCTTGTTGGTGCGGAAGCGTTCCCGCCTTACAAGCGGTGGATCATCTCAAAGGGTTTTTTGCGAGACAAGGACGCGAATGTAAAAAAGCTCCAGGAATTCGATGATCGCTGGTTCGAATCGCACAAGATCGAAGCACGATTTGGCACAGTAGTCACGCAATTCAATATCGAGCGTCGCCTGGCTGTGCTGGCTAACGGCGAAAGTATCGAATTCACGAAGGCTTGTCTCGCGATGGGCAGCCGCCCGGTACGCCCGGCAATGGCAGGGACAGGTCTAGGCAATGTCATTTACCTGCGAACGGTTCGGGATGCACTCGCGTTGCGTGAAATGGCCAATTTGGAAAAGACCATAATGGTGGTAGGCGGCGGTTTGCTGGCGTGCGAAGCGGCCGCAAGCCTTCGCATGATGAAAATGAAGGTCGGTCTCATGCATCGCGATGCCTATTTATTAAACCGGTACGTGGATCCGGAAACCGGAGCATGGTTAACTGAGTATTTTACGAAACACGGCGTGGTGCTTTCCATGGGAGAAGCCCTGAACGGATTCGAAGGGAAAACCGTTTTGCGCAATATCCAAACCAAAAGCGGCAACCGTTTTCCCGTCGGCCTTGCCGTCGTGGCATGCGGCGCGGAACCTAATCTTGATCTTGTGCGCAACACTCCATTAGCCGGACCACATGGGTCGCCGGTTACTGAGTATCTCGAGACCGAGGAGAAGGGGATTTATGCCATCGGCGATCTTGCCTTTTACCCGGACAGAATCATGGGAGGCATGCGGCGTCAGACTCACTGGGAAAATGCTCGCGAACAAGGTTTGGTAGCAGGGGCCAATATGACGGGCAAAAAGCGTATCCGTTACGAGCAAGTCCCCTATTTTTGGACGGAGATGTTCGATTTGCGAATGGACTTCGTAGGTGATTTCACCCTTCCGCCTACGCGCGTGAATTTGGACGGAACGTACGCCAGGAAAAAATTTACCGCCCGTTACTACCAGGGAGAGAAGCTCCGCGGAATTCTTCTTTGCCAGCAAACACAAAAAGAAGTCGACGCGGCAAAGAGCCAATTACGGCAAGCGCAGGGGAAATGACCAGGGAACGGCGCCTTCCCAGCCATCGTATTTTGTGAGATCGATGGCTGCCCAAGCCATCGTTCCTTGAAAGCCTCGCATTTAATAAGAGACGTCCGCAGGAATTTGAAACGCCTTATTGCTCACCCGCACGAGCTTCCAGTCCCACGGTTTGCCTGACACGTGCCGCCACTCCAGCTCGAAAGGTGTTGGCAGCCGGTTTACCCGTTCATCCAACAACTGCATTACGCCATCGTCGCTGGTATAGATGTTGATTTTGCCGATCCAAATCCCGCGCGGCATTTCGATACGCATTAGCGCGTCGGGTGCAGTGATCGCAGAACCGCGCACCCATCGGAAACCTTCCCGCATGCGTTCAAGGAGCCGAGTCCGATCGTCATCCCACTGGTCGCGATAGTCTTCGCCGATGAACTCGGCAACCATCTCCCAGTTGCGGCGGTCGATGGCGTGAAAAAAGTGTTGCGTATGCAGCCGCACCTGATGCTCAGGACGCCAAAGCCACAGCAAATAGAGCGACAGGCAAACCGTAATCGCCGTTCCGCTAATCAATGCTCCGCGAAGCGTAATGGTCACACACGCAGGTCGATCAGGCGCTTCGATCGACAGGATTGATCACGATTTTTTGAGGGACGGCTCCGCGGGTTCTTTTACCGATCGATCGCGTTCCCACCCTTCGTTCTCGAGTGTGATGTGCTCGATCGCGACGGCATTCGCATTCGCGTCGAGGTCCGGCAGGACTTCGTATTCCGAGATCCAGCACCGATAGACGTTATACGCCAGGACGAGTTGTCCAGCCTCGTTATAAACTTCCAGAACGATGTCTTTACGGAAATCTTTCAAAGAAACTTCCGAGCCCAGACCAGCACCAAAGCTCCACACCTTGTTAGCCCAATTTTCGAACTCAGGATCATGAGTAACGCCTCTTTCCAGCGTGATTGGCGCGAATTCAGTGAGGCCCGGAGATTTGCGAGTCGTGCTGGGATCGCCGCCTTCCCGATGGCGAATGACTTCAGTGGTGCGCCGCAATCCGCTTATCTTGCTGACTCCCGCAACATAACGACCATCCCATTTCACCCGGAATTTGAAATTTTTGTACGGATCGAAACGCTTTGGATTGACGGTGAATTCAGCCATGACGCAATTCGCGTCATACAAAACGGCGGTGGTCCTGTCAATCTTACGCGGCCGGCAACGAACCCGCGTCGCGCGCGTACCAATCCACTTTGCGGGTGACGTACATGACGAGCGCTAACACCACAAAAAGCGCGATTGCGCCCATGAGCAATGCGTAATCCTGCTGCCGCAAAGTGATGTAGAGAAACAGATAGACGCCCGCCAGCCCGGCGCCGATCATGAATGTGCGCACACCACCTCCGAGGAAAAACCGGCAATACCATGTTATCAACAGAGTCGATGCCACCACCGCGGCGAGGTACGCCCAGCTGAATCCGATAAATTCCGAAATCGACAAGAGCAGCAGATAAAAAACACACAGTGCCGCGCCGACCATCAGGTACTGAAAAGGATGAATCTTCTGCCGTGCGGTGACTTCGAACAGAAAGAATGCTGTGAAAACGAGCACCAGAAAAAGTACGCCGTACTTAATGGAGCGTTCGACGTAACGATACGAGTCCAAAATCGATAGGAATTGCGTGCCAAACAGTGAATTTGAAACCGCTTGCGTTGTGAAACGTTCGTTGCCGGTGCGACTGGTCCAGGATTGTGGGTAATCTCGCCCGTAGTACGAGATCTTCCATTTTGCCTCGAACCCATCCGGCCGTACCGATCGTTCCGCAGGAAGAAATGCGCCGCGAAATCCGGGGTCCGGCCAATTCGATTTTAGTGTCGCGTCATTTTGCACTCCAAACGGCGCGAAGAAAATTCCCTCGCTCCCGTTAAAATCGAGCGGGATGGAAAATTGAACCTCGGTCGCAATCGGTTGATCGCTGCCAAGCGACGCCGTTGCGCCTGTCGTATATCCGGGTACCTGCGAACCGGGTAACATTGGACGCTTCGTTCCTCCCCAGTCGAGCACGATTGCCTCACGCGTGCCGCGCAGATCGTTGATGGCGACAGTGACAAACGCGTCTTTCCATTGCACATCTTTCAGTTCGATCTTTAGCGGCCCAAAATCGGGCGGCGCAAATTTTCCCGAAAGAACCGTCTGCGCACGATAGACTACCGCTTCATAAATCCCGCGATGCAACTTTTGCGTCTGCACGCTCCCGGAAAGGTTCAGCGTTTCAGGTAGAAAATAAGCGTTCGCGGTAGCGGTCTCTTCTACTTCGCGGCGCTCTACTTTTCCGTCCGCCGCCGGAATTTCTTTCACCGTCTTAAACTTGTATTGATACGGGATACCCAGCACTGGTCCGATCACATTTTGTTCCCTGCCCCATGATGACGTGATATCGGCGACGGCCTCATTCCGCCGTTGCAATCGCTCGTTTAGGACACCGGTAATCATCGCCAATGGAATTAGCAGCACCAAAACGAGCGCGCCGACTCCGAGCAATTTGAGAATCGTGCTGTGACGTCGTCCAAACCATGGCTGCGATTTCGGTAAAGGGGGCGGCGCTTGAACTTCAGGCATGCCGCGGATCTTGAACAAACGAAGTCGATTACGCAACTAACTTCATGCGCGTCTCCTATTAACGACCGCCCGGTTCTTCCGCGATGAGCATTAGCGTACAGTTGCCGGCAGGGATGCGCGAATGCGTTGCGAAAACTCCGGTTCCGGAGCGCCATCGGCCGCCCTGGCATTCTCGTTGATCAGGGAGCGTCGTCGCAGTTCGTCGAACGGCAGCGTCGTGTCCACGCGCCCCGAGTGATAGAGATAGCTGTCGATCAGTCCGTTGAAAAGATGGCGGAAATCGAAGCGGCCCTTCCGGCCCGCCGCGTTTGCGTAACGAACGATATTGATGGTGCAGCTGTTGGTCAGCAAATTGTAGAACTCCGGACGGTCGGCGAGTTCGTTGATCCGTGCCAAATAGACAAGCAACAGCCGTCGCGCATCGTTAGGCGACGTATTAAGCTGATAGAGGTACACCCACTCCCGCCGATGAATGGCGCGTACACCTACGATGTCACGCTCCTCGCCCACCACATAGATCAACTCGAATTGTTTAAACAACGAAGCAATCGGGTTGAAGCCTTCGCCGATCTCCGGCCTGGTTTCGATCGAGATGCACAATGGCGCGGCGTTGTCGAAGATGAAACTCACGAACGTATGCGCGACCGGCCCCTTGCTCCAGTAGGACACAAAAAAGTCCAAGCCAACCAGGTGGGAGAGATCCAGCTCGCGCTCTTCATAATGCACGGTGAAATCATCCTGGCTGCGGTAATCGAAGTTTCGGACGCCGATTAACCGCACACGGTCACCATCGATGAAGACGCGCGGCATGATGGCAACCTCCGGTCGCCAGTTTCGATCATGCGAGGGCGCGATGGTGAACCACCAGGCAACGACCCCGAGCACCAGCGCGATTGCCACTGCCGCCATCCACCGCTGCCGCGACACCCAGAACGCCCAAATCGCGAAGGCTGCAAACGCCAACGCCACCGCCAATCGCAATGCGGGCCACGGCAAATTCGAATAATAGATCGCGAGCGTAGTCCATGTGATGACGACAAATTGGACCGGGACCTTGATTGCCGTGATCAGGCAGCGAAGCAACGTCGACATGAGACGGCCGTATCAACCAATGCCTTTGCCGAGTGTGAGGTCGGCCGGCGTGGACGGCAAGGGCGAAAAAATGCAGACCGCTCGCAACAATCGCTTTTTCGCCGGCCGCATTGTCAAAAAGGCGAATAACTGCATGAAACCCGGTACCGAACTCGTTAGGCGGGATGCTGCCACTGCCGGCGGATGCGATCGGCCTCGCCCATGAAATTCGGATTCCGAATTATTTTCGGAGACTCCACAGGGGCCGAATCAGTTCGCACGAACGTCGACAGGCAATCAATCAGGCGTCGCCCGCGCCAGTTCACCAGCTCCTGAGCGACGCAATGCAGCCCGTTCTGTTCACACAGCGTGCGAAACACATCCGCTGTCATGCTGGGGTTCCGATGATGCGCCCAGTCGAGAATCTTCGCCTTGATCAATGGTTTGGTGATTACTTCCGGCAGCCGTTCACGCGGCGAGTTAACGTACTCGCCGAAATTCGAATGATGAATGAAACCTTTGCCACCCATTTTCATTTTGGTCCTGAGTTGGCGGAGATATTCTTCGATCACATCACGGTTCGGGTGCACGAACGAATCGAAACTGAAAACGAAATCCACTGACGAATCCGGAATCATCGACAACGAGCGGCCGTCGTTCAGGACACAGTGAACATGCGTCTGACTCGCAAAACGCTCCTGGCAGGCATCGATACAGTCAACCGACTTGTCGACGGCCCACAGCTCATTGCAATAATCCTTTAGATAATGCGTCCACCGTCCGAAGCCGGGCGCGATTTCCAAAATCGTCTCTGCGGGGAGACAGTCGCGAATCCGCGGAAAAATCGTGCCTGCCCATTGCGCCGCAGAGCTGCCCCACGGCAGCGACCATTCCTCACCCGCTTCTTTCCAGTCGTATTTCATTGCACCGCGAACAGATTCATTGCTTCAAGGCGGATTAAATCCGACCGAGCCGCGGATATGAGAATGCAAGAATGCACGTCGAGCTGCTGAAGAACCGATATCAAGATGTTAGAGCGATTCATAAACATCCTCCGACCCGGGAAGATTCTGCAACATCAGTTCCTGGCGTCGCAACGACTTACTTGAGCGACCGAACCCAGGCAATCGATGAGACTCCAATATGAAGTGACAAGGCACATGTCGGACAATGCGGTCGGAGATTCTACAGGCGAGTTCGTCGGCTGTTTTCATCGTTCCTTGCGAGGGATTAGAGCGCGTTCATAAGAGATTAGCGTCGTGAATTCCGTTCGCCATAGAGCACTTTGTAAGAGGCGAGCACTTCATCGCGGGCGAGGGATACAATTAGAATTGAAATTATTGCGGACACCAAGCAGAGCGTGCAAAAAGCGTGCAGCACAAACGCCTGCACCCCCACCAGGGTGAGCCCTGCCATTCCCATACCGGCCACTATCACCCCATACACAAGCACCAGCTTTGGACGCGAGTGCCAACGTTCTGCCGTGCCGGCAAGTGTTGCAACAAACTCAATAGCATACCCGATCGCACCAAGAGCCGCATCTGGAACAGGTAGCATTGCGGCGACGAAAGAATGTAGGACTCGAGTAGTCCCGTCACCGAAAAACGGCTCCCATGCTTCCCGGAAAAACCCCGCCTGATATCCCGCTAGATAGCCAGCGATGCAGAATCCCGTTGCTGCCAGAACGGCGACTTGCACTCTTCTTTTCCAGTGCACTCTATCGCGCTGATCCCGCTGATCGCATGAGGCAGCTCGTTTCGTCTCCCCTGTTTGTCCATCACGACCCATTCTGGGCACCATAACTCGCCGCGACCTCCGGCTGTTTCCACGATAAATGGCAGCCCGCGTGAATAAAATCAGATATTCTGCGCAGCGAGGACTACTGAATTCCCTTACCCGATGCTGCAAAGAATGTGTTTCACACGAGAAGAAGCACATACCGTGAAGCCCTTCCAGTCTGTGCAGCTACCAAATCGTATGTGACATGTTGAAAGCCATGACGCTCTTCAAGATGGCACTACGTCGGGGTCGTCCATGACCTCAATCTGGTCATTTTGATTTGTGCCATCGTCCCGGTTTACCTCGCGTAGATCCCAGCATGACCGAGTTCCTTCGCGCCAGAACCGAATGGTAACGGCGCAACGGCCAACGCGGAGATGTTGTAACTCGATATCCGGCAGCCAATCTGGGAGCGTGGGATTCACGTAAAGACGCTTGTTAGATGCATCGGCTCGGAGTCCCAGGATCGTTCGGATCATGTGAAAAATGCTGCCGGTTGCCCAAGCCTGAGGGATGTTCGCCCCTCCCGGGTAAAGCACGGGAAAGTCGATCTCGCCTCTTCGTTGCAAGCCTGCAAACACTTCAGGAGGGCGGTAGGCGTCGAAGCGCTCAATGGCGTCAAAGATCGCGCGGATGACCTGATTGCTTTTCTTTGTTAGGCCGTAATGTTTGAAACCAGCGGCAATAATGCCGTTATCCTGCGGCCAAACGGCTCCGGTCTGGTAATCGAGAGGATTGTATGCCGGATTGTTGCTGGAGAGCGTTCGAATTCCCCAGCCGCTCCACATGTCAGGTTGCAAAAGCCGTGTAGCGGTACGTTCCGCTTTATCCTGATCTGCAATCCCGCTCCAGAGGACCTGCCCCGCGTTCGATGTGACAGAGGTGATCTGCTTCTTGCCGGGATCGAGGCCAAAAGCATAACAGCCTTCTTTCTCCATCCAAAATGCGTTATTGAACTGCTCTCGCAGCTTCTTTGCCTGCGCATCCAAAGCTTTCGCCCGAGTCTCGTCGCCTAAAACGCGAAAGGCTTCGGCCATGCGGATTTTTGCGTTGTACACATAGCTTTGAAGTGTGCAAAGACCCTTCGGCTGCTGAACCTGGGAGCCATCAGCATACACCACCGCGTTACCAGCATCCTTCCACCCAACATTTTCATATCCTAACGAGGAAAAGGTTTTGTACTCCTGGAATCCGTCGCCATCCAAGTCGCCGTATTCGTCGATCCATTTGAGACAGTGTTCCGCGACCTGCTGGTATTCTTTGAGTAAAGCGCGATCGCCCGTCCACCGATAGGTTTCCGACAGTACGATCAGATACAGAATCGTGGCATCAGCGGTGCCGTAATAAGGGTAAAAAGGAATTTTATGGAACTCCGCTAATTCGCCGAACCGCATTTCGTGCAGGATCTTGCCCGGTTGAGCATCCAGCCAATCGTCGCGCTCCTTAGCCTGGTACTCCGCCAGTCGCTTCAGTGCGCCACGGGCGAACCCCGGTGACACCGTCATGTTCTGATACGAGACGATCAAACTATCCCGCCCGAAAAGTGCCACGAACCACGGCACCCCAGCCGCGGGCACCCACGCTTCATCGGAGACATCCATATCGTAAATGCGCAAAGCGCCCATATCCAGCAGGGCTTGGTCGTACATGCGCAGCAGGTCGTTATTCGAGGTCGCCACTCGCGTGCACCGGTCTAACCAGTGGCTCTGTCGCACACCAAAATCGGAGCTGGGCTGGCGTTTGCCAGACAGCTCGCCTGCCTTACCTGATCTGCTCGACTGCTGATAGCTGCACGATCCAGGCTGCGGCTTTTTCGTCTCCTGACCGTGCTCCAACAACAAATCCCCGCACATATGCCAGCATTGGCCATGTTCGAGATTGATTTGAAAGCAGATGCGTCCATTCGCATAACCAACCGGCGTCTGATCGGAAACGTTGGTGACGTGATAAATTGCGGCGCGGTGGAAGTCCTCGTTATCGTACGACGTGCGAAGTTGCCTCCGATTTTTGTCCCAGACGGTCTCGGTCTGCCCACGCTGGACAATCTTCTGCGCTTTGACTTCAAAGATGTCCGCGAAGTCTGACCGGATGCAAAGTTCCAGTAGAAAAGTGCCTTTCCTCCCGTTGTAGTTGGTGACTTCGAGCTCCTCGTGAACCCCGTCAGTGACTATCCTGTCGATGGTAATGTTAAGCGTGTTTTCCTTTATCAGGCCGTCTTGACTGTTGATTCGAGGATTGGTCAGATAATGCCGAGCCGCATAAAACGTTAGTTGACTCGAGTTGATCACCTTCAGCGGAACGCGGTTGATAAAGAGGCGATAAAAACTGATAAAACGTGTGTCCAAAGCATAGACGCCCTCGTCCGTGTTGGCTCGTATGTCGCCTGCGGTTGTAGTCACGATAAACGTGCGTCCCTGGCTAATCGTGATGACTGGCGGCCCAACCTTAATCTCTGTCGACATACGTTGTATTTTCCTGCAGCAAGAAACCGGCTCAAGCGCCGGCAACTGCGTCTCCTATATATCCATCGCTGATGATCCCCTTCAGGGTTGTTTACTCGTTTGCGTGAGGAAACTGTGTGTCCTGATGCCGGGCTCTTCATTGCACCTTCCGATCGATTCGAAGCGCCCTTTATTCTCCCGACCGCGCGTCGACCTGAAAACAGCAGCACCCATTGCGAGACTCCAGTTCATTCATGAAATCAGCACGTCGAGTATTGACGGCTGTTGTGTCAGCTAACTTCGCAAGGAGCTTCGAGCGCTCCTTCAAATATGTTTTCGCCAGTGAAACACCGCGACTGAAAAGAGCGGACCCCTTTATCAAATTTAAAGCAGCAATTTTCGACTGGGGCGAATTGGTTTGACGCGCAGGGAAGTCTTCCCAACGTCCACGCGTTATGAAAATAAACACGTCATCGTTTCTTATTATACTTTCGCTGGTCTGCGTTGGGCTCATGCCAAAAGCTCAGGCAGTCGTTCCGCCACCAGACGGAAATTATCCCAATGGCAATACTGCAGAAGGTCAGAACGCGCTGTTCAGCCTAACCACTGGCCAGTATAATACGGCGATCGGTTTCTTTTCGCAGGAGGGAAACAGGACCGGCAGCTTCAACACCGCGCTTGGCGCGGGATCGCTTTTTGCCAACCTCGGAGATCAAAACACAGCGACTGGCGCGGCGGCACTGCTTAGCAACACCACGGGTAGCCTCAATACGGCCAATGGCGAAGCCGCACTTTTCTTCAACACCACTGGTTTTGGCAACACAGCCGTTGGTTCGTCAGCGCTGCTTCACAACACGATTGCAAACAACAATACGGCTGTTGGTGGTAATGCCCTCAGCAACAACGCAGATGCTGACAACAATACGGCCGTTGGTTTCAATGCGCTCCAAGACAATGCAAACGGTAGCGCTAACACAGCCATCGGCACCGGGGCGCTTTTACGCACTACGGGCAATAATAACACCGCGTTAGGCGCTGGAGCTGGCACACTCCTTGTGACAGGCAACAACAATATTTATGTCGGCAATCTGGGGGATACGGCCGAGGACAACGCCGTTCGCATCGGCAACCCGCAAGTTCACACGTCTACTTTCATCGCCGGCATCAATGGAGCGGACGAGGGCAGTCCCACGGCGGTTTTCATAAACACAACCACAGGTCAGCTCGGCACGACACCGCCTGCTTCTTCAAAGCGATTTAAGACGGCCATTAAGCCAATGGACCACAGCAGCGAAGCTATTCTGGCCCTTAAACCGGTAACCTTTCAGTACAAGAGCGATACCAGCGGTAGAGAGCAATTTGGGTTAATTGCCGAGGAAGTGGCAAAAGTAAATCCGGCATTGGTGCTGTCGGATAAGGAAGGAAAACCGTACACGGTGCGCTACGACGCAGTGAACGCGATGTTGCTCAACGAGTTTCTCAAAGCACGTCGTCAGCTGGACGCCCAGCAAAAGCAAATTGATGCGCTTACTGCGGTCGTGCAAAAAGTGAGCGCGCAAATTGAAGTGAGTAAGCCGACGCACCAACTGGTGGAGAATCATCAGTAAACTGCCGTTAACGAAAATTTGCTGCGATCTGCAGAGCTCTGGAGGTGTGGCTGGGGGCGGAATCGAACCGCCGACACGTGGATTTTCAGTCCACTGCTCTGCCGACTGAGCTACCCAGCCGTAAAATTGCAACCCGGGGTTGTTGGCGCGCGAACCGTCACTTAAGCAGAAAACGTCCAACGCTCAACATCCAACGCCCAACATTCAAATCAAAAGAGTTCGCCAGGACGCTATCGTCAACGCACGATGGCCAGTGATTGTGCCCGGCAAAATTCCAGTTACAATCCGCGGCATGAAGAAGCCCATTTCCACCCGCGAGGCGCCTGCGGCGATCGGTCCTTATTCGCAAGGAATGCACACTGGACGTTTCCTGTTTTGCAGCGGTCAAATCGCACTCGACCCGAAGTCTGGCGAAATCGTTTCCGGCGACATTACGACGCAGACCCGGAGAGTGATGGATAACATCGCAGCCCTTTTACGAACCGCGGGCCTCACGTTTGATCACGTCGTTAAGACAACGATCTTCCTCACGGACCTCGGCGATTTCCAGACGGTAAACGAGATTTACGGCTCGTATTTCAAACAGGATCCTCCTGCTCGTTCGACTGTGCAGGTCTCCGCGTTGCCGAGAGGAGCGCATGTGGAAATCGAAGTGATCGCCGCCGCCGCGGGCGGCGATCAAACGGTCTATGATACATCCGGGTAGAGGCAAAGGCCGTTTTTTCCGTGGGAGCGCACGCTTCCAGCGGGCCGCATTCGGCAGCCTGCCGAATCCATTCCTGCAAGATATTTCCGCGGCAAGATGCCGCAGAGAGCACGCAGGATGCGTGCCCTCCCGAGAGAAGCTCGTGGAAAGATCGAGATGATCGCCACCGCATCGGACGCCGATCAAACTGCCTATGATACTCCGGGATAAAATTCCGACGGCAATATCGGTAGAACGTCTGTGCCAGACGCCACCGCCACATGGCGTTTCACAGAAACGCCCTGCAATAGAATGAGCGAAGATCTGCTGGCACTTTTCCGCAAAACCGGAGCGCTGTTGGATGGCCACTTTGTTTTGCGTTCTGGTTTGCATAGCCGTGAGTATTTCCAATGCGCGATCCTTCTTCAGCACACGGACATCGCTGCAACGGTGTGCGGCTGGCTGGCGGATAAGGTCCGCCGGTTCGATTGCGACGCCGTGATCTCGCCTGCGCTTGGGGGAATCATTGTTGGCCAGGAAGTCGGGAGGTCGTTGGGCAAACGCCACATTTTTGCAGAGAAAGACGAAGGCAAACTGGTTTTGCGACGCGGCTTCCAAATTTCACCTAACGAGAAATTTGTGGTCGTGGAAGACGTCGTCACGCGCGGAGGACGGGTGCAGGAGACAATAGATATCGTGCGCGCGCGGGGCGGGATCGTCTCCGCGGTTGCGGTGATCGTGGACCGCAGCGGTGGAAGCAAACCAAACTTTGGCTGCCCGTTTGTAAGTCTAATCGAGATGAATGTGGAAACGTTCCCAGCCGACAATCTTCCGCCTGATCTGGCCAAACTTCCGGCGGTTAAGCCTGGAAGTAAGTAGAAGGTGGAACGCGTTGTCCTCAACGCGTTGCCCAAGACACGTGGCTGTGCCGTCGGAATCTGCGCCTTCGGCGAATCAATACCCATCGTCTTGAGGACAAGCCGATCCACCTCATCTGTAGCAGCGTGCCTGAGGAACCGTTCGCTTGTATACCTGTGCGTCTCCTAAGGTGGAACGCGTTGTCCTCAACGCGTTGCCCAAGACACGCGGCTGTACCGTCAGACATCTGCCCCTTCGGCGAATCAATACCCATCGTCTTGAGGACAAGCCGATCCACCTCATCTGTAGC
>JAICUQ010000086.1 GCA_025935755.1 Chthoniobacterales bacterium | reverse complement strand
TGCGATCTCGATCAGCCTGGGAATGAGCAGCGCAGCGTTTCCCAGTTTTCGTGTTTTCAGGTATGCGATGATTTCCGAAACAACTTTTGCATCTTTCAGGATGATGGCGTGCAGATTACGGCCGAGCACGGCTTCGATCGCTCGAATGAATTTCGGATCGACATCGAGTTGTGCGACTAACGAACCGGCAATCGCGTCCCGGAATTCTTCGGACCCATTGATACCCTTGACCAGAGCTTGTGAACCTTCAGCAAGGCCTTCACCTTCTTCGTTCAATTGACGCAACACGTCCAGGCGCGATCGTTTTTCCGCAAGTGTGCGATCCAACGTGGCAAGATCCCGTTCTGTCTGAGCCAGCAGCTTTTCTTTTTCGCCAACGGTAGTCTCGACGTCGATCGATCCGGTGTTCGCCCCTTTGAGTGAAACGGCGATTTCGCCGACGATTTTGTCACGCGCTTTGACCGACAGTTCGATTTCTGTCAGGAGTTGCTCAATTTGTGCATGCGTCAATTCACGGCGCGCTTTGGTTCCGGTGAGCTCCTCTTCCATTGCCGAAATTCGGGTTTCGGATTTCGACACTGCGAGGTGCAATTCCTGCAACCGCGTGACGCGATCGCTGCGGTCCTTGTGAATTTCTCCCGCCAAAATCGATAGCTCGGTCAACTCAGCTTCCTTGGCTTTCAGCTGCTGCTCGAGTTCCGCGATGGAACTATTCGTTTGGTTGATTTGGGCTGCTTGTTGACTGCGTTTGTGCTCAGCATCGGCAACATCGCGTTGGGCGCGTTCGATTAATTCGGCCAATTCCTGCGCACGCTGGCGGTTGAACTCGATGCGGTTGCGATGCATCGCTATCTCGCTGTCGAATCGCTGAATTTCTGCGCGGTACTCGGCAATCTCGGCATCGATCTGATCCAGCGCCACGCGTTCTTCAGCGAGAGCATTTTCGCTGTTATCTATTTGCGCGCGCGTAACCTTCTCGGTTTCCATCAAACGGCCGATCTCTTCCCGGCAGCCATCGAGGTCGCGTTCGAACAAAGCCAATTGACTGGAAGCGTGATGTGTCTCAAGCACCCGCAGATCTGCGTGCAACGCCTGATAGCGTCGGGCTTTCCCCGCTTGTCGCTGAAGTGAGCCGATCTGACGTTTGACCTCCTTGATCACGTCACCGATACGCAACAGGTTCGCTTCCGTTGCCTCCAACTTTCGGAGCGCCTCGCGTTTTTGCGTTTTGTATTTGGTGATTCCGGCTGCTTCTTCGAACACCGCGCGTCGGTCTTCGGGACGCGAACTCAAAATCATGTCGATTCTTCCTTGCTCCATCATGGAGTAAGCAGTCCGCGCGACCCCGGTATCGGCGAAGAGACTTTGGATATCGCGAAGCCGGCAGGCGGTTTTGTTCAAAAAGTACTCGGAATTTCCGTCACGATACACGCGACGCGTTACGCGAACGTCGTGCCACTCGGTTCCGAAGTCTTCAGCGCAATCGGTGAACGTGAGCGAAACCTCTGCGAATCCCACCGGCTTACGTGTATCGGCGCCGTTGAAAATGACGTCGGCCATCTCCTCGCCGCGGAGCGATTTGGCAGACTGCTCGCCGAGCGCCCACTTCACCGCGTCGAGCACGTTGGATTTTCCGCATCCGTTCGGGCCGACGATTGCGGTGACGCCTTCGTGAAAGTTGAGGATAGTTTTATCGGCGAACGACTTGAAGCCGAATAGCTCGAGCGATTGTAGATGCATGTTGGGCAAACCCCGGGCCTTCGGAGCCCTCAATACAGCAGGCTCATGTGGGACACAAGCGGAAAATCATACAATTTGAAGTGGTTGAGGCCCCCTTCGACTACACGATCTTGTGGAAGGGGCGGCGCGAAGTTAGCCGACAAACCACCCGAATTGCTGTTCCCACCCATTTTAAAGCACCCTCCTTGGCGCGTGGAAGTTAACTCGCGCTCTTGCCTTAAACAACTCGATCACTGAGGATGCGCCCATGGCAAGTGAGTCAACGAGCTCCCTCGAACGAGCCGAGCGCGTCGATGATCAATTGATCCGCGGCATCGGCGTGCCGGGTCTCACCGCGAATATCATCAATTCGACGATTGGTGCCGGGATTTTCGTTTTGCCGGCGGCGGTCGCAAAGATCCTGGGGCCGGCTGCACCGCTTGCCTTTGTTTGCTGCGCTGTTGCAATGGTGCTCTTCGTCACCTGTTTCGCTATTGCTGGAAGCCGCGTTTCGTTAACCGGCGGATTATATGCGTACGTCGAGGTGGCGTTTGGCCGATATGTCGGGTTTCTGGCCGGCGTTCTTTATGGGATTACCGCAATATCGGCCGTTGCCGGAGTCGGTAATGTACTGGTCGACTCGTTAGGCGGGCTCATCCCGCAACTGAATAATCAAGTGATTCGGGACAGTGTGATGTTCGCAGTTTACCTTTTCCTGGTTCTCATCAACGTGCGAGGCGTGCGTGCCGGTGCTGGCACAGTTGGAGCCATCACGGTGACAAAACTTTTACCGATTATCCTTTTTATAGGTGTTGGATTGTTTTTTGTGAATGGCGCAAATTTGCACTGGCCGACATGGCCGAGCAGCGCCGATTTGGGGAAAAGCGTTTTGCTTCTTCTTTTCGCGTTCGTCGGAATCGAAGTGGCATTGATTCCGAGCGGCGAAGTCAAAGATCCGCCGCGCACCGTGCCGCGCGCGATCTACCTCGCACTCGCAATTACCACGGTCATTTACCTGCTGATCCAGATCACCGCGCAAGGCACGCTCGGTCCAGATTTGGCGAATGACGATAAAACACCGTTGGCGCAGGCGGCTGCGACATTTATCGGAAACGCTGGCCGCACGATTTTAATCATTGGCGCAGCGGTTTCTGCATTCGGCTTTGTGGCGAGCGATATTTTGAGCTCACCTCGAATGCTTTTTGCCATCGGCCGTGACGGGGTACTACCTCGATGGTTTGCACATGTTCATCCGCGCTATCGTTCTCCAGATGTGGCGATCATTGTGTACTCTGCGCTCGCTTTTGTTCTTTCGGTTTCTTCAAGCTTTGAAGAGTTGGCCGTGCTTTCGAACGTGGCAGTGCTGTCGATGTACCTGCTTTGTTTTGCGGGAGTGTGGCCTTTGCTGCGGCTACCCGTACATGACGATGCGCGACCGCTAAATTTCCCCGGAATGCAAATCATCCCGGCGCTGGCTATCGGAGCGATTTTATGGCTGTTCTGGTTGACACAGCCGTGGGACAAACTCGCAAGGATTGTAACGATCCTGGTCGTTTTTTCCGTCCTGTATTTTATCCGAGCGCACTACTTGCGGAAATCTAGGCAAACGGCAAAAAGCGATTAGCTTCCGCCATGCGCGATAATTATCTCGAGGAGTATTATTCGTTCCTGCGGTTTCCGAGCGTTTCCACGGACGACAAGTACACGCAAAACCTGGTCGAATGTGCAGACTGGTTGGTGAACAAGCTCAACAAAATCGGTCTGCAAGCGAAGCTTGTGCCTACCAAACGGCATCCGATTGTCTGGGCTCGCAATGAACATCGTCCCGGGCGTCCGACAGTTTTGATTTATGGCCATTACGATGTACAGCCGCCGGATCCTCTGGAGCTTTGGGATTCACCGCCGTTCGAGCCTGTGTTGAAGAATGGCTACGTTTTTGCGCGCGGTTCGACCGACAACAAGGGTCAGATTCTCGCGCACATCCTCGGAATCCAGGAAACGATCGAGGAGCACCGTGAGCTCCCTGTCAATCTGCACTTGGTGATAGAAGGAGAAGAGGAGATTGGAAGTGGCAATCTGGGTCCGTTTCTCAGTCAAAATCGCGATGCCCTAAAGTGCGATGTCGCAGTTATCTCCGATACAGGGATGATTGCGCCCGGCATTCCGACGCTCAGCTATGGGCTTCGCGGTGTTACTTCTCTTGAGCTCAAAGTGACCGGACCGAAAATGGATTTGCACTCCGGAGTGTTCGGCGGCGCGGTCGCAAATCCAATCACCGCATTGGCGCAATTGCTGGCCACACTTCATGATCGCGACGGTCGCGTGGCGATTGCGGGATTTTACGATCGGGTCAAACCACTTGAAGAGTGGGAGCGCGAAGCGTGGCGAAAACTTCCAGTCGATGGCGATAAGTTGATCCTCGCCGAAACAGGCGTACCGGAACTCTTCGGGGAAAAAGGTTATAATTCAGTGGAACGCATCTGGGCGCGGCCGACCGCTGAGCTCAATGGAATTGGCGGTGGATATCAGGGGCAGGGGACAAAAACGGTGATCGCAAGTCACGCGTTTGCGAAACTCACGTTCCGTCTTGTCCCCGAGCAAAGAGGCGAAGAAATCCTGGACCTGGCGAAAGCGCATCTTGAAAAAAATGTGCCCAGGGGCGTTACGATCGAAACCACCATCGGTCACACCGGCCCGTGGTACCTCACCGATCCGCACGACGCCTGGGGCGAAGCGGCGCAACGCGCGTTGCGCAAGGCTTTCGATCGCGACGCTGCGCTCATCCGTGAAGGAGGCAGTATCCCCATCGTCTCGGAGTTCCGGGGAATTCTCGGCGTGGAAACACTCTTGATGGGACTCGCGCTGCCGGATTGCCGCGCACATTCGCCTAACGAAAATTTTCCGCTCGAAAATTTCGAGGGCGGAATTCGTCTTAACAAGGCGATCCTTCAGGAAATCGCGAACTCGTAGCACAGACATCTTGTCTGTGGGCCGGCGGGCCTCTTGCGTGCCGATCTGCAAGCACTGTAGGGTGCGCTGTCCTCAGCGCATCCGACATGTTGCGTGCCGAGCTGCAAGCATTGTAGCGTGCGCTGTCCTCAGCGCATCCGACCGAACTACTAAAACCGATTCTCCGCTGAGGACAGCGGACACTACAGCGCCGAGTTATGAAATGGCTTCTAATTTGTGTGATCTTTTTCGGAGTTGTTGATGTTGCGGCGTCAGCCCAGGAATCGTTAGGCACAAAGATCAAAAAAGTTTTCGAGCCGTCGCCTACGCCGTCTCGCAAACATCGAAAGAAGAAAACGACGCCTGAGCCGACACCTACTGCTTCGCCGAAACGAAAGAAAGCTTCGCCGACTCCATCGCCGACCTCTACGCCGAAGGGCAAATCAAAACGGAAGAAAGCGTCTCCCACTCCGACGCCGGAAGGATCACCGTCGGCAACCGCGACCCCGTCTGCGAGTCCAAAAGAATCCTCCGAAGCTGGTCGAGGGAAAAAAGGGTGGCCTAACGTCAGTCTTCCGCCGGATGCCATAGATGGTTATGACAAATACCCGTCGAAAGTTCGCCAGGTTCTGGATGCTGGCCTCGCGTTAGCGAAAGAAAACCTCACCTACACATATGGATCTGCCGATCCAGCGAATGGCGGCATGGATTGTTCCGGTTTCATTTATTATGTGCTTAAGCAAAACGGCTTCGCGGACGTGCCGCGCGATTCCAGCCAGCAATATGTCTGGGTGCGTAAAGCGGGAGATTTTCATGCGGTTCTGAGTCGCAAGGAGGACTCATTCGAATTCAACGATCTTAAGCCCGGCGATCTGCTGTTCTGGCGCGGCACGTACAACATCGATCGCGATCCGCCAATCACGCACACGATGATTTATCTCGGGCGCGAAGAGCGAACGAATAAGCGCGTGATGATCGGATCCAGCGATGGACGCACCTATGATGGCAAACAACGCTGGGGAGTCAGCGTTTTCGATTTCAAAATGCCGCCGCCCCCGCAGAGTGGCGACGCCAGGATCAGCCCGGTGTTTGTCGGTTACGGGAGAATTCCGGGATTGGCAACAGAGTAAACCTATTTGCCATCGACGGTCTGCACAACAGTCGCAGACGGTTTCGGTTGTGTTGCTGACGCCGGTTTGATCGCAGAATGATGTATGCGGAGCTCGTATGCCAGGAGTGCGATTGCGAGAAAAGTGAGCATGATGATAAGCACCACACGCTGTTCGTTGGCAGAGAGCTCGAAAATTCTAAACAGGCTTTTCACTTGGCGTTACGAGCTACAGCAAGCGTTTGCGTTACCGCCTGTCATCTTGAGCGAAGCGCTGCAACGAAATGCGAAGCATGAGGCCAGACTTTCAAATATCTCTGGTTTGCCTTCCAGCGCCGGTGTCACGTCATGTAATCTGAGATTCTTCTCCCGCGACTGCGGGATCAGAATGACAAGAAAAGTTGCGCTTCATATTGTCGCATAGCGAATTGGATCGTTTGTTCCGGCTTCACGAAAGCCTTTGAGCCGTAGAAGACAGGAATCGCACTCGCCGCAGGCCAGGCCGTCAGGCTTTGGATCATAACAACTGTGAGTGAGCGAAAAATCGACGCCGAGCTCGATCCCTTTACGGATGATTTCGGCCTTGGAAAGTTTGATCAGCGGGGCGTGAATCTGGAAGCGTCGGCCTTCGACGCCGGCTTTGGTCCCCAGATCGGCCAGTTTTACGAACGCTTCGATAAATTCCGGCCGGCAATCGGGGTAGCCGCTGTAGTCGATGGCGTTCACGCCGATAAAAATGTCATCGGCTGAAATTACCTCCGCCCAGGCAAGCGCGTAAGCAAGAAAGATGGTGTTTCGCGCAGGGACGTATGTGACAGGAATTCCCTGCGCAATTTCTGTCTCCGAACGTCGTTTTGGCACAGCGACATCGTCCGTAAGCGCGGAGCCGCCGAAGACGCGCAGGTCGATTTGTGCAATTCGATGGTCTTTGGCGCCTAACGAGGTGGCGACACGTCGAGCAGCTTCCGTTTCAAGTTGGTGACGCTGGCCGTAATCAAAGGAAAGTGCGTACGCTTCGTAGCCTCCCGTGATTGCTATGGCCAGTGTCGTCGTTGAGTCGATTCCGCCACTAAGGAGAACGACTGCACGTTTCATTCAGAGATAAAATTCAAATCAGAAACTTCAATTCCGAAACACGCACGACCTTCAAAATTTAAATGTTCAAAAGCAATTGATCAGCGTGCGGTGAAATTTCGACCTTGGTGATTCGGATTTGTTCCGGGTTTCAATATTCGGATTTCGAAATTCAGTTCTTTTCGGGATACTCGGCGCGGACGGTCAAGGCGATTCCGCCGCGAGCAGAGAATTGGGCGGTGACGATCATTTCGCGCGGGGAGCAGGCCTTCACCAAATCGCCGAGAATCTGGTTGGTAACGGCTTCGTTGAAGGCGCGCTCGTTCCGATAGGAGGCAAGATAAAATTTTAGCGACTTGCTTTCGACGCAAAGGCGGTCTGGCACATAATCGATATCAATCCGCGCAAAATCAGGCTGACCGGTTACCGGACAAACGGAGGTGAAGTCATCTGTTTCGAAATGAATACGGTAATTTCGTTCGGGAGCAGGATTCAGAAAGGTCTCCAGGCGAGCCTCGGCGGGTGAGGCAGGTAGCTTTACATCGGCGTGCCCGAGCAGTTTAAATTCGTTAGCGCGTTTTCGTTTTGCCACGCGGCAAATTAAGTCGCGCAGGGCAAACCGTTCAACTCGCGTTTCCCCGGAACAAAGAAAGATGTGTGCCCGTGTTATCCTCGCTGAAATTCGCGCAGATCGTCGGCGACATCTGGATATTTTGCCGCCAGCGCTTCCACGTCGCCGATTTCGACGTCGACTGTCTCTACTCCTGGCCATTCCGTGCTTGCGCCAAGAAACCAACGCCGTTGCCCGATAACACGCGCAGTGTGGAAAGTATTACCCGGGATGAGAAGCTGCACGCGTTGACCGGCGCCAAGATCCGGACCGACTATGGCGCGCTCGCTTGTTCCATTTTCGTGCAGCATAAGAACTTCAATCGGGTCACCCAGGTAACGGTGATAAAGCTGATCGTTGCGAATGCGATGGAGCCGCACGGGCGCATCTGGCGTGACCATGAAATACAATGCGGAGCCCGCTGGCCGCCCATCCAGAAATGGCGCCGGCAGTCCGCCAGGCGCGATTCGTTGGTTGCTGATGAATGTGACACGCACGAAACCGCACGTGCCATGCGGTTCGAGCTTAAGCAGCGCACGAACCTCTTCGGCACTTAAATCATTGGTCATCGAATTTGAACATCGGACGTCGAAGATCGAACGTCCAATCGGCTCGTGGATATTCAACCTCACATTTCGAAGGCGAAAAACCGCACAGAAGTCATTGATGTAATCGCCCACGATCAAAAAACGGGCGAGGTGGTCCTGGTGATGAATGAGCCTAACGAATGGAATGGCTCGGATGATCAACTGTTTTCATTGCAGGAACGGTTCAACGCTTACCTTTCGTTTTTGCTCGACGGAGAACTGGCAGAGGACCATCCGGAGCTGGCCGGCAAACGAACGCGAATCGAATTGCGTTGCAAACACATGCCCGATATGCGAGCGCTCGAATTACTGGGGTTGATTCACGACCAGCTTGCCTTTCAGGAAATTAAAATGGAAGTCATCATACGAAATGACGAAGTCCGAATGGCGGATGCCGAAGGGATGACGAAGCCCGAGTGACCAATCTAGATTCCAGTCATTTGAGCGCAGCGAAGCGCAGTCGAGGCTGCAACGTAGCCCCGAACGCTTTCCGGGCGACGCCAGGATCCATCCGGTTGTAAGGCGCTTCTGACATTGTGCGGGATGCTTGCCGCGCTGCGCGACTGCACATCGATCCAATTGCGCCCATGGCTCCAGCACCAACGAAGCCGCCCACTCTGCTCAGGAAAACCGCTGAAGCGCTTCGAAGAGAGGATGAGTATAGGCACCTCGCCAGGTGTTAATGAGCGAGATCGCAAGCTCTTCGATAGCCGGGACAAATTCCGTGTACAATTACGTCATGCAATCGACGGCCCGTTATCTCATCATTGATGCGCACAGCGTCATTTTCGCGTGGCCGGAGCTGCGCAAACTCCACGCGCGCCGCTCGTCGCTTGCGCGTGAAGCGCTGCTCAAGCAATTGCGCGATTATCAGGATTGGACCGGCGTCCACGTCGTTGCAGTTTTCGACGGAAAAGGTAAAAAGGTAGAGGCGATTTCCGACCCGGAGGAAGTGCAAATCTTCTATTCACGCAGTGGGCAAACAGCCGATGCGATCATCGAACGCCTGGCAAGCAAGTACGCCAAACGCTTTGAGATAACGGTGGCCACTTCCGATTCGATGGAAGCCGAGACCGTCCTGGCATGCGGCGCAGAATGGATCTCGCCGGATGGGTTGCGGGGGCTGCTCGCCAACGCCCGTGGCAAGTAGAGGTCATCCCGAGCGACCTGCCCGCAGATGCTACAGCGTTGCAGGCAGGAGTCGAGCGATCCCGCAGAAACAATGGAACGTATTGTCACGCGATCCTTCGACTCCTCCCGGGTGCGCGGGATTCGCTCAGGATGACAGCTTCACGACGTTACAATCCTAGTTTCTTCTCGATTTCCTTTACTCGCGCGAAGAGTTTCCCGAGTCGATGGATCCAGGCGATCTGTTGTTTTGCTTCCGAAAACGGCACAGCTGGAGAGCCGAACCACACGCCTCCTGGTAAATTCTTTGTGATGCCGCTCTGTGCCGCGATCATGCTGCCGTCCGCGATTTCAAGATGGCCGACGATGCCGACTTGTCCGCCCATCATTACGCGTTCGCCTACGCGCGTGCTGCCAGAAATTCCGCTTTGCGCGACGATTACGGAATTTTTTCCGATCACCACGTTGTGTGCGATCTGCACGAGATTATCGATCTTCACGCCTTGCTGAATCCATGTCCGGCCGAAACGCGCGCGATCGACAGTGGTGTTCGCGCCGATCTCGACATCGTCGTCAATTTGGACAATCCCAACTTGTTGAATTTTTTGCTGGCGGCCATCGACCATTTCAAAACCAAATCCATCGGCTCCGATGACAGCGCCGCTGTGAATGATTACGCGTGAGCCAATTCGGCTTCGCTCGCGAATTGTCACATTCGGATAAATGCGACACGCGGCCCCGATGATTGTTTCGTGTCCGACATAGCTGCCCGCGCCGATGATTGTGTCGTCACCGATTCTTGCTCCGGCATCGATCACTGCCAGCGGTTGAATGGAAACGCGCTGGCCGAGCTGAACAGTTGGATCGATGACCGCGCTTTGATGCACACCAGGCGCGAACGTGACCGGTTTCGGCGCGAATTTGAGCAGCACTTCCTCAAATGACTTAGTCGGATTCGAAACCCGGATCTGCGTCGCGCTGATCGGTTCGGCGCAACCCGGCGGAACAAAAATTGCCGATGCGCGGGTTTTGCGCAGCAGGCTGACGAATTTTCGGTCTGTGAAAAAACTGATGTCTCCTGGCGCCGCTTCGCTGAGCGACGCAGCGCCGGTGATCTTCAGGGTTGGATCGCCGATCAATTCGCCGCTGGATAAAGCTGCCAGTTCTTTAGTGGTGAAGGTCACGGGCTTGTGAACAGTTGAACGTCAAGATAGGGCGGGCAATCCTCTGCACGCCGCGGCTCGCACCGGAGTGCGAGCCCTACCAGTTTCCGTTTCGACGAAATCGGCAAGTCATTTTTTCTTTCAGGTTTGTCGTAATGGGAGAGCTCCTTTCGATCTTGGCCGCCGGTGATGCGATGAAAGCGGCCTCGTGCCGCCGCACTCCAAAGCGCGCTGCGCGCGCGAAAAGAGATCTGTTTGGTGGGCGGCACTCCGATTCGGAGACTCGCGAGTCATTCTTTTTTCCAGCGCGGTGGACGTTTTTGAATGAAGGCTTGCACGCCTTCGAGCGCTGCTTCATCCATCATGTTGCACGCCATGACTTGACTGGCGACATCGTACGCGGCCGTGATGCCGAACTCAGCTTGCCGGTAGAAAAATTCTTTTCCCATTGCGATGGCAACGCGCGGCTTGCTGATGATTGCTGCGACAAGGTTCTCCAATTCGGCGTCGAGCTGTTCCGGTTCTGCAACGCGATTGACCAGGCCGCGTGTTTTCGCGTCGTGCGCACTGATGAAATCTCCGGTAACGAGCATTTCGAAGGCCTGCTTGCGCAAAATGTTTCGTGAAAGCGCAACGCCGGGTGTGGAACAGAACAGGCCGACATTCACTCCGCTGACAGCGAATCGGGCGGCACTCGACGCGACGGCCAGATCGCACATGGCGACCAGCTGACAGCCTGCAGCGGTCGCGATTCCCTGCACGCGAGCGATCACAGGCACCGGTAATCGCGGAATCGCAAGCATTACCTCGGAGCATTGAGCGAAAAGCCGCTCGTAGTATCCCATTGAAGGATCGGCTCTCATCTCTTTGAGATCGTGACCTGCACAAAAGGCTTTCCCTTCAGCTGCGACAACCACTACACGCACCGATTCGTCGCCCCCAATGGAGTCGAGCTCGCGCTTCAGTTGGACCAGCATCGCTTCAGACAAAGCATTGAAAGCCTTTGGGCGGTTTAGCGTTAATGTGACCACGCCTCGCGCGTCCTGAGTTCGCATAATCAGGGGCTCTTCCTCTTCGGACATTGTCAGTGGCGGTTTCGGCTCGATTGTTGATGGAGAAGGTTTCATAGGACGCGATACTGGCACTCAATGACTATCACTGTCTCTCATGTTCAGCGAAGTGAAACATCTCTGATCGCTGCCGAGAAAACATTACGGGAAAGTTGAGCTGAAATTGAAAGTCTGGCCGAGCTCGGGAAGATTCCGCGCTGCGTTGGAGCTTCGCTGCGCTCAATGACACTTGTTCAAGATCAACGGTGTAATGCTTCCTTTAACGTTCCGATTCTGAAATTGAAAAAATTTAGTTTCCGTTTGGTGCGACCGGCAACATCATCAAGCGTTTGGAGCACAGACATCTTGTCTGTGGGGGAGAGCGTGCGTCATGCGTGCTCAGCCGACAGGCAGGATGCCTGTCATCCTCACAGCCGGGACGGCTGCGCCACGTTTGCAGAATGAAAATCATAGCGATCGCTAATCAAAAGGGCGGCGTTGGCAAAACAACCACGGCTGTGAACCTCGGCGCCGCGTTGGCAGAGTCGGGCAAGCGGATTCTGGTTGTCGATCTTGATCCTCAGGCAAACGCGACCAGCTCGTTTGGTTTGCAGGAAGTGGAGGACATCAGTTTGTACGAGCCGCTGCTTGGTGAGGCTTCAATTAGTGAAAAGATCTTGCCTACCCGGCGGGAACGATTGTTCCTCGTGCCCGCCGATCTCGATATGGCTGGCGCGGAGGTGGAAATCGCGCGGATGCCAAATCATCTGACGCGCCTGGCGGAAACCCTCAAACCGCTGCACACCGATCAGACATTCGATTTCGTCTTCCTGGATTGCCCACCTTCGCTCGGAATTTTGATGAGCAACGCGCTCGCCGCCGCGGACGAACTGCTGACTCCGATTCAATGCGAATATTTCGCGCTTGAAGGATTGGTGAAAATTGTCCGGCTGATCGAGCAAGTACTCGATTCAGGTGCGAACGAACGGCTGGAGCTGGGAGGGATTGTGATGACGATGTTCGATTCGCGGACCAATCTGAGCCAACAGGTAGTTGCCGACGTGCGCAAACATTTCGGCGAACGCGTGTATGAGACCGTGATCCCGAGGAGTGTTCGGTTGAGCGAGGCGCCAAGCTTTGGGAAATCGATTCTGGAATATGCGTCAAGCGGAGCTGCGGCCCAGGCTTACCGAGCGTTAGCGCGCGAGTTCATGAAGCGCCACGGTTCGCCAGCCACAGTTCGCGATTCATTGCGTAAACCAGCGTCGGAAACCCGCGAAACGTAATTTCGTTGTCTACTTTCATTCCATTTTTCTCCGCCACGCGACGTGACGGGAGGTTTTCCGGGTGAATGAGCGAGATGACGCGTGGCAGTTTTAAGTCTGCAAAGGCGTGGTCGCGCACAGCGCGTGCTGCTTCTGTGATGAGGCCGCGATTCCAATGTTTCGGATTCAGCCGGTAACCGATCTCGACTTCTCCCGGCACTTCGGGATGATGGAGAAAGCCGCAGTAACCCATGACCGTGTTCTCGCCGCGGAGCGTTACGGCAAACGGCGACGGAATTCCGGCGCGATCCCAGCCCATGACTTTCTCGATGAACGCAAGAGTCTTCTTGCGCTCGGTGTGAATGCCTAACGAGAAACGCATGAAATCGGGATTCGCGAATAACTCTGCCATCGTATCGACATCTTCTTCGCGGAAGGAGCGCAGGATCATGCGCCGTGTTTGTAGTTCCATGGATTACTACCTTCTGACTTTGTAGGGCGTTTCTGTGAAACGCCTGTTGGTGGCGTCTGACACAGACGCCCTACAATTCTCGGTTTCAAGGAGGCGCATCAGCGAAGACCTTACCCACTGGCATAGCGCTCGCGAGTTGCGCCAATCCAATCGACCGGAAATGCTGTTTCATTAACACCGGACTTCAGTCCGGTGTAACGAACACACTGAGAGATAAGCCGTTTAAACGGCTTCATGAATTAGCTGCGTCCGTGCACCGGCCTGAAGGCCGGTGTTAATGGGACCGCAGAAAATGATTCGTGTGAATCACGGGTGGGACTGTGTGAATACAAGCACGCGCCGAGCCGCGATTCATATTAAAGATGCGAACGCGTGAAGAGGAATACGCGCGACCGGCGCAGCCACCAGATACATCAAGTCTGGCCAGGGTTCGCGAAGCCGCAGCTCATTGCACAGCGTGCCATTTGTATAAACGAGGGACCCAAACGGTTTTTGGAGAAGGACCGAAACGCGCAGCGATGATGCTTGTCGGCGAACAACCCGGCGATTACGAGGATCTCGCCGGCAAGCCTTTCGTCGGTCCGGCGGGAAAAATCATGGATCGCGCGCTCGAGGAAGCGGGGATCGATCGATCGCAGGTTTACGTCACCAATGCGGTGAAACACTTCAAATGGGAGCCTCGCGGGAAACGTCGAATCCATCAGAAGCCTAATTCGCGTGAGATCGCAGCGTGCCGTCCCTGGCTGGAAGCGGAACTGCGGATCGTTAGGCCCAATCTCCTCGTCGCGATGGGTGCGACCGCTGCGCAAGCGATCTTTGGCCCGGGATTTCGCGTGACCAAGGAACGAGGGAAGGTGTTGTCCTCCAAGCTCGCGCCCAGAGTACTCGCGACTGTTCATCCATCATCGCTTCTTCGCCAACCCGACGAAGAATCCCGGGAACGCGAATACAAGCATTTCGTTGCCGATTTGCGCGCCGCAGTCAAAGCCGCTGGCGAATAGATGGCAGTGAGTAATTACAAGCAGCAAGAATTCGCCGCTATGTAGAGAGATTCACGGCGACGTTTTGCAATTTGGCGTTAGACGCCACCGTTTGGACTGCCGTTCAGAACCACCCAACCGCGCAAAGCGCCGGAGCACCGGCGCTCCAAAACGCAAGCGAGTACCGTGGCGCTTTGATTATCCGCCAGGTTTTGGAGTGCGGCGCTGTTGCGCCGCTTTCGAAGTTGCGTGGCGAACAAAAGGACTGCCGGTGCACGTGGAATCGCCGCCGCCTGAAGAGAGTGCGATTTTATGTATCCAATGAGCTGTAAAATCGCAGCGCTTCGTTGTCACGACGGAGTTGGTAAGGGAACACTTCCACTCGCGACCTAAAGCGCCGGAGCTCCGGGCGCACTGCAAAACGCAAGCGAGTACCGGGGTGCTTTGATATCCGCCAGGTTTTGGAGTGCGGCGCTGTTGCGCCGCT
>JAICUQ010000266.1 GCA_025935755.1 Chthoniobacterales bacterium | reverse complement strand
GCGCCGGGACGAATGTTTCCGCAGACGAAATGGAGCAATGCGAGGAACGCCATGCCGGCCCAGTTGTCTCACGCGAAAATCTTCCCAGCGCAGCACGGTTTGCATGACCCCTGCGATGAACGCGCACGCCGCCAGCATCAAGGCCGGGTCCGGCGTGAAATCAACCGTCACTTCGATCCGGTTTCCACGCGGACGCACACCGACTGCGCTGCTCTCCCGGTTCGTCGCCAATAAAATCACCGGGACCGGCAGGATGTGCGCCAGCAGATACGCAAGCTGCCTGCAATTACGAAGCTTCGATCTCTGCGTAGGCGGAAACGAAAAATTATAATGCGCGCTGAACCCCTGGAGTGTGCAACGGCACTTGTGACGACTCGCCCAGTGATCGAGTTCCCGTCGCAAATAACGGATCTGTTCCCACAACAAACGTGTCGCGCGATAACAGCAGCCGCGCTCGAGTTCAATAATTGGTGTGGCGACTTCGATCACGCCTGTGTCGAAGTAAATCGCCCCGCCCGCGGGTGATTGAAATGATTTGCCCGTGCGTGGAATCATTCGACGTCGCACCACGCGGCTTGGATCACCAAAAATTTTTTCGGGACGCCGTCTGCATCCGTTAACGAAAAGATTGAATTCCGCTTCCAACCCGATCACCGCCCGAAGCGGCGCTGCACCACACCTGTCAGAGCGTAAAGAATACGCGTCGCGTTCTGATAGGCGGTCCTTCATTTGCTCAATCCGAAGCTAACTCGCTTCGCTACATTCGCGGGGAGTTAAGCCTGCATACCCTAAATCGATATGGAGATGGTCGCTGGTCTGTCCTTTATCACGCCCGAATGATCGGACAAAAACAGCCGGACTAAGCGATGCAGCGACCGCGCGATATTTTCCAATAGACTTCGCGTCGGAAAGGAAAGTTTCGCCGACTCGGTAGATATTTGCCGCTGTACCCCATGCATGAATGCTTTTGGCGCCGCTAACCTGATGTGCGGGCGACCGGTATCCACCATTTGCGCTGATGAACACCGGCGCGTCGATCTCGCGCCGGAAGTCCTCCAAAAATCTGGCAAGTAGGACTATTGCGCACGGCACGTAATGAGGAAACTCGCTCAGGAGCAATCTTGCCTCACGGCAATCAACGAGCATTAATTCCGCGAGCGTGAAGTGCGGCGCCAGCCGAATCGCATGCGCTTCCTCCCAACTTCCGATTTCGTAGAAGAAACGCGGGAGCCGATGAACCGTGCCGTCAACGTCAGGTTCACTCTCACCTGGTCGCAATAACGAGCGGTATTCTTCAGGCAAACGCAAACCGTCAATCGGCCGCAAAAAGTCAGTCCTCATTTGTTTTTGGTTCGGTCCTTAATAACGATCGATAAATCGCCGCGGAAATAGCCGCGACTGTTTCGCGCCGCCCGGCTTTGTCTTCATCAAATTCAGTCAAAATGGCAACAATGTACGGCTCGCGTTCTGGCAGATAAACGATTCCGATGTCATGAGACGCAGTGGAAATCTCGCCGGTCTTATGCGCGACGGCAGCATGCGCCGGCAGCCCGGCGGGAATCATCGAATTGAAACGTTGCTCGAGCAGAATTTGAATCAGCTCTCGTTTGGTTTCGGGTTTGAGAAAATCACCGCGCAGCGCTGACAATAGAGTTAAGAGTCCATCCGCAGTGGCTTCGTTGTTTACCCCGCTCTCGTGTGCAGCGTGATCCTCCACGCCTCGCTTCAGTTCGACGCCCTCAACGTGCGCCTCGCGTAGGATCCGTCGCGTATATTCGACGCCGACAAACTCGAGCAGCAAGTTAGTCGCAAGATTGCTGCTCCCACAGATCATCGCGTGCGCAAGCGAGGAGATCTTGGCGGTCCGCCCGATGGCCGCGTATAACTCAGGTGTCGCGTCGCGATCCTGGCTGAGGCGAAAGAGCGACCCGTCCGCTGCGCTGAAGAAGCGGTTTCGAACGTGCAAGGAGTCATCGAGCTGAAATCGCCCTTCATCTGCTGCGCGAAACACGGCAAGCAGCACTGCCACTTTAATCGTGCTTGCGGCATGAAACCACCGGTCGCCCTGCAGCGAAAATCGGAACCCGGTCTCGAGATCGTGCAGCGCTATTCCGACAGCTCGAGCTTTGTTTTTGAGTGCCAGACTTTCCAGCTCCTCTTGTAACCCATTAGATACATCCGCGCTCAACATCGAAGTGCTCTTTACATGCCGATGGGCAAGTCGCAAATTCGCGTAATGCCAAATTTGGCTACATGGATCCGGCAAAAAGACGCGAAAGCCTTTCGCACAATTTTCGCCACACATCCCGACATAAAGGTTTG
>JAICUQ010000195.1 GCA_025935755.1 Chthoniobacterales bacterium | reverse complement strand
CTGGTCGTCAAGCAACTGGGCATCGTCCAGAAGACGAACACCGGCATCGTAATAGCCAAGCTCAAGAGCGTGCTTGAGCAACACGTATAACAATGCGTTGGGCCACTTGTTATCTCGAAACCCGTCCTCTACCCGGACGATATCGAACGAAGCCCGGCCCCATTCGCCTAACCATTGGATGTAATTGTGATCGTTGGTTGTGACATTGCGCAGCGGCTCTGTCTCGGACAGCGGACCGTCCTGGATCACGGGTCCATTCAGACGGTTGGCTGTGACTTTCCAAAACAGATCGAACAAGAGCGGTGTCTGTAACCCGGTGTAGCCGAGAAGTTGCAGAAGATTAAACGCTTCATTGTGCAGTTCATTCGCCGGGAGCGTCTGCCAGGCGATGAAAAGCTGCCAGATGGCGGCGATGTTGTGCTCCTGTTTTTTGGTGTTGGCGTAACGCTGGTAAAATTCAACCGAATCAGGGTGCAATCCTACGATGTCGAGCAACATCTGGTGTGGATCGCCGTTCGTCGCGCCAACTCGCGCCACCGAATCGCTTTGCTTGCGCCAGATACCGTAAAGCTGATCAAGGACGAGCTTGAATTTCCAAAGCCAATCTTTGAAAGCTGTGCCGCGTTGTTCCTGAAACCGTCGCGAGTAGTCGGTGTAGGAAAGCTTGTCCTGACCAAACACCCATTGGATTCGCGTGAAGGCGGACGTTGGCAAAACACCGTACGGTTGCCGACCGATACGAATAGCGGGCACCATTCCGCGACCGCTGACGAAGTGATTAAAAAACCAGCGCGTGTAGTAGACGGCGTCGTCGTTAAAAACAGGCTGCAGCAATGTGTCCATGAAATAGCCGAGTGTTGCAGGCCACAGCGCCACGTTCATGGCGCGCGCCTCGGCCTGATCGACGCCGCCTGCGTGCGGCACTTGCTTCAACCAATCAGAATCGATGCCCAAAGATTCCGCGAACCACTGGCCATCGCGTTTGTCCAGCCACTCGCTCGTCTCTTCGAACTGCGCTTTGCCTTTAAAAACAGAATCGTAGCTGCTGTCTGCATCGTCACCCCGCGTGTAAGCCGAGTCGCCATCGTCAGTGTTGTTTGTTGGCGATCCTTGCGGCAGGAAAGCGAAACCTGTCCGGCTGAAATAATGATGTTGAAACAATGTTTCCAGTTCCGTCTTGCCTTTGGCCGCGTCCGAGCCGAGCCGAATTCCCAGAACGAACAGGCGATCGAACCCCGCGGCCTGTTGCGGTGTGAGATCGATGCGGAATCCCATGCCGCGCCGCACGGCCTCGTCGAAATCGAACATCCAACGGAGGTCGTCACCGACAATCAAGTTCCCGTTTTCATCGAACTGGAATTGCGACACGGAAGCAGCGTTCGGATCGGGGCTGACAGCGAACGGCGTCTGGACGGGCTCGCTCAATGCACTCAGTACTTCCTTGTAACCTTGCTCGTCTTTCTGATAACCAAGCAACACAAAGCGCTCGGGCAAAAGCTCCGCCTCAGCCGCTTTCATCCAGGAACGTGTTTTTGCGCCTACATCCTCGTCGTCAGGCACAAACAAAAATGCGACTCGCACCACCGTTGTTTCGATCGTGAAACCCGCCGCAGGTTTTTCGGTTAAATTGTAGGGAGCGAATTCCGCAACCAGTTCGTTAGCGCGATCCGGCCCGACTTCTCCTTGCAGGTCGTTCAGAGCGGACGTTTCAAGATCGCTGTCCCCATTGGCCTTCCACACCGCCGTCCAAAAATCCGTCAACGCTGTTTTCTCCGCTGCCGTCAGATCGCTGTCGGTGGTTACCACAAGGATAAGATCGCCTGTTACTTTGGACTGCGGCTTCAACTCTAGTGCGAGATCGCCCTCCGGATCCCCTGGCATGAGTGGGTTTAACGGCCGGAATTTTTTTACGATCCAGGTCGCTCGACCCGAGCCGTGACTGGCTACCAATCCCCGCCACGCCGCGCGCTCGTCTTCTTCAGCCCCGGCTGCGCGAAAATATTCGCGCCAGAAAATGCGCCCGCTGTAGAGCTCGGTCTCGGAGAGCAATTCCTCGTAGGTGTCCACGAGACATTCATCGGGATAAATACGCACCCACAGTTGCTGTTGTTGTTGTTCGTCGCGGCCGGTAACAGTCTTAAATCGTGTTTCCAACCGCAACGGGAACAGAGCCACAGGAATGTTGTCATCCATTTGGCCCGCGTGCTGACGGGGATCGGTCCAGGTCTCCCAAAAACCTGGGAGCAAGTCTGACAATTGAGCGTTAACTCTCTGGAAACCGTTTTGTTGTTCCCGCTGGAGCCCTTCCAGAGTTTCCTTGCGCCGCTCGAGTTCGCGGCGTTCAACAATCGCTCGCCGGTCGTTAGGATTGAACCATCGTTCCGATTGTTCCAGCATCGTTCGGACGCGCTTCAACTCCTCGGTCGTCTGGAACAGCGAGCTTTTTGCCGACTGCTGGGCGGCGCGCGCAGCTGCGAGCTTTTGCTGTATGTCCTGGAACTCGGGCATGTTTATTTAAGCGTGAGCATTTCGCTGGCGTGGACCGCCACAAGCACCGGCACCTGGTAGAGGACGTAAGCGAGGTCGGCGGAATCCATTTCTTTGCGCCACGCGATCTGGTTGTCTTCGCTCCATTGCTGGTGTTCTTCATCAAACTCTGCCTGGCCAGTGTTAACCGGTTCAGTGAGAGGAATGGCCGCAGTTGTGTTCGTGATTTGCAAAAATCCTCCGTCGGCCAGACCGGGCGCGGCATCTTCCCAGGCAAGATCGCTCCACAGATTTTTCACAGCGTTCGGACCGCCGATATCCAAACCGAATCGAGGCTCTCCCGGACGTTCCTTAATGACAAAAAACCAGCCGGGCTTGTTCTCGTCGCCGGGGTGCGTCCCGTCGCTGCCTTTGGCTTCATCAGAGCTCAGGTCGAAACCGAAGAAGTAAATATCAGGATCAACTTTCGCGCTGTAGAGCGGTGTTTTGACAATGGTGCGAGGCGGTTTGTCCTCCTGACCCTCGGGAATGTCGGCAAGATCGCGTTGTTGAGTGAGATCTATTTTTCCGTCTTTGATCGGCCATTTCGCCTTGTGCGCGTAAATGACTGCGGTGGGATATTTCTTTAGCAGCTCGCCACGAATCACCAGAACGAGGTCGGCTTTCTGACCATTGGTCGCGCGGTTATCGTGATCGCCAAGATTCGACGTCAGCACCCAACGATGGATCTCGGGAATGTCCTTCAATCTCTCTTTTAATGTGGTGAGATCCTCACTCGCATCAGGCAAATAGCCGCTTACATCCCAGAACTGGCGGAAATAGCTGCCTCGCTGATCGGTGGGATATTCGCGCCACAGCAACTCACGCGACATCTCGTGATTGATGCCGACCATGTACGATTCGATGAACTTCTGATTCGTCTCCAGCAGCGTGATGCTGTTCTGTTCGATCAAATTGATGTTCGGCAGGAAATATTCTTTCGAAAGATCAGACAACGGTTTGTACATCGGCAGATCGAACCGCGGATAGTTCATGATCTGATCAAACCGTTCGGGGCTGAACGGAAAGCCGATGCGACCGGGCAACACGATCCGGTCTAGCAATAGGAGAGGAATCGTTCGATCTGGATGCAACGTGGCGACGACTTCCGTAGCCACATCGTCGATCTTCAAAGCCTGTTTCGGCGGCGTGAAAGCGGCGGAAGTCGCAGCGACGTCGACCGTGTACATATCGCGCAACGCCGTTTTAAATCGGACAGCCTCGACGTTGTCTGAAGTGCCTGCGGAAGGTCTGAACGCTTCTTCCGGCTCGGTGATACGAAAATCGGAACTCATCGGCGCCTGATCGACAGCCGCAGGAGTTTGTCCGCCCGGCTGGAATATCTGTGGCTGAGCGAGAGCGCGGGCGATTGTCAGCATCCGGAAGAACAGAACACCCAGGCCAAGCACAATTGCCCCGAGAAGCACCGCGAGCGGGAAAACCGGTGCAATGAGAAACAGCAGAATCAGAATCAATACGGCCAGTCCCAACGTCGCCCAGAGCAGCCAGGGATAATCGCGCAACAAGTCCGCTAACCATTTTGGTTCCGGTGGTGGCTGGACCTGATCGGCCAGAACGTCCTCGGTAAAAATCGCCGGTGGCGTTATTTTCGGCGGCGCCGGGAGGACTTCGCCAGTGTTCAAACGAGTAACAAGCTTGCCGGGCGCGATGTTGCGCTCCACAAACGGCAACATCCGAACTGTTCGCGCGCGCGGCCGCATGATCCGGCGCATCTGAGGCGAGACTGCGACTGGCGGCACCAAACTCGTTTTCAGCTGGTAGAACAGCGTTGTATTCTGGAGCAACACTCGTTTTTGTAACGGCGCGCTGAACAGCATTACCTTGTCCGGCTGTGCTGCGACGAGCGGTTGAAAAATTTTGGTGTGCCACTGCCACAACACTTCGTTCGTGAGTTGCGCCAGGCGGATCAGATGATTGGCTTTGAGCACGTCGCCTACCTGTTGCCAGGCGATGTTCATGTATTCTTCCTGATTTTTTTGGATCACCCTGGTGCCAAAGCCGCCTGCCACGCGAAATCGCGGATCGAGATTCAGCTCGTGGATCCAGTTCCGATCGTTAGGCAGCGGTGTGCCGTCTGCGCGAGTGAGCAACCGGTCGACTGCCGCGTGCCAGCGCCCGTAAAGCGGCGGTGTAATTAGCGGATCGGGATCCGGCGGATTCTCCGGATCAGGAATCGGCTGCGGATTCGGGCCGGCCTTTTGATAATCGTCAGCCAAATTGACGAAATTCGCGATGTCTTTCTCGATCAGTTGTGGATAGCCCGGCGGCGATGTGTCCGCCCAGTTTTCGTACTTGTTGTACTCGTCAATGTTTTTGATGACCTCTTTAGGCACACGCAATGCCCCGCCCAATTTAAGAATTCCGGCGAGCGGACCGTCGGGGTCGATTCCTTCAAGGTTCCAGCCCGGTTTTTGCACGTCCATATCGCGCCGGCCCACGCGTTCGTCGGCAGGTTTTGGCTGTAACAGACGAACCAGATACTCGAAGTCACCCAGTGTGCCCGTGCGGAAATACCAGCGGTGAAAGTATGGAAACTCAGTCTGCCCGGTGCCCCATGCATATTGACTGGCAAAAGTCGGGTTGATGTCCAGGCCCAGACCTGCCTGGCGGCCGGCTTCGTATGCTGGAATAAGAAAACAATGATACGCCGCATTCGGTTTGAGTTTGCGCGGACACAGCAACCGCGAGTACGCCAGGTCGGCATTTGATTTCAGCGCGGCATCCAATTTCGGCAGGACCGCATCCATATTGGTGGAGACGATCTCGGCATCGCTCGCCGCAAGATCGCTGTTCACTTGCACGTGCACCCAGGCCCACAGCTGGTCAGGCGGCGGAAATTTTTCCTGCGCGTCATCGACCTGGATAAACGCCAACGGCTTGTCCTTGATGTTTGTGCCGTCCTTGAACTCACCTTCCTCGAGCGCAACCAGCGCAATCCAGGGCGGAAGCCGGTGCAGCGATTGATCGTGT
>JAICUQ010000062.1 GCA_025935755.1 Chthoniobacterales bacterium | reverse complement strand
TTAAACGATTCACGGAATCCATGCACCCGCTCCAACAACTGCGCGATGACGCGCTGCGCGAGATTGAAGCAGCGCGCGATGAGAAATCGCTCGAACTGGTCCGTGTAAAATATCTCGGCAAAACCGGCAGCGTCTCCGAATGGGGCGACCGGATGAAAACGCTCGGCAAAGACGAACGGCCGGTCGTCGGTAAATTGCTCAACCAGGCGCGGAGCGCCGTTGCGGAGGCACTCGAGCAACACGGACAAAAACTTCGTGCTCAAAAAGAAGCTGAGGCGCTCGCCAGCATCGACATCTCACTTCCGGGAACGCCATACGAGATTGGTTCTCTGCATCCGCTTCATCAAATGCATGAACGCGGAATTCAGATTTTCAGGCGAATGGGTTTTGCGCTCGCCGAGGGCCCGGATATCGAAACCGAGTGGTACTGTTTCGATGCTCTGAACACGCCACCAGATCATCCTGCCCGCAACGAACAGGACACATTTTATCTCCCTGATGGCCGGCTGCTGCGGACGCATACTTCCACTGTGCAGATCCGCGCCATGGAATCGGCGCCGCCTCCAATCCGCGTGATTGCCTCGGGTGCGGCTTACCGGCGCGACGAACTCGACGCGACGCACAGCCCGCAGTTTCATCAGATCGAAGGATTGTATGTCGACGAAAACGTCAGCGTCGCCGATCTCAAAGGCGAGCTGCAATTTTTTATGCGCGAACTCTTTGGCGCTGAAACGGAGGTGGAATTTCGACCGCATTTCTTTCCGTTTACCGAGCCCAGTTTGGAAGTTTATGTCCGATCAAAAGCGCTGAAAGGCGGCGAGCAATGGATCGAAGTGGCCGGTTGCGGCCTGGTGCATCCCGCGGTTTTTGAAGCGGTCAACAAAGCACGCGGCGATAACGCTTATGATCCCGAAAAGTGGAGCGGTTACGCATTCGGGCTCGGCATGGATCGGCTGGCCATGATTCTTTTCGACATCCCTGATATTCGGTTGTTCTCGCAAAACGATCTGCGATTTCTCAAGCAATTCGCATGAGCAAATCGTCATTTCGAGCGGAGTCGAAATTTCCTGAGGCATTAGCTTCAGGCAACATCGCGGGATCCATCGACTTCGCTCGGGATGACTCTGTCTTTCCATGAAGTTTTCCGTTAACTGGCTGCGGGAATTTGTCGATCTTCCAAAACGTCCGGAAGAAATCGCCGACTTATTAACTCGCGCGGGTATTGAAACCAAAAACATCGAGACGCGCGGCGCGAATGTGGAGAACGTGATCGTTTCGCAAATCACCGCGTCCTCGCGTCATCCGAACGCCGATCGGCTTAGCGTTTGTGAAGTAGACGATGGAAGCGGAACGAAGCGCCAGGTCGTTTGCGGGGCAACGAATTACAAAACCGGCGACAAAGTTCTTCTCGCGCTTCCAGGGGCGAAGTTGCCTAACGGAACGGAGATTCGAAAAAGCAAACTGCGCGGGGTCGAGTCGGAAGGAATGCTGTGCAGCCCGATCGAGCTGGGCCTCGGCGAAGATGCATCCGGCCTCTTGATCCTGTCGGCCGATGCAAAGGTCGGCACTCCGATGAGCGATCTTTTCCAACCGGATACGATTCTGGATGTCGAGATCACGCCGAATCGCGGCGATTTGCTGAGCCATTTCGGTCTCGCGCGTGAACTCGCGGCGTTAACCGGCTCGTCATTCCGACCGAAGCGAAGCGGAGTGGAGGCTGCAAGGCAATCCCCGAAGGCGGCGAGGCCAGGCTTTCCATCCCGCGAAAACACCGACAGTAAAGCTGCGGGCTCCCTCGACTTCGCCCGGAATGACGGCGTGAAGATTTCCGCAACCCGCGAATGCCCGTTCTTTTCGCTGCGCAAGGTCGAGAATGTAAAAGTCGGTCCGAGTCCGCAATGGTTACGTACGAAAATTGAGAGCGTCGGTGTTCGCTCGATTAACAACATCGTCGACATCTCGAATTTTGTGATGCTCGAGCTGGGCCAACCGACACACGCGTTCGATGCCGATAAGCTAAAGGGCGGCATCAATGTGCGGCTTGCGCGTGACGGCGAGAAATTCCTCGCGCTGGATGCGAAGACTTATTCACTCCGGCCGGACAATTGCGTGATCGCCGACGACGAACGTGCAGTTGGAATTGGCGGCGTAATGGGCGGTGAAGAAACGGGTGTGATCGATTCAACGAAAAACATTTTGCTCGAGGCCGCGTATTTTTTGCCCGCAAGTATTCGCCGGACCGCGCGCGATTTGAATCTGCAAAGTGACGCAAGCTATCGATTCGAGCGCGGCGTGGATCCGGAAATGATTTTGCGAGCCTCGGCGCGCGCGACCGAATTAATGCGCGAGATCGCTGGTGGAGCTCCGGCGAAGGAAATTCAAATTGCCGGTGAACTTCCCGCGCATCCGCCTGACGTCTCGTTGAGCTACGATAAGTGTTCCCGCTTAATTGGCGTGACGATCGATCCGAAAACCATTGACGAAATTCTCACACGTTTCGGGCTGCAGAAAACCACCTGTACAGATCATTCGGCGACCTGGAAAATTCCGAGTTACCGCCGCGATTTGAAGCGCGACGTTGACCTGGTCGAAGAAGTCCTTCGCGCGTACGGAATAGACAAAGTGCCTGGACGAACTCGCGGCCGTTTCATGCCAACGAGTGCCGCTGACCGGTCACACGATCTCGAGACCACGATCCTGCGACAGCGCTTAGCGGCTTCTGGTTTGTCCGAGGTGCGGACCTCCAAATTGATTTCCAGAAACGCGATGGCGTCCAATCAAGCGGTCGAGCTGCGCAATCCATTGAGCGAAGATCACGTTGCCCTCCGGCCAAACTTGATCAGTGGTTTGCTCGACGTGCTCGAACGAAACATTCGTGCCGGAGCCGGCCGTGTTTCGTTTTTTGAGATCGGCCGCGTATTCCCGCCATTTGAAGACGAGGAACGGCATCTTGCAGTTTTGCTTTGGGGAAATATCGGGAACGCGATCAACTGGCGCCCACAAATGATACGAAATCTCGATCTGTTCGATCTCAAGGGGACACTCGAAGGCATTGTACCGAATTTGTCCTTCGCGCCGGCGAAACGTCCCGATTTCGCGCTGGCGATCGAGATTCTGTCCGATAACAAGTTGATTGGATTGGGAGGCCAACTCTCCGCGGATAAATCGAGCGCGCCCGGTCCGGTGTTCATTGCCGAATTGAACCTGGATCGTTTTCCGATGGGCGGATCGACCAAAAAATTTCGCGAGCTCGACCGTTATCCAGCGATCACGCGCGACATCGCCATGATTGTTCCGGAGAAGTTGACGCACGCCGAAATTTTGCGCGCGATCGAAAATCCATCGGAACCGTTGCTCGAAAGTGTGCAGTTGTTCGATCTGTTTAAGGATGCAACGGATTCGATGAATTCAGGAAAATCACTCGCATATCGATTGACATACCGCGCGAAAAATCGCACACTGACAAACGAGGAAGTGAACGCGGCGCACGCGAAGATTCGCGAGCGATTAAAGCGCGAGTTGGGAGTGACGCTGCGGGAATAGTTCTTTGAGAAGAGAGCCGTTCGTTGAGGGTTGTGAAGAAAACCAGTGCTTTTCTCTCAACTCTCGACCAACGGCTCTTGATTTACCCTGCGATGTTCGAGATTACGAGGTGTGATTCCCGAACCGCTATTTGACAAAAACTAGGAGGCTGGGTTGTCGCAGAGGATGGCAGGCCTTGATTGGAAGTCAGACGCTGCGGCGACGGTCATCCACCCGTTACTGAAAGGGAACGGGTGATCCGCCTAAACGGCATCGGCGGGGTAATATTTGAAACCCGGATCGAAATGTTCGATCCGGGTTTTTTTGTTGGAGCCAAACCTTAACGGGTTCCAGAACGAATGTCATGTTTAACGAGCAGCCAAGGGAGGGAAGAGCTCCTGCGACGCCGGGCTCGCGGGAGCTCGCCCCTCCACACAATCCCGCAGACAGGATTGTCTGCTTCACTGCTTCAACTAATTTGAAAATTTAGTCAGAACCTCGATACTGCGCGGTGACGTGCGCACACTCATAGCTCTCGAAGACGGCCGATATTTCGAGGGCGAATCTTTTGGGGCAACCGGCACCTGCGTTGGTGAGATTTGCTTCAACACCTCAATGACGGGTTACCAGGAGGTGCTGACCGATCCGTCTTATCGCGGGCAAATTGTAGCGATGACGTATCCATTGATAGGAAACTACGGCGTCAATTCGCTCGACCAGGAAAGTCGGTCACCGCACGTGCGTGGATTCATCATCGAAGAACTGACCGAAGTGCCAAGCAACTGGCGCTCGGAAATGTCGCTCGATGAATATCTGCGGAAATGGAATATCCCCGGCGCGAAAGGAATCGATACCCGCGCGCTCACACGGCATCTGCGTACCCGCGGCGCGATGAAAGCCTGCCTAACGACCGAAGACATTGCGCATGAAGAAGCAACACGAATGGCAATCGAAGGCGCAGGTGTAATCGGAATGGATTACGTCCGTGAAGTCTCAACGAAAAAAATCTATCGCTGGGATCCGGAAGCCAAACTCAGTGAGCCATGGTCGATCCAAAAATCGCCGAATGGAGAAGGCCGGCAGAGCTTGCCGCCCACACGCTTCCGAATTGCCGCATACGATTACGGCATCAAACAAAACATTTTGCGCCTGCTTCGGCAAAAGGGGTTTGAAGTGACCGTCGTGCCCGCTCACACAGCGGCTGAAGAAGTTCTGAGTCTCGACCCCGATGGAATTTTTCTTTCCAACGGTCCCGGCGATCCCGCCGCCCTCGATTACGCACACAAAACCGTACACGATTTGATGGGTAAGAAACCGATCTTCGGGATTTGCCTTGGTCATCAGGTTCTCGGGTTCGCCTTCGGCGGATCGACATTCAAATTGAAGTTTGGCCATCGGGGTGCGAATCAGCCCGTCAAGGATTTGCTGACTGGCAAAGTGGCCATCACGGCGCAGAATCACGGGTTCGCTGTGGATTCCAAGTCGCTCCCCTCGGAAGTTGAAGTAACCCATATCAACTTGAACGACGGCACAGTGGAAGGAATGCGTCACAAGAAACTGCCGATCTTCAGCGTCCAATATCATCCCGAAGCCGCGCCCGGCCCGCATGATGCGACTTACTTTTTCGACCAGTTCGCCGAGCTGATAGAGAAGCAGCTGTAGCCACCGCCGTGTCCGCCGTGCCGGAGAACCTGCAGAAACTCGGGGCCGCGCTTCGCACAGCGAAGCGGCTAGAATTGACCGCGGTGCCGAGCAGCCCACATTGATCGCATGTTTAATTCAATCAACAGTAAACCTACAGTAACGAAGATTGCGGTTACTGCGACGCTCATCGGTGCGTTCGCGGTCGCTCCTTTCGCCATCGCACAGGAGCACAGTGATGACGCAGCGGCTTCGAAAGAAGTGACCGGCGAAGTCGTCGATATGATGTGCTACGTCGATCACAACGCTGTCGGCGAGAAACATGGGCAAAGCTGCGGGGCCAAATGCATCAAGAGCGGCGGCCCGGTTGGGATTGTCAGCGACGGCAAAGCATATCTGGTGGTCGGCGAACACAAGCCGATGAACGATCAACTGGCTGAGTACTGCGGCAAAACGATCACGTTAAAAGGCAAAATGGCCGACCGCGGCGGCATCGCCATGATCGAGAACGCAGAGATCGTAAAGAAATAGCGGATCTGTCAATCCGAGCGGCGGAGACGGCGAGGGATCTCACAATCAAACGTTGGGATACGCGAACTCACAAGCGTGCCTGATTCGGACTCTGCGGGATCCTTCGACTACGCTTCGCTCCGCTCAGGATGACAATGCGGTTATTTATAGTACGGCCGCAAAGACGGTCGCAGCCTGCCGATTCGAAGCGCGTTTTCGATCTGCGTGTCAGAGATATTTTCGTCGGACAACTTTCGAATTTCGCGTGATTCGAGAGCAGCAACAGGCAGTCCATTGCGAAACAGCAGCCGATTCCCGGTGAACGCGGCGATGCGCGCTCCCGGCGTGAGGATACCTTGCAAGTTCAAGGGATCAGCGGCGCTCAACGTGACCGGGTCGTGAGTTGAAGAGCTTTTGCGGATCGCTCGCAACAGACCGATCGCCTCTGGCAACGCGAATTGTTCGCCGCTCACTCCGCCAACGAAATATCCGCCGCGAATTTCTCCCCTTGCCTCTAATCGCCGATAAACGCGCCCAAGCTCGTACCACGTAACAGGAAAACTTTCGCGTTCGAGCAACCGCCGGAAAACAATCCCATATCGACGCAGCAATACGCGTGCGAATTTTTCGATCGCCGCTTCCCGCGTGCTTCCGTTCAGAGTTTCGCTAGCTGCAAAGCCGCCGCTCCTTGGCAACAACGACCAGCGGCCTGCAAACTCGATACTGGCCAGGTTGGTTCTCCGGCGGCGCTTTGACACAGTTCGACCAAAGGTCGGGCGTTTATTGGATGGAACTAGAAGAGCGCGTAATCCGTCGAAACTGTCTGCAGTCACCAGACCAAGCGCGGCAAGTTGGGACAAAGCCTCTTCAACCTGGGAAGGCAACAAGGCACTTCGATTGACCAATTCGCTGAAGAAAAGCGCGCCGCCATTTTGCAGTGCTTCGAACACAGCCTGACTGCTGACCGGAAGTTCGATTGCCGGGCTCGGCTGGGTCAATGCGAGCCAATGGGCGAGATTTTCGCGCAGGTAAAGCGCGATCGGACTGGTTCGCAACGGCGCCGACGCTCGTCCGTTTGGATTTTGGGGGACGCTTAAACGTCCCCACCCAATGCGACCGGAAAAACATAATCGGTCGAGCCATTCAGGATCATAATCAGCTACGCGTGCAGGAAGCACCCCCGATTCCCAGGCAGCCAGCGGCAGCTCGCAACCATCGAGCTGTTCCAGGACGGATTGCAACCCTTCCAAACCTTCTACCTGATGTTCCCGATCCGCGCGCTGCCATGCGAAAAGAAAACGATAGAAATCATGAATGGAAACCGGCTGAATCTCAGCGCGCAATCGATCGATCGTTAGGCGATGAATTCGAGCCAACAACCTTCGATCACACCATTCTTGCTCCGTAGACTCGGCGCGCTCGATATCATGGCTCTGCGACCGGGGCGTCCCCGCGACATCAGCCGACGAGGGCGTCGCCTCTACAGTCGCGCCCGGACGGAATTTGCCGCGCAACACGAAACCTTCGGCTTCCAGTGCCAGCAGCGCCGCGTCAATTTCGAGTTGTTCCAAAACCAGTGCATCAGCGAGTTCCCTGGCGGTAATCGGCCCGCAAACCTCCATGCGACCACGAACCAATTCGCGAATCGCATCTGCACGTTCCCACGTTTTTCCAACCAGTGAATCGGGTAAAACACATCGCAGATCAAAGATAGCGTTCGGATAGACCGCCTGGAGGAGCGGTAATCGTTCCGAAGCAACGTAAAACGTCTTAGCTGCTTCGGCGTTTTGAAGTGCGCCGGTGCTCCGGCGCTCTTCCGGAACTGCGTCGCCATTTGAAAGCGGAGCGGTAGCGCCGCACTCCAAAACCTCGCGGCCGTTCGAATGCTGCGTGCCGATTGCGAGTCGCTTTGCCCGGTTAGCGGCAACGAGTTCGTTAAGTAAGCCAGGCCCTCCTCGGCTGTCGCCATCAAAGATAGCGCATGCCTCCCGCTTGCCTTCGTGTGACTGCGTAACCTGGAGGCTCGCGCCAGTCTCGCCGCTCGCGCTTCGATGAATCTCCTGCTCCGTCATTAGGCCGATCAACATCAGCGCGTCATGCAATTCATCGGCGTTTGTTGCCCTGGGCCATGCTTCCGCTTTGACCTTTTCGATAGCAGCCGGGTCGAGGATGCCTAACTTGTCGTTGCCGTTTCTTTCCGAAGCGCGCCGCGTGTAAACCGCCTGCGTCCGGCGTTCTTCCAAGGGCGCATTATCCAGAAATGCGTACGGCCGCGCATTCAGAATCTCGGCTGCGAGCGGCGACGGTTCGGGCAAATCGCGCGCGATGCAACGAATCTGGCCGGACTCGATTTTGCGCAAGACTTCCTCCAATCCATCGATGTCCATCGCTTCGGTGAGGCAATCATCAATCGTCTGCTTCACTAATGGATGATCCGGGATCTCGCGATCACCTACGATGTGCTCCAGGCATGCGAGCTGATCAGGAAACACTGCCGCCAAAAGATTTTCCGATTCCATCCGTTGCAGCGGCGCGGCAATTTTCGATCCACCGCGGAAACGCGGTACGGCAAGCGAACGCGTTGCGTTCCAGCGCCAGCGAATCGTAAACATCGGCGCATCGAGCAACGCTTGAACCAAAACGTCGCGAACTGTTTTGGAATTGAGATACCGAAAAACTTCGTCGAGCGGGAACGAATGCTGTGTACCGAGAGAAATCACGATCGCATCATCGGTCGCTGCAGCCTGCAGCTCGAAATTGAATGAACGGCAAAACCGCTTTCGCAAGGCCAGACCCCAGGCGCGATTGATTCGACTGCCGAAAGGCGCATGCAAAACGAGCTGCATACCGCCCGATTCGTCGAAGAAGCGCTCCAGCACCAGCGTTTGCTGTGAGGGAATTGCGCCTAACGAACGATATGCGTCTCTAAGATACGCGGAAACTTGTTCCCCGGCCTGTGGTCGCAACTGGAATTCTTTTCCAAGCCAGTCTTGGACTTTACCTCGGGAGCTGTCAGCTTCGCCTTCAGACAAACGGTTTTCGATTTCCGTCCGCAAATTGGAAACCGCAGTCGAAAGCTCGTTGGTTCGCGCAGGAGCTTCGCCCAGCCAAAATGGAATGCCCGGCGGCTGACCTTTTGCGTCCTCCACCCGAACGACGCCGGAATTTACCCGCAGGATCCGCCACGATGCGTTTCCAAGTTGGAAAATATCTCCAGCGAGACTTTCAACGGCGAAATCTTCGTTGACGGTACCGACGAAGGTTTCCGACGGCTCGAGAATGACTCGATAATCAGCATTATCAGGGATCGCGCCGCCGGATGTGAGGGCGGTCAGTCGCGCTCCACGCCGGCCGCGCAAACGGTGATTGATAGAGTCATGATGAATCAACGCTGAACGCCGTCCGCGCTTGGTGCTGAAACCTTCGGCAAGCATGGTTACAACCTGGTCGAACTCAACACGCGTGAGATTGCGGTACGGCCAGGCTGACCGAACTAGTTCAAAGAATTCATTCTCGTCCCAGTCCTGCGTCGAAGCTGCGGCAACCAGTTGCTGCGCGAGCACGTCCAATGGTTTTTCGGGAATAAACAGGCGGTCGAGCTCGCCCCGATGAACGCAACGCAGCAACGCCGCGCACTCGACTAACTCATCGCGACTCAGCGGAAAAATTCGACCTTTTGGCAAACCGCCCCTCTTATGCTCGGCGCGGCCAACGCGTTGCAGCAATGTGGCGATGGAGCGGGTCGTGCCCAGTTGGCAAACGAGATCGACGGAGCCAATATCAATCCCCAACTCCAGCGAGGCGGTAGCGACCAGCGCTTTCAATTCACCACGCTTCAAACGGTCTTCCGCGTCCAGACGTAGTTTTGCAGAAAGACTTCCGTGATGCGAAGTAACAGCATCGGCGCCTAACAACTCGCTCAGGTGATGCGTGACGCGTTCTGCCATGCGGCGGGTGTTCACAAAAACCAGGGTGGTTCGGTGCGCCTGAATTAATTCGGCAAGACGAGAGTAAACTTCCTCCCAAATTTCGTTCGACATCACCGCTTCCAATGGCGATTTCGGAATTTCAATCGCCAGATCCAACTCACGTCGATGGCCGATATCGATGATCTCGCAACGGGGATTTCCAAGTGCCTCCACGGCCCGAGCGCCTACCAGGAAACGGGCCACTTCTTCGATTGGTTTCTGCGTTGCCGATAGACCGATCCGCTGCAGTGGTCCTTCCACTAATGCAGCCAAACGCTCCACGCTGAGCGCAAGGTGTGCGCCGCGACGGTCGTCTACGACTGCATGGATCTCATCAAGGATCAGTGTGCGGACTGTGCGCAACATGCCCCGGCCGGATTCGGACGTAAGCAGCAGATAAAGCGACTCCGGCGTGGTAACCAGAATATGCGGCGGCTTTTTGATGAGCGCCTGTCGCTGCGCCGCAGTCGTATCGCCGGTGCGCACTTCGGCTCGAACATCAATAGCGCGGCCATTTGCTTCGCCCAATAAAGCGCGAATCCCGGTCAGCGGTTCCTGTAGATTCTTTCGAATGTCATTGCTCAACGCCTTGAGCGGTGACACGTAAACGACTTGCGTCTCGTCAGGCAAATGACGTTCCGCAGCTTGTCGAAACAATGCATCGAGAGATGCGAGAAACGCGGCAAGTGTTTTGCCCGAGCCGGTGGGCGCAGAAATCAACGTGTGCCGGCCGGATTGAATAGCCGGCCAACCGCGCATTTGCGGTTCGGTCGGTGAACCGAATGTCTGTTCGAACCACCGGGCGACTGCGGGATGAAATTTATAGGACTGCATGAAGTAAAACCGGAAACGCGGAACAATTAATTTAGATGTCCTCGCAATAAAGAAAAGGGACGCAGCAGGTGGACCGTCTTCTCCGAAGATGATGTCCGTGCCGAAGGCCAATAATTTGTTGCAAGCGCCCGCATCAAAAGCCATGCGGCAAAGCTGCAATAGTCAACACATTGAGAACAATGCGTTCCACCTGGACATCATGATTATGACTTCGCGCGTAGCGTGATGACTTCACGCAGCATGCGCAGGCTATCGCGGAAAAAGCTGACTTTGCTGCCCTCGGCATGATTCCAACGCACTGGAACTTCGCGAATCCGCAAACCGGCCCGATGTGCGAGATAAAGCAGCTCAACATCGAACGCGAAGCCTTCGATCTGTGCCGCTTCGAGTATCGGCCGGCACGTTTCAAGCCGGAACGCTTTGAATCCGCATTGCGTATCCCAGAAAGGCAATCCGGTAGAAAACCGCACCAGCAGATTGAAAACGCGGCCGGCCTGTTCTCGCCGCCACGGTTGATGCACCCCGATCAAGTTGCGATCCAGAGCGCGCGAGCCAAATGCGATATCAACTTCGCCATTTGCGATTGGTCCGATCAGCTTCGGCGTCTCCTCAAGTGGTGTGGAAAGGTCCGCGTCGGAAAAAACTCCAATCGGCATTTGCGCAGCAAGCAATCCGGTGCGCACAGCTGCGCCCTTTCCGCGGTTCGGAAAATTTTCCAGCAAACGTGCGGCGACGCGCGCTGACTCCAATTTTTCTCGCGCGATTGCGCCCGTTCCATCGGTCGATCCGTCATTCACGACGATCAATTCGCTGTCCGGTGCATTGGCAGCGAGATAATCGAGCGTGACTCGGAGCGTCTGACCGATGCGTGCCTCTTCGTTGAAACAAGGAATGACGATGGAAAATGCTGGCGGCATGAGGATCGTTAAAGCGTTGAAAAGTTGAACAGTTGAAGCCGGAAGCAACCTGTCATTCCGAGCGAAGTCGAGAATGGAGGGGCTTGGGGAGCTGCGACATAGACGGGAGGGCCGCAGGCGGATCGAACGGGCAGTGAGTGAATCAAATCCCGAAGCATTACTCCACGTTAGCGCCGGGGATCCTTCGACTCCGCTGCGCTTCGCTCAGTGTGACGGTGAGCTTAGTCGCAGCTCTGCTCACCTGTAAATCTCCACCACCAGCTTGCCGTTTGGCTCGACGTAGCCGCGGTACATCCCGTTTGTGTTAAATGGCAACGCGATCTCACCGTTCTTGTCGATTGCGATCAAGCCGCCCGTGCCACCCAGCTGTTTCACAGCGTCGAGAGCAGTCTGTGCCGCTTCCTCCAGTTTCAGTCCGCGATATTGCATCAGAGCTGAAACGTCATGCGCCGCTCCGACCCGAATGAAGTATTCGCCGTCGCCGGTACAAGAAACCGCACAAGTCTGATTGTTCGCGTACGTGCCGGCGCCAATAACGGGTGTGTCGCCGATTCGTCCGGGCATTTTATTGGTCATCCCGCCAGTCGAAGTTGCCGCCGCCAGATTACCGTCCTGATCAAGCGCAACCGCCCCGACTGTGCCATGTCGATCCTGATCGGTGATGATGTAGCTCTTTCCGTCACCGCTCGCGCGATGTTTTTCGGCAGCTCTAACTTTCTCCAGAGCGTCCCAGCGTTCCTGGGTAAAGAAATATTTTTGATCTACCAATTCTATCCCGTTTGCTTTGGCGAACGCTTCCGCGCCGGCGCAATCGAGCATGACATGCGGAGATTTTTCCATCACCAGCCGCGCGAGAACGATTGGGTTCTTAATGTGTTTCACGCTTCCAACCGCACCGGCTCCCAGCGTTTTCCCATCCATGATGGATGCGTCCATCTCGTTTGTGCCGGCGCTGGTGAATACAGAACCGCGCCCGGCGTTGAAATGTGGATCGTCCTCAAGTACACGCACAGCCGCTTCTACTGCGTCGAGGCTCAATCCGCCGCGCTTGAGAATTTCGTAGCCAGCACCCAACGCCCGCTCAAGTCCTGCGCGATATTCACCCTCTTTTTCCGGTGTCATGCTGCTGCGCTCGATCGTTCCGGCGCCGCCGTGAATCACGAGTCCGATTTTTTTTGTTTCCATCTTTGGATTGTTTTGGGCGCGCTTTTTCTCTACCGGGGTACTAGACTGGTCGGCTTCCGCGGCAGGCGCCGACGCCGCAGCATTAAAGAGCAGGAACGCAAAGAAGCAATTGGCGACGCAAGCTCCAGCGATTTTCATCTCGAAGGGTTAACCCTGTGACGGGCTTTCACAAGGAGTGACGGCGTCCCGGCGGTTACATTGTCTGACGGGGCGGCAAGCCGTCATTCCTTGATGCACCGGCGAAGTGAGGCAATGTCTGGTCCATGCCGAACGCTGAAGCACGTCGCAACATGCCTGGACCGCTCGAGGTCGTTGAGATCCAGCGCACGTTTCTGCGCGAAGTCGGCAGCATCTTCTGGTTCATCCTCAACACGTTGCAGGAAAGCATGGAACGCGTGCAACAGGGGCGCGCTCCTTTCCGCGCAGCCAGCTTTTTCAGGGAGAGCGTACGGGCGGGTGTGGACTCGGTTCCACTGGTCGGCCTGGTTTCATTTTTCCTTGGCCTGACGATGGCGCTTTTAACGGGCTATCAGCTGCAACGCTTCGGAACGGAACGGCTCATTCCTGGTCTCGTTGCCATTGCGTTTACGCGCGAGCTGGGTCCCCTGCTCACCGGGATTATGCTCGCCGCGCGAATCGGTGCAGCGTTTACGGCCGAACTCGGCACCATGCAGGTCAATGAAGAAGTTGAAGCTGTTGAAGCCATGGGTATTGGACCGCTGCGATTTCTCGCTGCGCCCCGGATGCTGGCGCTGTTTCTTCTGGCGCCCTGTCTCTCCACGGTTTCGAACCTAGCTGCCGTGCTTGCAAGCAGTCTGGTTTGTAAGGCGTACTTCAGCATCGCGTTTTTGTATTTTCTCGATCTGGTTAAAGATTCGCTGCTTATTCGCGATATCATCACTGGCATACTGAAAAGCTTCTTGTTCGGTTTGCTGATCGCCTCGATCGCCTGTTATCGAGGACTCACCGTGAAAGGCGGCGCGGCTGGAGTCGGCACCAACACCACTTCCAGTGTAGTCACCGCTATCACCACCGTGATCGGCTTCGACACCGTCTACAACGTTGTTTACACGAACTTCTTCCCGACGTGAGCACGCCGTCGCAAATGGTTCAGCTACGCGACGTGAACATGCAATTCGAAGGCAAAAAAGTCCTCGAAGGCGTTTTGCTTAATGTCCAGCCGCAGGAACGACTGGTCATTATGGGGCAGAGCGGCAGCGGCAAAAGCACTATCTTGCGCCTGATCCTTGGCATACTTCGACCCGATTCCGGATCCGTTTTCTTTAAACAATATGAGATCAACCGTCTGAAGCGCAGAAAGCTTCAACAGGTGCGACAGCAGATCGGCATGGTTTACCAATATTCGGCGCTGTTAAGCTCACTCACCGTTCGCCAAAATGTCGCGCTGCCGCTGGAAGAGCTTACTGACAAATCGGGCAGCGAGATCGATAAAATCGTTGATGAAAAACTCGAGCTCGTAGGAATGCTGGATACCAAGGACCTGCTCCCGGACGAACTCAGCGGCGGCATGCGCAAACGCGTAGCACTTGCACGCGGACTGGTGCTTGATCCCGAGTTGGTCCTCCTCGACGAGCCTTCAGCCGGACTCGACCCGGTCATTGCCACGGTCGTTGACGAACTAATTATCAACCTGACTCAAAAATCGAAGGCGACCTCTATCATCGTCACACACGAAATGGAGAGCGCATTTCGTATCGCCACGCGCATGGCTATGCTATACGAGGGAAAGATCATTGAAGAAGGGGAACCGGAAAAATTTAAACAATCTAAGAACCCGGTGGTCGCACAATTCTTGAGCGGCAGCACGGAAGGCCCGATCCTGGAAGGCTCACTCGATGCAATTAGAAAGAAATGAAATCCTGACAGGTGTGCTGGTGATCGGTACGATTGCCGTGATCGCCTTTCTTCTGGTGCTGCTGGGTGCGCCCGGATTGTTTCGGCCGCTGGTCACCTACGGAGTGTACTTCGACAACGCCGCAGGAATTAAACCGGGTGCGGTGGTGATGCTTGCAGGGCGCAAAATTGGGCAGGTCCAGAAATTGTATTCGCCGCTGACGTCTACGGAGGAAAAGCAAGCGCAGGAAGCGGTGGCAGCGATTCATCCTGCTGCACCCAATACGAGCCCTTCCCCGGCCCCGCGATTCGAAGCCCGCGTTGATGTGCAGGTGGACAAAAGCGCCAGGGTTTACCGGGACGCCAAAGCCCAGATGATCCAGCTAGGCTTGTTAGGCGATATGGCCATCGACTTTACCCAGGGCACCAAAGAATCCGGCCGTGCCACAAATGGTGACAGGTTCGCCGGCGAACGCACGCCTGACCTCGGCGAAGCCGCGGCGAAAATGCTGGAGGTCATCAAGCCCGTTGCAAACGAGGCGACCAATACAATGAAAGACCTTCAGAATACCGCGCAGAATCTCAACAAACTCACCGATAAAAATTCGGAACTGAGTCTCGCTCTCACCCAATTCAAAACGGTCGGTGAACATCTCTCCGATCTCACCAAGCCCGATAGCGCGCTCTCGACTTCGCTGACCAACATAGAAAAAATCAGCACCAGCCTGACCGACAACGACAACATTGAGGTGACGCTGCGGAACCTGCGCATATCATCGGAGAGATTGAAAATCGCGACGAATGAACTGCAACCGGCCGGAGAAAACATCAAGCAGTTCAGCGAAACGATAAAAACGCAGCCATGGCGCCTTATCTGGCCTACAACAAAAAAATATCCGGAAGCATCGCCCACTCCCGAGATCGCGCGCGAAGGAACAATCACGGTGCGCAAAACAGCGAAAACAAAACCCCGCGCGCGAGCGACCCCCGCCCGCACTAGCCAACGGTAACAACCGTAGCAGAGTCATCTCGACAGTAGCACAGCCATCCTGGCTGTGGGCCGGCGGGCACCTTGTTCGCCACTGGACGAACGGCGTGGAGACCCTGCCGAAGAATTCTAACGTGTGCTGCGATCAAGCCGCGGTATAGCCCCGTCACTGATCGGGCCCGCTGCCAACGGTCTTTTCCAGTTCCTGATTATGTTTCTCGTTGGCCGCTTTAATGCCATCGACGCTTCTCCTGAGTTTTTTTCCATCGTACCCAACGAGATCTGCTGCCTCCAGGATCTTCGTGCTTCCCGGTGTGCTTTGAGACGCGGACTCTGGACCGGCATTTTCCTTCTCACATCCACATAAGAGCAGCATCGTCGCGAATATTGTGCCCAATATCGAGCGAAGGGTGTGTTTCATATATTAGTTAGGGCGAGATTAAGCATGGACGGGATTGAAGGCGAGACCGGTTAAGCAGCAGGTTCACGGATGTAAATGTATCCGTTTTTCTCATCGATATCAGACCGGCACGTCGGCGCTTTCCGTCGAATGACCTCGCACGCGATTCGCTCCAAGATGGTCCGTCGCTGATGAATCGCCCAAGGATACTTGCTGCTCCATGAAACCGGGTCGTCAACCCAAATGATCGCAACGGTGTCGCCGCCACCAAACTCTGCATGAGACCTGCGGAGTCTCCATATTCCACTGAACCGCTACGTCCGCTCTCTACGATCTTAATATTAATGACCCAGTGTCGCGCCCGCAGCAGATATCGCGGATTGAACATCAAAGCAAAGATCCGCAGTGATGCACATTTCGTTCGTTTTCCTCGAAATGTGCGACAAGCCACAAAAGTCCGGCGCACCGATTTTAGTCATAACCCTTCGTTCCTTCGCTTTATTGATTCGTTAGGCGGCGTGCTTGGGAGGCTGGACAATGCATAGGCAGAAAGGAGATGCCATGCTTACTCTGTATTGGCCCTGCTGGAATAAAGCCGAAGGCTTCATACACTGGCACCGCGGAAAGACTCGAGTTAACGCTAAAACCTGCATCGCCGCGGGGAACGAACAGCTCTTTCAAGGCTCGCTCCCATAAACGCCGAGCAATGCCCCGGCGCTGATGCGACCGCTCGACAAAGAGGTGAAAAAGGTGGGACCCGTCTCGAATTGCGATAAACCCGGCAACATGAGAATCGGCATAAGCGACAAGGTATCGATACCGCTCAGAGCTCAGGTACTCGCGCTCGGCCTGGACAGACACAGAGGCAAGATATTCTTCAGCACCCGCACCAGACGGATCGTCGGTGAGTTCGCTCTGGAAGCTGGCGATTAAGCCGGCAATTGCTTCTGCATCGGCCGGCAAACCTGGTCGGAATTCCATGTGATGAGGTCTAATGGAAGGGATAGGTCGCAGCAAGATGTCCTGACAAAGACGCTGAAAGTATTGGCGATCGAGCCAGCCCGCTCGCGAAAGGTTGCCTGATCGTCTGGTTAGGCGCAGGCTCTGCAGCCCCTGCGGGGGCGCGTAAAAAACATCACGACCAGAAGAAAGATCGCGGCGGGAAGCTGGTAGAAGGGGACGAGGAGGAAAACCAATCCGCTCATCGAGCCAGGGTTCAGGAAGATAAGGTCACCATAAAAGAAGATCGCGCACGCGGTAGCCAAAGCGCAAACCACGAGCGTGGCGATTGGTCGGCCATGACTGCTGTCCGCAAGGAAACACGCGCCGCACAACACCGCGTAAGGGCTGAGTGCCAATGCGCTAAATCCACTCAGCAGCGCGGAAAAGCCGGCCGCATGCACCAGGGCGGCGCCAGTAAAAGACGCACTCAGGCCAAGCATTGCGACGCTAGCCGTCGTAACTCTCCGCAAAGTCATCGCTTTTGGCTGAGAGAAAGCATCTGAGAGCGCCTAACGATGAGTAGAAAGCCACGGCAGGCGTCGTGGCGAGGATATTGAGGGTTTTCTAAGAAACAAACTCGCGCTACGGGCCGTAGCTTTTGGTGAATTTCTTTCGCGATTCTGTGTCGGACTCCGAAGATGCGACAGGCGGGGATTGCCTGCTCGAGGCTGGTTGTTCGGTCGCCTGAGATGAGGTTGGCTGAGGCGATTCGCTCTCTTCAGATTGCGCGGCAGTCTGCGGCGCGCCCTCGCCGCGGCGAGCAGTCTCTGGTTGCCCCCTGCCAGCTTCCCCTGCTAGTTCGACGTACGCCATTTGCAGATTGGACACTGCGTTCCGCAAAACCATTGCTTCTTCGTGGGTCAGGTTGCCGCGGGTCTTTTCCTGGATCATCTCCAGTTGATCGATGAACATCCGCGCAAGATCCAGGTTGATTTCCGCTTCGCCCGTCTTTGGATTTGGAATTTGACCAAGAAATAGCGCGGCGTTTTGAGCATGCATCATCACGAACTCAATGAAGCGCTGCGTTAGTTCACCGGTTTGAACAGTTTTTTGGACTTCAGCCATATGAAGAAGTGATTAGTGACGAGTGATGAGTTTCATGAACATAGCACGGTTCCTTTCGTCACTCATCACTTCTCACTCATCACTTCTTTGCGGGCGGCTGCACAGTTGCCAAAACGTACGGTTGATCGCGAAAATATTTCGCAGCCACTTTCTTGGTGTCGTCGAGCGTGACGGCGTTCACGTTCTTTTCGAGCTGCTTGTAATAGTCGAAACCCAGACCGTAGAGCTCGTCGAGCGCGCAATGATACCCGAAAGCGTCATTGCTTTGATTGGCGATTTCCTGTTGGCCGATCAATTTCTTTTTCGCGCGCTGCAATTCCACAGAAGTAAGACCTTCGTTCGCGAGCTTGTGGATTTCATCGAGAAACGCGGTTTTCACCGGCTCGATCTTCTGCGGATCTGTTCCGAGATAGAATGCAAACAGTCCCGGCACCAGACCCTGCATTTCGCTGGCGCCGACGTAATAGGCCAGTCCCATTTGCTCGCGAATACGAATGAAAAAACGCGATCCAAGATCGCTGCTTGCTTCATCGATTAATTCCAGCGCATAGCGATCGGGGCTGGACATGCTCGCACCGCGAAAACCGACCATGATCACGCCTTGCGCTTTGTCTTTGCGGCTCTCCACAGCTTCCGGTTTGCTCAAGGGGGTGGACGGCTTCGCGTCTGTTAACGCAAGCGCGCCGGGCTGCATCTTTCCGAGCCTTTGCTCGATGAGCTGCTTTACCTCGGCTGCTTTCACGTCGCCAAAAACGTAAATGACACCGTTCTTCCCAACGACATAACGATCACGAAAATCGGCCAGATCTTTTTGCGTCAGGTGCCGCACAGCGTCGACTGAGCCGTTGGTACGCAAGGCATATGGGTGCTGCGGAAAAAGCGCCTGTCGCATGATG
>JAICUQ010000054.1 GCA_025935755.1 Chthoniobacterales bacterium | reverse complement strand
GAAAGACCAATTTCTGGCACAATTGTCCCACGAGTTGCGCAGTCCTCTTACGCCCGTGCTCGCCATGGTGGGCGAACTTGAAGCTGATGTTCCCGATTCCGAGCCCGTCAGGGAAGCACTTGAAGTAGTACGTCGAAACGTGGAGTTGGAAGCACGCTTAATCGATGATTTGCTCGACATCACCCGCATCTCGAAAGGCAAACTTCAGCTAAGCTTCGAACCTATTTCAATTCACCAAATCCTTCAGCGCGCTTACGAGATATGCCGCGACGAGATCGAGGCCAAAAACCTTGAGGTGAACTTTGACCTTCGCGCGGTCCACACTTACGTGAAGGGCGATCCGGCACGTTTGCAGCAGGTTTTCTGGAATCTGATCAAGAACAGCGTCAAGTTCACCCCGGAAAAAGGCCGTATTCGCATCGAAACCGCCAATCCTCTTCCGGAAAAAATCGAGGTACGCGTCATCGACACCGGCATTGGGATTGAGTCGGAAACGATCGGGAGAATTTTCAATGCATTCGAACAGGGACAAAGTGACATCACTCGCCGGTTCGGAGGTCTCGGACTTGGTCTGACAATTTCCAAGACATTAATCGACGCTCACGGCGGAAATATCCATGTCCAAAGTGCCGGAAAAAACCAGGGAGCTACGTTTACCGTCGAGCTTGATACTGTGGATAGCCCTGTTGAACGCGACGGTCACGGAGAAGAACGGCCAACCGATCCAAAACCGGCGGCGGGCATTGCGACTCACCGGCGCGTCCTCGTGGTTGACGATCATCACGATACTTGTGTTGGTATGAAAAGAATGCTGGAACGGCGGGGTTACCAGATCACGATTGCTCATTCCGCCCAGCAGGCCGTGGAGAAAGTGCGCACGCAGGAATTCGATCTCCTGATCAGCGACATTGGATTACCCGATCGCAGCGGCTACGACTTGATGCGCGAAGTGCGGCTCAATAAACGTCTGCCCGGGATCGCTTTGAGCGGTTTCGGCAGCGAACAGGATGTGAACCAGGCGAGAGAGGCAGGCTTCGCTGAGCACCTGACGAAGCCAATCAATTTCGAGCGCCTGGAGAAAACGATCCAGAGCTTACTCTCCTGATCTGGTAAGAAGAGCTGACCTGCGAACCAAGGTCGCAGATGCAATTGCCCAATCAGATCGAGTTATTCGGTTGCGTGCGCGCCAACGCCAGCCTTGTCCTTGCGCTCTTCTGCTTCTTTCAATTGGCGAGAGAGCTTCTCCACGCGCTGCCGCATGATTTTACCCGCCTTGAACTTCACCGTTGCACGCGGAGGGATGACGAAGCTGCTCCCGGGCTGGTTAGGGTTCCGCCCAATCCTGGGCCTGGTAAGGCGCGGCAGGAATACGCCGAAGTTTCTTAACTCAACCGGAATATTATTGGCCAAACTGTCAGTAATCTTGTCGAGGGTTTTTTGCACCACATCGAAGACTTGATGCTGAACCATGCCGGTCTGATTGCTGATCGACACCACGATGTCGCGCTTAGTTAATTTCGCCATATCTAATTTAGTAATCGTTCCTTGTGACTCCGCTGGTGGCCAAATGAAGCACAAAAAAGCAACTTTTTGAAGAGGACCGCGGAAAACGCGGCTGCTTCCTCTAAACACAAACCCGGCCGCAACTGTTCAGTTTCGAATCTTTGGTGAACTGCGCCGTCGCCACTCTTCGCGCGGTGGCGGCGCGGCATAATGTTGCGGAGCAATCTCATGCGCGGTGCGGAAATGCACTTTCGCCACTTCACGCAACGCCTCCCCGCCGTTGATTTCGACAATTTTTTTTGCAGTCTCTTTTACGCTGGGCGACACGCCCCGTTCCAAACGCATACCGAGTTCTTTGCCCTTCCGTTCGAGCCAATTGATGAATCCCTCACGCGCGATAATCGACGCCGCCGCGACCGCAATGTCGGATTCTGCTCGAGGCCGTTGCTCAAGGACGATGTTGCGCCCATGCCTCATCAAGGATTCCTTGATCACGCGCGGATCTGCGAACTGGTCCGATAAGGACCGCGGGCAGCCAGGCTTTTGCGCCAGCAAATTCTCGATCACCCGCGCGTGTCCCCATCCGAGGAGCCGGTTCAAATTCTCAAATTTTTGGTATAACTCGTTGTACTTGGCGGGGCCGATCAAAACCGTTTGCACCAGACCTTGTGAAGTTTTCCGAATGGTGTCCGCCAAAGCGCGGATCCGCGCATCAGAGCTGATCCGCTTGCTGTCCACGACTCCGGCATCGAGAAGCCTTCGGGCGATACCACGATCAACGTAGACACCCGAAATCACCAAAGGACCGAAGAAATCCCCCTTCCCGCTCTCGTCCACTCCGAAATGCGGCTCGAACATTTCCGGGGAATGTACTTCCTCATAACCGAGCTTTGCCTCGCCAAGAATCTTCGGTTCCAACTCGAACTGGACAAATTCTTCGACCCCTCTGCCTTGCACCAGAACCTTGGGTCCCTTCTCGTACACCGCCACGCTCAACTTATTTTTCTGCGCAAAAAAAATTGTCCACTCCTTCGGCGCGAATTCGAACCCGAGATCTTGTAGCAAAACGCGCAGCTTTGTTACTTGTTCATTCGTGAGCGCCTGGGTGTATGAATTCAATGCCCAACGCTCAACGCTCAACGCTCAACATTCAATCCTCTTCTGAATTGGCAGTTGGACGTTGAGGGTTGGATGTTCGACGTTTGCTGGCAAATGTTGCCAGCGCTACAAGACATTCGCGCGTTGCGCCGTTCACTTTTGCGCTGGTTCCGCCATCATGGGCGCGATCTTCCCTGGCGGCAGACCCGCGATCCGTACGCGATCCTGGTCTCCGAATTCATGCTCCAGCAAACTCAGGTCACCACAGTTATCCCGTATTACCAGCGGTGGCTGCGCACGTTTCCTGATTTCGCCACACTGGCGCGCGCTTCAGAAAACCAGGTGCTTCGCGCGTGGCAAGGGCTCGGCTATTACGCTCGCGCCCGAAATCTCCACGCGACCGCAAAAACGGTGATGCATAAACACCGTGGAAACTTCCCGCGAAAAATCGAGCAAATACGGCAACTCTCCGGAATCGGGAAATATACCGCGCACGCAGTCGCCACCTTTGCGTTTGATCAATCGGTTCCGATTATCGAAGCGAACACCGGTCGCGTTTTGGCGCGGCTCTTCAATTTGCGCGAATCAATCGATTCCACCGCGGGCCGGACCAAACTGTGGGAAGTGGCACAATGCCTTCTCCCGGGATCCCATGCCGCGGATTTCAACTCTGCGCTTCTTGATCTCGGTGCGGTTATTTGCGTCGCCCGGAAGCCCAAATGCAATCTGTGCCCGATTAGCACGTTTTGTCGCGCAAAAAATCCAGCTGCGCTTCCTGTGCGGAGATCGAGACCCAAAACCACGCAACTTGTCGAAACGCATGGTTTTATTGTTAGGGGCAACCGCATTCTCCTCGAGAAATCCCACCATCGATGGCGTGGAATGTGGATTTTGCCGCGACTCGAACTTGATTCCTCAAACCCGGCAATCGTTGGGAAGAAGCCGGTTTACGAGTCGGTGTTTCCGTTCACCCATCATCGGGTCACGCTTTCTGTGTATCATTGGCCGGCCCCGAAGCGAATCGGTCCCCGCCAGAAATGGCTTGAATCAATCGAGCATGTCGCAATGCCTTCGCCGCACCGACGCGCGGTTGACGCGCTGCTTGATGCTGATTTTCTCAGTGCCAAACCAGCAGCACAAAGGTTCCCGCAACGGTAGTTAAAATCGTGATCGGGATGCCGTACCGGGCATAATCCCAGAACCCAACTTCGAGGTGTTCCCGCGCGGACTCCACGACGATCATGTTCGCGACCGATCCGATGATCGTCAGATTGCCGGCAAAGGTCGTGGCCAGGGCGAGCACTTTCCACATCAGCGCAGGATCGGCGAAATGCGGAATCCATTTTCCCGCCACGAGAACGAACGGAACATTGGAAAAAATGTTCGAACCGGCCACAGAGAACCAGGTCAAATTCCACGCCTGCACTGCAGTGTGCGCGCCGAACATCGGCTGCAGATGGCGATAAATCGCATCGGGCAACCCCGTATCGCTAAGTCCCTCAACAACGACAAACAAGGCGGCGAAGAACACAAGCAAATGCCAATCAACAAGTTTCAGGACCTGATGGGTATCGCGGCGCGCGAGCACCATTATCAGCGCGGCGCCGGCAAGCGCTGTCCATGCCAGATTCAATCCGGCAAGAAAGCAGACGAAGATCACAGCAAACACGATACAGACGAGCGCGAATAAACCGCGATCAAGCTTCGGAACGACGTGAGATTCATGGCTGACTACCGCGCCTCGCAGCACGTTGCGAAAACCGAAACTCACAATCGCGAAACTAATCGCCAATCCAACGAGCGCTGCCGGCGTGAGCGAACGTGCGAAGTCCGAAAACGAGATCTGCGAAAACTGACCAACAATCATGTTTTGCGGATTTCCTACCAGAGTCGCCACACTGCCGATGTTGGCGCTGGTCGCGAGTGCAATGAGAAACGGAAGCAGCGGAAGTTTACCGCGACGGATGACTGCCACCACCAGGGGCGTCAGCATCAAACAAATCGTATCGTTGACGAGCAGCGCCGACAGAATCCCCGACGCAAGCGTCAGATACAGCAAAAGTCGTTGCGGCGTCTGTGAGAACTTCAGAACAATGTCCGCCGCCCATTCGAAAAAGTGGGCCAAATAAAGGTATGCCGATATCAGCATCATTCCGAGCAACAGGACGAGCGTGTCGTAATTGACCGCGCGATACGCGCGCTCCGGAGTCATCACACCGGTTGAAACCATCAACACCGCTCCGAGCAAAGCAGCAGCTGGCCGGTTCAAAGGAAGGATTTTGAGCTGCCGACCGCTGATCAACACATACGTGACCCCAAAGATCACCGTGGCGACGATTTCCTTTTGCCAGTGATTCACGGGCGTTCATAACGGATGGCCTGCTCGTTTTCAATTTATGCAGTGCCCTGGTTCGAGTGAGCGTTGAACGTTTCCGTTTCTCTGCGATAAGCTTTGCACCGAAATATGCGAAGCATGACTGGATACGGTCGCGGCGAGACCGATCACGCCGGAACAAAATTTACTGTCGAGCTAAATTCAGTGAACCGGAAACAAAGCGACGTCGTGGTCAATTTGCCGCGCGATCTCGTCGAGCTCGAACCGCGCATTCGACAGACAATCAATGAAAGCATTTCGCGCGGGCGCACCAATGCCACGATCAGTCTTCACAGCGGCGCGAACGGCTCGCGGAAACTCGCGCTTAACACGGAGCTGGCCCGTTCGTATCACGATGCAATGCGCTCGTTGCAAGAGGAACTGAACGCCCCCGGCGAGATCACCATCGCCACGATCCTGCAAGCGCCAGGCGTGATGCGAGTCCCGGAAGAAGCGCTGAACCCCGAAGAGACATGGCCGGCAGTCGAACGCGCTCTGCGCGCCGCGCTCACGGATCTGATCAAGATGCGAGAACGCGAGGGCAAACACCTCGCCAAGGATTTGATTCACCGGCTCAAGGCAATTCGCAAGAAACTGAAGGAAGTCCGCGCCCTGCATCCCGACGTGGTGAAACGGTACCGCGCAGTTCTGCTCGATCGGATACAGAAAGCCGGGTTGCCGCTGCCTAACGACGACGAACGCGTTCTGAAAGAGATCACGTTTTTTGCCGATCGCGCTGATGTGTCGGAAGAACTGACGCGGCTTGAGAGTCATCTTGCTCAATTTGCCCATCATTTGCGCAGCAAAGAGCCGGTGGGACGCACACTGGAATTCATCACCCAGGAAATTTTTCGCGAACTCAACACGCTCGGAGCGAAAGCAAATGACGCTGCGATTTCCCAACGCGTTATCAGCTGCAAGGGCGAACTGGAGAAGATCCGCGAGCAAGTTCAAAACCTTGAGTAATATTTTGCGGGCGACGCTGGGCTCCGATCGGCGTGACGGATGAGCATATCGCAGCCAGCCTGGTGTTTGTCATGTTGAGCGAAGCGCTGCAACGAAATCCGAAGGATGAGGCCAGGCTTGCAAACATCTCTGACTATTGTCTTGGTGAGCGCGGACAAGAAAGTAATCTGAGATTCTTCGCTTCGCTCAGAATGACAAGATGATGAAATTCAGCCGGCACGGAATCCTCTTCGTCATCTCCGCTCCATCGGGCGCGGGGAAGACGACCCTCGTTCAGGCGCTGAGAAAAACTGGAAGGTTTTTCTATTCCGTCTCGTGCACCACGCGAGCGCCGCGGCCCGGGGAAATCCACGGCGAACATTATCGATTTCTTGCTGCTGCAGATTTCCTTGCACAAATCGACGCCGGCGATTTTTTGGAGCACGCGAAGGTGCACCAGGATCTTTACGGCACATTACGCGAACCGGTACTGAGCAATTTGGAAAAGGGCTTGGACGTTTTGATCGACATCGACACGCAAGGAGCCGCTACCATTCGCAATTGTGACGATCCCATTATTCGGCAGGCGCTGGCGGACATCTTCATCATGCCGCCTGACATTGAAGAGTTGCGCAGGCGATTGATGAAACGCGGGACGGAAACGGCGCAGCAGATTGAGTTCCGTCTCGCCACCGCTTTGCGGGAAATGGAATTATGGCGCGATTACCGTTACACTATTGTCAGCGGTTCAGTCGAACAAGATCTCGAGAACGTCCGCAGCATAATGTGTGCGGAAATGTTTTTGAGCAGACGGCTGACACTGAATGGATGATATGGCTGCGATGGAAAAGAATTTCAAACGCAAGTTGGAGAGGGTCAGGCCGCGAAAGGTGGTGAACATTCCCGCTGACAGAAAATCCGTCGTGCTCGGCGTCACCGGATCGATCGCCGCGTACAAATCCGCAGAACTCGCCAGCCTGCTCGTCAAGCAAGGTCACGAAGTTTTCGCAGTAATGACACACGATGCGGCCGAATTCATCTCGCCCCTTACTCTGCAAACACTTTCGAAAAATCCAGTGATGACCAGCTTCTTCGACGAAAAAGAAAGCTGGCGACCGGGGCACATTGGTCTCGCAGACCGCGCAAACCTGCTTTTGATCGCGCCGGCGACGGCGCACGTGATCGCCGAGCTTGCGCAGGGTCTGGCCGGTCATCCACTCGCGGCCATCGCGCTTGCCACCCGCGCGCCGATTCTGGTCGCGCCGGCGATGAACGGAAAAATGTGGTCGCATCCTGCAACGCAGGAGAACGTCGAAAAACTCAAAGCACGCGGAGTCGAATTCATTGGACCCGAAGAAGGGATGCTGGCGTGCGGGTATGAAGGACTTGGCCGGTTGTGGAAAGTGAACGAGATCGCATTTCGCGCGGAATTTCTTCTTACTCAGCACGACACACTGATCGCGTGACATTTCTCATCACCGCCGGTCCGACGCGCGAACCGATCGATCCAGTTCGTTACCTCTCCAATCGTTCGTCGGGGAAAATGGGTTACGCCATCGCCGAAGCAGCGTTGGAAGTCGGGCACGACGTGATTCTGATTTCCGGTCCGGTGAATCTCGCGCCGCCGCGAAACGCCAGGTTCATTTCGGTTCTTACCAGTGACGAAATGTTCGAAGCGGCAGAGCGACACGCTAACGAGTCTGACGTCTGCGTCCTCTGCGCCGCCGTGGCGGATTACCAGCCCGCTCGCGTCTCCCCGGCAAAGATCAAGAAATCTGGCGATAAAATTTCCATCGAATTAATTCCGACACGGGACATTCTCCAGTCGTTAGGTCGAAGGCAGCACCGGAAATTTCTTCTCGCCGGGTTCGCTGCGGAAACGAATGATCTCGAAGCAAACGCCGCGAAAAAACTGCAGGAAAAAAATTGCGATATCATCGTCGCGAATGATGCGCGCATCGCACTGGACAGCGACGAAAATGAAGTAGTGATTCTGTTTGGTGACGGCCAGAAAACGAAGATTTCTCGCGCTCCAAAAAAAATTGTCGCGCGCGAGCTGGTGAAAATTTTTTGCAAATTCGCAACAAAAATGTTTGACAAAAAAGATGTGATGATTACTGAACGCACATAAGTGAAGTCATTCCCAACTCTTCACAACATTCCGCGCGTTGCGGATTGAAAGGGGGGAATTAGTCGATGGCAAAGAAAAAAGCAGCAAAGAAAAAAACAGCGAAGAAAAAAAGGCACTGAGCCTGACGCTGAATTAACGGCCCTGATTTTCTTCGGGGTCACAACCCTAACTTCAACCCGGGAGGAGAATTTATTTTCCTCCCGGTTTTTTTTGTACCCGACTGTTATTCCGAGCGAAGTCGAGCTGCAACGCAGCGCCGAAAGCAATTCGGGGCGAGGCCAGCTTTCAATCCCGGGCGAAACCTTTAGACAACCCGCGGATCCTTCGCCTTCGGTTCGCTCCGCTCAGGATGACATTCGTTTTCCACCGTGCACTTTCCATTCTTTGTGCGACGTAATGCTTCCCGATGAAGCAGTACCTCCATGCGGCAGAGAACGCCGCCCGCGCCGCAGGCAAATTATTGCGCGAAAATTTTCACCGACAGCAGCGGGTTAACGTGGCCGCGGCGCACGACATCAAACTGGAGATCGATGTTCGAACACAGGAGTTGATTGGAAAATTGCTGCTCGACGAATTTCCCGGGCACGCGTTGTACGGCGAAGAAGGCATCGTGGGAGATCAGTCCAGCGATCATCAATGGATTGTCGATCCGCTGGACGGAACCGTGAATTACTTCTACGGCATTCCGCATTTCTGCGTTTCCATCGCGCTGCGCCTGCAGAAGCAGACCGTCGTTGGCGTAATTTACGACCCGATTCGCAACGAGATCTGGACCGGACAACAAAACGATGTTGCAAAATTGAACGGAGCTCCAATCCATGTGAGCGATCGCAAAGAACTCGCCGAAGCCATTATCTCAATCGGGCTCGCCAAAACCGGAGAGACCATCAACACTAATTTCCCCCGGCTTCAACAAATGATTCATCGCGTGCGCAAATGTCGTGTGCTCGGCAGCGCAGCGCTTGACCTGGCCTACGTCGCCTGCGGACGGTTCGACGCGTACATTGAAACGGGAATCAGTTTGTGGGATATCGCGGCGGGTTCGCTCCTGGTTGAAAAGGCCGGCGGCACTGTTGATGTTCGCCCGCGCGAAAACATGAAAGACAAATACAGCATCGCGGCGTCCAACGGCCTGATCGATTTTAAACTGTGATGAAACACACACCGCATCGTTACAGCGTCACATCGTTACATCGGGTTTACGATTCAACGATGCAATCACGCATTCGTCGTGACGAACGATTCAATCGCCGATTCGCCCTGGCGAACGATTCAACGGGGCGACAGCCATGATCCGCTCAGGCATCGGTTACGACATTCATCGTTTTTCGGACGGCCTGAAACTTATATTAGGCGGCCTCGAGATCGCGCACGCACGCGGACTGGAGGGACATTCAGACGCCGACGTTCTCTCGCACGCGATCGCCGACGCGTTGCTCGGCGCGATCGGTGCCGGCGATATCGGACAACATTTTCCAAATACCGACGAATCAATTCGAGGCATCAGCAGCATGGAAATTTTGAAGCGGGTCGGCAATTTGCTGGCGGAGAAAAACGCGCGCGTCGTGAATGTCGACGCGACCGTGATCGCCGAGGCGCCCAAACTCACGCCGCACGCTTCTGCAATGCGGCAAAACATTGCCGCAGCAATCGGTATCAGCGAATCGGACGTGAGCGTTAAGGCGACGACCAACGAAAAGCTCGGCCCAATCGGGCAAGGCGAAGGCATTGCCGCAATCGCCATCGCCACAGTTGAACTGGAGTGACGGAGTGTTGGGACTAATGGAGTAATGCACCCGTCATTCCGACCGAAGCGAAGCGGAGTCGAGGAATGCCGCGAAGCTACTTTGAGATCGCGCAACGGGATCCCTCGGCTTCGCTCGGGATGACGAGGTAGCTATGGCTCTTCGTTTTTTTAATACCTACTCGCGCGAGATTGAGGAATTCGAGCCGCGCGATCCCGCGGCGCGGCCAATCAAAATGTACACGTGCGGCCCGACCGTTTACAGCCGGGCACACATCGGGAATTTCCGCGCTTACATTTTTGAGGATTTGCTTCAGCGGCATCTCGAGCTGCGCGGCTACAAAGTGAATCGCGTGATGAACATCACTGATGTGGAGGACAAGACGATTCGCGGTGCGCGCGAGGCCGGCGTTCCGCTGCGCAAGTTCACCGAGCAATTCAAGGAAGCTTTCTTCGAAGATGCCCGCACGTTGCGCATCAAACGCGCGAACGAACATCCGGCGGCAACCGATAAACGTTACATCGATAGAATGATCGAGATGATCAGTGAGCTGATTTCGAAAGGCCTCGCTTATCAGGCCGACGACAAATCAGTTTATTTTCGAATCAACAAATTCCCGGATTACGGGAAGCTCGCGCACTTCGATCTGACGCAACTCCAATCGACAGGCCGCGTGAAGCATGATGAATACGACAAGGAACACATCGGTGATTTCGCCTTGTGGAAGGCCTGGGACGAAGCAGATGGCGACGTGAAATGGGATTCTCAGTGGGGACCGGGTCGTCCGGGCTGGCATATCGAATGCAGCGCGATGTCGACAGCATTGTTAGGTGACCAGATCGACATCCACTGCGGCGGCGTCGATAACATCTTCCCGCACCACGAGGCAGAGATTGCGCAGAGCGAAGGCGTGACGGGAAAGAAGTTCGTGCGTTACTGGCTGCATTGCGCCCATCTGCTGGTGGACGGGCAGAAAATGGCGAAGTCGTTAGGCAATTTCTACACCGTTCCCGATGTCCTGGCCAAGGGTTACACCGGACGCGAGCTGCGCTACGCGCTTCTGCGCGTCCACTATCGCGTACCGTTGAACTTTACCTGGGAAGGAATGGAAGAATCGCGCCAGGCGCTGACACGAATCGATGAATGGCTCGCGCGGTTGGGCGAAGTTGAAAAAAAAGAAAACGCCCAACCCCCAAGGCTCAACGCGCAACGCCCCACCGAAGCCTTTGAGGAAGCTTTGGATGACGATCTGAACATCTCTGCTGCGCTCGGATTTTTGTTCGAGTCAATCCGTGAAACCAATCGCGCAATGGATCAAAACGAAATGGACGCGGCCTCTGCTCGGGCATGGCTCGACTGGTGGCAACGGATAAACGCCGTGCTCGATCTTGAACCGGAGACTGACGTCGCTATCCCTGACGAAGTGGCCCAACTGGCACAACAACGCGAGAACGCACGGCGCGAAAAAAATTGGAAACGCAGCGACGAATTGCGCAAACAGATCCTGGGACTCGGCTGGGAAGTGCGCGATACGAAAGACGGACAAAAACTCACCCGCGGCGCCGGATCGGCCTAGCGGTTTTCGGTTATTGCTCTTCGAAGCTGTAATTGAACCGCTCGATCTCTGCCGCGAATCGCGCGCCCACTAATTCACGAAGTTCATTATCGTAATATTTCGAATAATGCTGCCGGTTTGAGCGGTTGTATTGCGGCAGGGCCGGTGGCGAAATGCCGATGGCGTCGCATACGCCGCGAAAGTCGTCGGCCAGATTTTCAAACCGCATTATGCAATCGACATTGGCGAACGGATTCGCGTCGCCATTGTCGAGTCGCAAATAGTCCGGGACCGAAACAGCTTTCGAAATTGTTTCGCGGAATTTTTTACGATTCCAGTTTTCAGGTTTTTGCGTGGGCGTGAAATAATACGACACCATTCGATCCCACGGATTCCGCACACACGTAAACTTGTACAGCCTTCGAAATTGCTCGTTACCCAATGCCTCGTAATACTCGCTCAGCGTCGAGTGTTTTTTGATTTTGTAATCTGGATTGCGCAGTCCGAAGCGCTCGATGCCATCTTGTTCCTTCCTAAGGGCAACAAGTTCATCCTCCGAATAATCGCGAAGGACACTCTGAATGGAGTTGCCGGCTGTTTTTGGAATGTGAACGAACAAAAACCGTTTCTGCAGCGAAATCATTCCTGAAACCGCAGCTTAAGCGTGTTTTCCAATGACGCGAGTGCTCGTGCAACATGCGCAAGCTGCTTATGTCTTGCTAGTACGGTCTCCATTATTTATTGTCATTCACTTGTGAAAGCAGCGCCGGTCCCCCCTGGCGGCGGGGCGGAGAGTCGCTATGAATCGTTCGCCTCGACTCGTTGGTCGATAGTACTCGAGGCGGGCAATTCCGCGACAGTTTCCGCGCACGCATTCAATGCGCTGTCGGAACTATGCCAAACCTACTGGCGTCCGCTGTATTCTTTTTTACGCAGACAAGGATGCAGCGCAGAGGATGCGCGGGATTTGATCCAGGGCTTTTTCGCCGACCTGATCGAGACTCGGGCCTATGCGCGCGCCGACCGTGAGAAAGGACGTTTTCGTTCTTTTCTCCTCGGAACACTGAAACATTACGCTGCCGACGTGCACGATCGTGGAAGGGCTTTGAAACGTGGGGGCGGAATGATTCTTCACAGCCTGGATGATCAAGCTACCGCGGAGATCGAGGCGCAAGTCGCACGCGCAACAAAATGGCAACCGGAAGAAGTTTACGACCGCGAGTGGGCGGCGCTGCTTTTGCGACAGGCCCTGGATCGACTCACCCAAGAGTGCGCACTCGCCGGCAAAGCAGATCTGCTCAGCCATTTGATGCCGTATCTCTCAGCCAGCGAAGAATCGGTTATTCCGTACGAACAGGTGGCAGAACGAACACATCGGCCAGTCGCGACATTGCGCAGCGATGTTGCACGGTTGCGCAAGCGCTATCGCACGATTCTGCGCGAAGTTGTTCGCGACACGGTCTTCGAAACCGAAGATGTGGACGAAGAACTGCGGTATTTATGCCAGGTCTTGGCGGCGCGGTAGACGAGCGCCTGCCAATCGTTCGGCGTTTCAGAACCGCCAAATCTTATCCCTCAAATTCTCTGCAATATCGCGCCGAATCTCCCGAAGTACCTCAGTGGAGATCAAAATCAGAAACCGCTGAAAGGAGATTCGAGAATGAAAACTTTTCTTGTTTACGATCTGGACACCGGATTACCGGTCGCAGTTGGGGAAGCTATCAAAGCAGAGTGGGCGCGTGTTGAGGCAGCAGAGGAAACAAACATTCGCGCCGAGAATCTAATCGCAGAGGAAATCAGCCTGGGAAAGGAGTTCGAGCTCCTATGAAACCACTGATGCCGGCGAAAATGAAGTGCGCGGTAGCATGTGCAGTTCTCGTGTTCGAGTTCACATCGCAAGCATCTGCGGTGCTGCGACCGCTGTTTCCGTTCCGACCCGCGCCACCTTCTAACGGGGAACTCACTGTGATAGAAGATGAGGTGGCACTGCGAGCAGGGAAGAAGCCGCTGCCGCACCGCCCAAGCCATGCACGCTAGCTGGTGTTTGCCGGCGAGCGACTTCTTCGAGGTAACAGCGCTTCGCAAGGAGCATCCTTTTGTCCTCGACATAGCCTGGCAGCGGGTTTATGAAAGAACTCGTCTTCAGATAGGTCCACATGTCCCCGGACGCTCAACAAGAGATTGAGCGCAAGATCGGGCAATCGCTGGCTCGATCTTGCCTAACCGACCTAACAAGTTAGGTCTCCCACTAATGCAAACGCCGTCGCAGCAGATTCTGACCTGTCCAAGCTGCGGCGCCGCGCTTGAAGAACCGTTCAGTGGCGAAGGCGGCTGCATGTGTTGTCTGTTGCAGGCCGGCATCGGCAGCGAACAGGAAACACAGCACGATCCGGCGGAAGGCACTTTTGAAGGCGGCACGCGCTTTGGCATCTATGAAGTCGATTGTCACGCAGATGGCAGTCTCTGCGAGCTCGGCCGCGGAGCGATGGGCGTCACATATCGCGCTACCGATACATCGCTCCAACGCAAGGTCGCCCTGAAGATTATTAGGAGCGATATCGCTGAGCGAAGCGCCGACGCCCGTGAGCGTTTCGTCCGCGAAGCGCGGTCGGCTGCAGCATTCCGGCACGAACACATCGCCACGATCTACCAATTCGGGATGCGTTTTGAGACGGGCCAATATTTTTACGCCATGGAACTCATCGAAGGCGAAACCCTCGATGATCGCGTTCACCGCGCCGGGCCTCTCGACGCACGCACGACCATCGGGATCGGGGAGCAAGTCACCTCGGCGCTCGCTGCCGCGGAAAAGCACGGCTTGGTCCATCGCGATTTAAAGCCCGCAAACCTGATGCTCGTAAATCCCGACAACTCCGAAGCGATGGAGCCCGACCAAGCTCAGTTCAAGCGGAGTAGATTGCGCGCTCTTCGGAAAAGCGGGATTCCAGTCGTGAAAATAATCGACTTCGGTTTAGCCAAAGCGTTTCACACCGAAACCGACCCGAAATCGCTGACGCACGACAGATTTGTCGGCACGCCTGCGTTCGCCAGCCCGGAACAATTTGAACATTCGACCTTGGACGTGCGCTCCGACATTTACTCGTTAGGCGAAACGCTCTGGTTCGCGCTTACCGGAAAAACTCCATTTGCCGGCCGCACTCTCTCCGAGATCCACCGCGCTCAAAAATCAAACGCATTTCCCACAGAGCAACTCAAAGCAGCACATGTTCCGCATCGCCTGAGATCCCTCGTCCAATCGATGCTCGCGTTCGAACCGGCTTCACGGCCAGGTACGTCCGAGTTAGCAGCGCGCCTGAAACGCTGTTCCCCGGAGGTACGCAGCGTGCGACGCACGCGCGCCGCTCTCGCAGTCACAACGGTGCTGGTTTTGGGTCTGCTTCTACCTTTCCTCCCACATCTGAGTGCGCCAGAAAAAAGCATTGCAGTGTTACCATTTGAAAACCGCAGCGAAGACAAGGCGAATGCCTACATTGCGGATAGCATCCAGGACGAGATTCTGACTCGGTTATCCAAGATCAGTGGTTTGAAAGTAATCTCGCGCACTTCCACGCGAGAATATCAAACCAAACCGGCCAATCTTCGCGAGATCGCGAAGCAGTTGGGCGTAACCCACATTTTGGAAGGCAGTGTACAAAAGAGTGGCGAGTCAGTTCGGGTGAACGTTCAGCTCATCAAGGCAACAACTGATTACCATATGTGGGCTGATACGTTCGATCGCAAAGTAACCGACGTTCTTTCGGTCGAGAGTGAAGTCGCCAAATCAATCGCGGAGCAATTGCGCGTAACACTAACCGGACAGGAACAGCAAGTAATAGCCGCTAAACCGACGAATAATCCCGAGGCCTATGATGCATATCTGCGCGGTTTGGCTTACACGCTAAAGACGGAAGACACACCAGCGCAATACATGGCAGCACAGAGATATCTCAGGGAGGCCGTGCAGTTAGATCCCAAGTTTGCCCTCGCCTGGGCGCTGCTGTCACACACGAACGCGCGTGGATATGTCACGAGAATTCTTCAACCAACCGATGCTCTCTGCGAAGAGGCGCGGCAAGCGGCTGAAATCGCGCTATCTCTTGAGCCGAACCTCGGGGAAGCGCTGATGGCAAAGGGCTATTATCACTACGCTTGCTTGAAGAATTACGATACCGCGATGCGTTACTTGGAGCAGGCACGTCAGCTCCTCCCGAACGACAGCCGGATCCCAGAATCACTAGCCTATGTCGCACGTAGGCGCGGCCAGTGGGATTTGAGCGAGATCTACTTCAAGGAAGCCGAGCGTCTTAATGCCCGCGATCCGAACCTCCTTATACAACACGCGAATTCCTATATCTATCTTCGTCGTTTTCCTGAGGCACTACGCAAGCTAGATCAGGTTTTGAATATTACCCCAGATGATTTTAGCATTCTGGCGATGAAGGCCGGTATCGCTCAGGCTCAAGGCGATTTACCACGAGCGGCCGCGCTCCTTATGCCTCCGCATCGAAATTCAGAGGATTCCAGCGGTTTGTCCATCCTAATCAAACAAGCAACGCTGGAGCGCAACCCGGCACGAATGATTCCGCGCGTGAAACAAGAATTAGCCAGGCTTGATCCAGCCGATGGTTTTTATAAAGGCCAACTGCGCTTCTCGTTAGGCTGGTTGCAGGAGCTTGCCGGCGACCATGTCGGTGCCCAGGAAAGCTGGCGACAAGCCCGCAGCGAGTTGGAATCTTTTCTTAAAGAACAACCGCAAAATTGGCAGCTGATTGATGTTCTCGCGCTGACGAACATGGGTCTCGGTGACAAAGCAGCGGCGTTCGCATTGCTGGAACGGGCGATGGCGGCCATGCCGGTCGAAAAGGACGCATTAGATGGTCCCGTTGTGATCGAAACTCTTGCTCGGGTTGCGGCGCATATGGGAGAACACGACCGTGCCATCTCCGCTTTACGAAGAGCAATCTCGCTCCCTACCCGAGCTCAACCTCCTTTGACGCCTGCATTGCTCCGGCTCGATCCCATGTGGGATCCGCTGCGCGGCGATCCACGATTTGAAGAGCTGTGCAAGGAGAAGCAGCCGTGAGCCGGTGTGACTTCCAGAATTCTCCGATATTTTCGGCTTGCAGTAGCGAAAGAACTTAAATATGCAGAAGTGTCAGCCTAACGGAAACCCTCAACGAAAGCTAACAAATGCCAACCTCCACAACGCAATTCACAGTTCCGCCTCAGGTTACAAGGGATAATAACCGACCTGTAAGGTTGTATGTTGTAAAACGAATTAAGAGAACGATTGAGCAAGCGATTAACTCGTTCCCGCAAACAAAGAATTTTGTTATCACAGTTACGGTCACGAAGAAAGCAAGGCCACGAATTGTCGATATCGCGATTAACATGCAAGTCCCTCCTGGTACGCCAGATGATAAGGCCCCGCATCCACCCCGCTTAGTTCAATGGCAATGACGAGCGAGTGCGTCAGCTATGCTAAATGCTAGATGTTACTGAATACCCTTCGGCGCGATAGCTCTTCCACTGCGGTCGGGTTGGAACTCCCAAGACGCTTGACGAAACTCACGAAGTGACAGGGCTACGTCTGCTCGCAACTTTTTCGAAGCCGTGCATTGCCGTGCTCTCAGGCATCAGTCGGAACGGGCACCAGATCGAGGTGGTTGTTTGTAATTATTGCGCGTAGGTCAGGCATCACGCCAATCCTATCATCGTGAGTGGCGGATGGTGTTCCGTTCGCCTTGAGAAGATCACGTAACTCGCGCGGCGAAAATCGACGCCCCAACGCTGCCTGCGCGATTCCCTGCACAATTAATGCGGCTCCAGCGACAATCGCCGACGCGCCTGACGTACCGTCAAAATGCGCCGTGTACTCCGTATTGCTTTTGCCCGTGTAACTAGTGGTTGCGGTAACTATGTTTTCGCCCCACGCATAACAGTCCACTCGATTCCCATGATTCGAGAAACCTAGCCTGGTATGTGGATGTACTGACGACCCGGCTCCAACCATAATGGCGCCTGAGTCGAGGAAATCTGGCGAATTACGATTGAAAGTCTTCTTTCCTGAAGGGTTCACGTATCTGTCCAAGTCGTGGTTCCCGTTACCTGCAGCTTCCACCACGACAATACCCGCAGCAGTAGCTAGATCAATGGCTTGATAGTTCAATTCCAAAATTTCAGCTGGCCATTCGCCAGAATCACTTGCCGGATTGTCTTCTTGCACTTCTAACAAAAGTACATCGCCGAATGACATGTTTGCGGCGGCATCGTGGATCGCATCATAGGTTTTTGGGTCCAAACTCGTGCGCCACAAAGAAACAACGCGGCCCTTCGCCGCTGGCGCTATTCCCACGCCGCCTATCGTGTTGTCGACCATCAATACTTCACCCAGCACCGCTGTCCCATGGGAGAACGCCCACTTGTTGACGCCCGAGATCATCGTAATCTTAGCATCCTTGAGATCTCTATGATTCAAGTTCCAGCCGTGCTCCAGGTCCACGAAGCCGACGTTAGCTCCGTCGCCTCCGAGGAATCCCCAGGCGTATCGAGCGTCGATGCCGTCGTGTGCTGGATTTTGATAACCTTGCCTTCTGTCGCGTGGATCGTCTTCGGGGATGGTTGGCGGAACATTCACTCGCATCACATAGGCAGTTTCGACCTGAGCAAATTCTCTCAATGCTTTGGCCAGGTCGTCAGCGTTGACTCCGGCAGGGGTTTGGACTTCGAACCAGAGCGAGAAGTCCGGCGGCTCGTAATCCGGATCATTTCTCCGTGCGCGAGCGATTAGTTGATCGAGACGCTTTGAGTTTGGCGGACCAAAAAGGGGCTTTAGTGGGAGACCGTTCAGCTGCTGTGGCGCTTGATCCCCGCCACTCTTTAACTTGATTGCTATGTTAAGTGGATAGATCGGAGGTTTTTCGCGACTCCTCTTTGAAAATGCTTGCGCCTGTGCATTCGATCTCTCGGGTTGTTCATCGACGAATCTTGGACGTCGCACAGCTCTCCAAATAACAATTAGAACTCCAATCACAAAAATGATCGAGAGCCATTGGGTCCAAGAACGATGATCGTTATTTTCACCTCGAACATGATTTCCGGTTCCGGTACCTGCTGCCGTCGTTCCTGTCGGCGTCGCGGGTCCGTTTTCTTCTCGATCGGCGGTCGTAGAAGTGACGGTAATGGTACGTCTGGTCGAACTTCCTGAGACCCCGCTGCCGCGATTTTCTTCGGCGATAGACTCTTCAGGTCTTGCGTCATCAAAACGCACTTTCACGCTAGCAATTAAGAAAGCGAAATCGCAACTGGAATGGATCCCATTTGTAAGCGGTCTTGAGATGAATGGCTCCGATTGCGAGGACTGTTGCTTAAAACGATACACGCCTTCTGTTGAAGCAACCCTGGTGTAATCGTCGAAATGCCGATCCGAATTCATCGGATTGGCTTCCACCGATGGGGAGTTCATCGTTAGTAATATGATGACTCCGGCGATGAAAAAAGCGGCCTGCTTGGCCGGCATGATATCAAGTAAATGTGATACACACATAGTCCTCACCTTCTGCGTATCCCAACGGGAAAGGTTACGCGATTGAAAACAATCTCTGTCAATTACGTTCTCTTGTTGCGAACGGACCCGTTCGCGGTTTTCCCGGGCGGGAAGAGGGTCAATTGTCTGATTGGGACAATTGGCTGACTTGACGCTGAGCCAGCTTTTCACGATCACAGCACTCGAGTCAATGCTTTTCGATGGTCAACACACCGCTCTCAAATTGTGACCCAGGCGACTTTTCCTTGCCAAAAATGAACAAGGAACGGACTTGAGGAAGGTCGCCGATTAGCAATGAAAGCGAAGGGGTAAGGCACGAACAATCATCCGACTGCATCGACGGCGGGGGAGGCCAAAGCTGGAACACCTGTACGAATCAATGCTGCATGCACGATGCTTGGCACGATTGTGCTGTTGCTTACCTGCCTCGCGCTCGCAGCTTGGGCGCATCTGATTTTAATAACTGAGCCAAGACAACACGATACGATTTCTCTATTATCCGGGTCTCATAAGCCGTCACGTTGAGTGACGGCTTTTCTGTTTGATTTCCGATCAGCGCTAGCCACAGCCCACATCGCCATCGCCTTCGCGCCAGAAGATCACATCGACTGGCTTGACTCGTTTCAACTCGTTAGGCCGTTAATACACGACCACCGCATTTTGTCTGCCACGCCCGGAAAACCTTTCCGAAGGAACGGGCATGAAAACGAAATGCCTGGTTCCGAAGCGATATCTTTTTGCCGCGTTGTTGATGCTGACAGGTCTCGTAATCACATGTTATAACGCTGGCGCCAACGGAAGACGTGGTACCGAACAAAATCGTGGCAGCGGGGCTGATGTCTTCCGCAGCGAGCACGATGAGGATCCCGAGTATCAGGAAGCGCGCCGTGAATATTTGAAACGATTCTTCGGTACCGGTCCGGGAGGTGTACCGGTTGGCTCATACAAACGCGCGCTGGCTGAAGCGCGCGCCCGTCCTGCGAGCCCGCTGTTGGAAGGCCGGATGTTCAGCTCGCCGCAAGCACCTGAAAGGCTGGGATGGAGTTCTCCG
>JAICUQ010000057.1 GCA_025935755.1 Chthoniobacterales bacterium | reverse complement strand
GGCGCCCTCGAAAAACATCTGACGCATCCGCGGTTTATCGAAGCGCATCGGCTCTCGCCCTACACGGAACGCAGCGCAGATATCGGCGTTGTGCTCGATTTAATGATTCACGATCTCGAGGTGATTTTGCATTTCGTCCGGTCGCCTCTTTGGAGCATCGACGCGGTCGGCGTGCCGGTGCTCAGCCAAAGCGAGGACATTGCAAACGCACGACTCCATTTTGAAGACGGTTGCGTTGCAAATGTGACCGCCAGTCGCATCAGCCCCGAGCGGATGCGCAAGATCCGAATCTTCCAGGAAGACGCCTATCTTTCACTCGATTATCAAAATCAAAGCGGCGAGATCTATCGTCGGGTAGGCAAACAAATTTGGCGTGACAGAGCCGAGATCGAACACGGCGAACCACTCAAGCTTCAGCTCACGTCGTTTATCGAATGCGCGAACACAGGACGCCAGCCGCGCGTTTCCGGTTCTCAAGCAACTGCCGCATTGGAGCTGGCTGTCAAAATCACGAAGCAAATTTCGTCGAGCGGATGAGAGTCGCGCGCCGATCGCCGTGACATTGCCGATGGATTTGGAGCGCCGGCATCCGTGCGTGCTATGTTCGGCATCTCGCCGAATACTTCCTCGTGATGGCAGGATGCCAGTGCTTGCGCGGCGGAAGCGTGCGCTCCCATGACAACCATCTATTTCGTCGCCGGTGAAGTAAGCGCCGACAATCACGGCGCCGCGTTGATGCGCTCGCTGCGCGTTTCGGATCCTGAGATCAAATTCATCGGACGCGGCGGTCCGCAAATGCAGCAGGTCGCCGGCGCCAGCTTCAAAAACTGGATCGCTGATGCTGCCGTCCTCGGTTTATGGGAAGTCCTGAGGAAGTACGGCTATTTCCGCGAACAATTTCGTCAGACGCTCCGCGATATTCAGGAAAGCAAACCCGACGCAGTTGTTTTCGTCGATTATCCAGGGTTCAATTTGCGCCTGGCACGTGCGTTGCAAAGGCAATCGTCACACCTCAAAACCATTTATTACATCAGTCCCCAGGTGTGGGCGTGGAATCGCGGTCGGATCAAAAACATGGCGCGCTTTATCGATCTCGTGCTCTGCATTTTTCCGTTTGAGGTCGATCTCTACTCCGCGTTCGGCCTTCGGGCAGTGTTTGTCGGTCATCCGATGATCGAAAGGCTTGAGAAACAGAAGATCGATACTCATCGCGATCCGAATCTGATCGGATTGTTTCCGGGGAGTCGTATGCGCGAAGTCCGAAAAATCTTTCCGGTGATGATGGAAGCTGCACGCCAGCTGTTGCAACTCAATCCAACATTGCGCTTCCAAGTCGCAGCTGCATCCGAAGAACTCGCGCGCGAGATGAATGAGCAACTAGTGGATCGGCATGCGATTGAAATCAACGTGGGTCAGGCTCCGATCATCATGCAGCGCGCGTTTGTCGGGATCGTCGCTTCGGGAAGCGCCACGCTTGAGGCAGCCTATTTCCGAATGCCGCTTGTACTGATTTACAAAGTTGCCTGGCCGACGTACCTCGCAGCGCGCCTCGTCGTAAACGTGGACTTTCTCGGTATGCCTAATCTACTTGCAGCGAAAGAAGTCGTTCCGGAATTTATCCAACACCAGGCAAAACCGGAGGCAATCGCAAAAGCTGTAGCATTGCTCATGGAAGAATCACCAGCGCGCGATCGAATGATTTCTGATTTTGATGCCATTATCGACAAACTCGGTGGCGCTGGCGCGAGCGAACGAGCCGGGCGGGCAATTCTTGATGAAATCGGTGATGTGCGCGTTGGATAACATGGCCATGCTCAGGAAAAAAGGCGATGCGAGGACGCCTCTCACCCCAAACCGCTTCGAGCGAAATTTTTGCGACCGGATCTTCTCTGTTTCGCGAAAGCTTTTTGAGTGCGCGCGCGTGCTCGCGTCGCTTTAATGCATTTACACAATGAAGATCTGGGATATCTCACGAATGCTTTCGAACGACTTGGCTGAATGGCCTGGCGACGAACCGTTTCGTTGTCGCGTTACCAGTGAGATCGCGAAAGGCGCGACCGTGAATCTCGCCGCGATCGGGATGAGCGTGCATAACGGCACACACGCCGATGCCCGATTTCATTTCGACATAAATGGAGATCCCATCGAAAAAGCGCCACTCGAGATTTATCTGGGTCCGGCAACCGTGGTCGATCTCTCGGAAGCGTTCGTTCAATCCATCGAGAAACATTTGGTGACTCGCGAGGATCTCCGTCCGCACGCCGAAGACATTGCTGCGACGTCACGCCTTCTGCTAAAAACCGGCAGGTGGAGCGACTCGACTGTCTTTCCAAAAAAAATTCCAGTGATCGCGGCGGATGTTCCGGCGTGGCTGCAAAAAAATGGTGTAAAGCTGGTGGGCGTAGATTTGCCGTCAATGGATGAGCTCGACTCGAAATCGTTGCAGAACCATCATGCGCTGGCCGAGGCGGGGATTGCTATCATTGAATCGCTGGATCTGAGGGACGTGGCGCCTGGCATTTACAATCTTGCGGCGCTGCCTTTGAAAATCGCGGGCGCCGACGGCGCACCGCTGCGCGCTGTGCTTTGGCGTGATTGATTTCCTTATGATTGTCATTCCGAGCGCAGCGTAGCGCAGTCGAGGAATCTCTGGAATTCAATGAGAGATGTCTCGACTTCGCTCGACATGACAACAGATCTGCTCGAAGACCGACGAACATTTTGGATTGTCGCAGCACTGGTCGTTTTCTTATTCGCGATCGCCAATTTGCCCTGGCAGCTCGACGACTACGATCAGGCAAAGCAAGCCTTCACATCGTTCGAAATGGTCAAGCAAGGCCATTGGTTCTATCAGCACACGCCTCACGAGCGAATTGCGACCAAGCCGCCTTTGGTCGGCTGGATTTCAGCTGCGGTTTTTGCCGTGACGCGATCATGGGAAATCGCATGGCGCTTTCCATCGTTCGTTGCTGCGCTCGTACTCGCGGTGGTCTTATTCCGCGCTGCTAACGACGCGTACGGAAAGGTCGCGGCAGTAATCGCAGTCAGCGCCTTCGGACTAAACCTGTTGAGTCCGCGGTTGGCTACGCTCGTGCGTACCGACATGCCGCTGGCGCTCGTCATTTTTTTAATCGGCCTTCTGATCTGGCAAAGGATTCGCGAGCGGGGCGAATGGAAACTGCGCGATCAAATTTACGTTTTTGTTCTGCTCACCGCAGCGATGTTGATCAAAGGTCCGATCGTTTACGCGTTTCTGCTGCCGGGCATTGCACTGTTCCAATCGCGCCGCGGTACGGCACGACCGGCGGACGCGCCGAACACAAATTCTGCGAGCGCGTGGCCCGGCTGGTGGCCATGGCTGGCGTCACTCGCAATCTTTCTCACATGGGTAGCCGGTGGGATTCGGTTTCAGCCAGGATTTTACGAGGAAGTTGTGATGCGCGAATTCGTCGGCCGTTTTGGCGAAACAATCCATCGGCCACAGCCGCTTCTTTTTTATATTCCGCATCTTCTGCACAAATTTGCGCCGTGGAGCGTCCTGATGATTGCGATTGCGGTTGTTGATCTCCGGTCACGCGACTGGCGGGTTCGGTCGATGTTTCGTGAGATGTCGCCGGAAATTCGCTGGCTGCTTTGTTGGAGCATGGGCGGCCTGATCGTCATGTCGCTAATCCCATCAAAACGTGTAGACAGAATTTTTCCTGTGATTCCGCCTTTTTGTTTGCTGCTTGCCGCCCAGATTTTTGCCACAGAGCGCCCGGCGCGCCGTCCCTATCTTTGGATGGTGGCGGCTCTGGCGTTGGCGGTCTTTTTTACCGGCGGCTACACAGGTTGGAAAGTGATCACCGGCTATGGCGATCGGCGAAATGCGCTGGCCCTTTTCGGGAGAGATATTCGGCATGAAGCAGAAGCGCATCATTGGCGTTACGAAGTAGTGTCCGCTAAGGACGAAGGACTGCTGCTATATCTTCGGAAGATGCATTTCGTCGAACGTACAGATGCGATCGCAGAATGGAACGGCGGCAATCTGGAGGCGCTGGTTGCTTCGGACGAAAAGGCAGCGGTTCTGATGCGCGACCTGAAAGGTGCTGCTCTGTCTCGATTGCAATCAGCGAAGCGAGAAGGAGACCAACACAGTGGCGGATATGTTTTGATTACCCGTTAAATTCCGGGCGATTCGCACAGCCAGGTAATTAATCGCCCTGCTGACACCAGACATACCGTTTGCCATTCCAATAGATCAACGCACTGGCCGCTTCGCTCTTTTCAACCAGAAGCGCGTCGCCTCGGAAATGTGGAACACTGTTTTCACTTACCGCGGGGGCGGCCTGCAATTTGGAGTAAATTTGCCAGGAATCCATCCATTCCAAGTCATCGCCACCGTTCCCGATGCTCATGCCTGCTCCGACAACAGTGACTTTTCCGGTCGTGCCAGTAACGATCGCTATCCCAATTTTCCCGGTCGAGCGTTCCTTTACCAGAACGGCTGCATCTATTTTTCCGTCACTATCGAAATCCCCAGCGAAATAGGGTGGGTTAACGCGAAAGGAGAAATCATACTTCTTTCCCGCGGGACCGTTCGTTAGGGCCTTTCTTATTGCGTCCGGTATATCGCGAGTCGCTCCTGCTGGCCGTGACGGTCTTGTATCAGATTGCGTGATTTGTTTCGTGTTCAGATCGAGTTGATAGGTTCTTCCATCTTCGCGTGTAATGAGCAGTCTGCTATCCTGGATGTTTAACGATTTGATAAACACCCACTGAAGGTCTTCCTCGAAGTTGGGATCGATATGATTAGTGAATACTGTCAATTCCCACAGCTTCTTGTTAGTCCCGGCATCCCATGCCTCGACATAACCTCGGCGGCCGTCGTCATTCGGTGCGACATAGCGAATGCCTTCGTAGGTTATAGGATCTACGTTTGCGGGTGCGATTCGTTTGGCCGATGCCAATTGGGTAACAGCCAGTGTGAATAAAAGTACGATTTCCGAGCGAAACATAAGTGCGCAGTCCCTGGTGCGGATCATCAAAGAGGCGTCCTCATCAGTGCAGGGCATTCTGGTAGGCTCGGCTTCTCATCATTAGAGCGTGAAACCGACGGACATATACAGAACGACGATTATTGCCAGTGCCATTTCGAGGAGTGAATAGCCGAAGCGTTGAACTCTCTTCATGCAAAATTGGCAAAAATCAGGAGTGCCAGGAACAACAAAATCGAGACACCCATGACCCATACGGAAGATCTGCGCCATTCTTTGTGGATCACGGCGCTTAGCATGCCCAGGAGCGTGCTTGCGATCAGGCCGGCGCCGGCCGTCACCGAACCCCACGCAAACCGGGTGAGCATTTCCCAGCCAGTGGACAGGCAGGCCCACGCAATCATTGCCGCACCAATGAGAAATAGAAAAAGCGAACCGATGGCGAATCTAAGAATCCAAGGCATGGTGAATTTCAATTTTCGTCGTCGATCGAGATCAAACGCATCCAATCATAACCGAATCTCGCCAGGCAATCACCGATGGCACTGCGCCTGAGGCACGTTGCTTTCAAAGAGACTCATCTCGATTGTTCCTAACGAGACAAAGATAAGCCGCCAGCGTAAGTCGTGGCAAGACTTTACGGCTGAAGACGAACGCCGGTTGGCCTGCTGTATGATCGGTTACTGTGCCGACACGTTGGGATCTGCCGGCTCGGTTAATTTCTTGCGAGGCAATCCGATCTTATTTTTGATCGAGCGCAACACTCTTCGGGCGAAATAATAGAAGAGACCAAAGGCAATTAGAAAAATAACCAGGGCGAGCAGGGGACTGAGGTTCACGAGAGTTAAGCCTCCCAGCACTGCAGCGTCTTCTCCAAGGCTTAGCCCGACATTTGTAAGCGGTTCTGGCAATGTATTGCTGGCCAGCCGCGTTGCAGATTTCGCGGTGTGTGCAAGGAGACTGGTGCCTCCAGCCAGCAACGCGACGATAACCGTGAAGGCGGGATTGGGATGGCCGAGCACCTGTATCGCAAGCAACGCGCCGCCGATCGGGCGAATCACTGTGTGCACAGCGTCCCAGATCGAATCCACCCACGGGATTTTGTCGGCAAAAAACTCGAGCAGGTACAGAATTCCGGCGATGCCAATGATCCATGGATTTCCGAGAACTTCCAGGGATTGATACCGCGGCGCGAGAGTGATCCAGTGGAAATGGATCGCAAGCCCGGTGGCAAAAACGGTGAGGTAAAGATTAACGCCGGCGAGCGCGGCGAGACCAAGCGCGACGCTAACAACGTCTAATTTTTCCACGCGAAAAGTATCGACGCGCGCCAAGGTAGCGCAAGCCTCTGGCTTGTGATTTGCACCGGACACAAGCGCGACGCGTGTGCTACACTCTGGCGCCATGCTCGACATCCGTTTAATTCGCGAGAAGCCGGAGTTTGTCCGTGCGCGCCTGGCGACGCGCGGCGGAGGAGAAGAGACGAAGATCGATGACGTGTTGCGGATCGACGCCGAACGTCGTAAGAGCGAGACGGAACTCCAACGGCTACAATCGGAGCGCAATCGACTCAGCAAAGAGATCGGCGGTCGACGCTCCCGCAAGGAACCAAGCGAAGAATTGGAAGCTCAAGTGCGCGAGATAGGGGAGCAAATTGCCGGTTCGACAGCGCGGGCCAACGCATTCGACCAGGAGCAACGCAACTTGCTTCTGAACATTTCAAACCTGCCGCATGAAAGCGTGCCAGTCGGCAAGGACGCCACCGCTAATCGCGTGGTCCGCACTTGGGGCGAGAAGCCGCAATTAACGGCTCCTGTCGATCACGTTGCTCTCGGCACGAAACTGAATCTGTTCAATCTGGAGTGGGCGGCGAAACTGAGCGGGAGCGGTTTCATTTGTTTTACCGGTGCAGGCGCGAAGCTCGAACGCGCGTTGATCAATTTCATGATCGATCTGCACACAACCGAGCATGGCTATTTTCAAGTTAGTCCACCCTTTGTAGTTCGACGCGACTGCATGATTGGCACGTCGCAGCTTCCAAAGTTTGAGTCAGACATGTACGGGCTTGAGGACAATCAGCTGTTCCTCGCGCCTACAGCAGAAGTGCAGTTAACCAACCTCCATCGCGAAGAAATTCTGAACATTGGCGATCTTCCGGAAAAGTTCACGGCGTACACGCCCTGCTTCCGGCGTGAAGCAGGCGCCGCGGGACGCGATACTCGCGGCATCATTCGCGTGCATCAATTCGACAAAATCGAATTGGTGAAAGTCGTCGCGCCCGACAAATCGTACGAAGAACTTGAATCGCTCACTGCCAATGCAGAGCGGGTTTTGCAATTACTCGGATTGCACTACCGGGTCGTCGAGCTTTGCACGGGCGACTTGGGTTTCGGTTCTGCCAAAACATACGACATTGAAGTTTGGTCACCTGGGTCCGGCGACGGCGGGGCTTTTCTCGAAGTGTCGAGCTGCTCGAACTTTGAAGATTTCCAGGCGCGTCGGATGCAATTGCGGTTCAAAGATCGCGACGGGAAAAACCGTCTGTGCCACACGTTAAATGGTTCAGGAGTGGCGTTACCGAGACTGTTCGCGGCATTAATCGAGAGCTATCAGCAGCCGGATGGCTCGGTCCGTATTCCAGAAAAATTGCAGCCACACTTCGGCGCGGACAAGATCGAGTGATGGTTGCCATTCACGGAACGCCGGCGTAAATGGTCCGGCGCACGACGCAGGCGTCCTGAAATTGTGCCAGGCTCGTCCGGCATTACAGGCCTGGTAATCCCAAGCCGCCGAGGCCGCCGGTGATCTTTGTCATCTCAGATTGCGCGACCGCCTTGCCTTGCTCGATCGCTTGCTTCACCGCGTTAAGGACCATTTCTTCAAGAAATTCGACGTCGTTCGGATCGACGACTTGCTTGTCGATCTTGATCGCAACGATGTCGCCTGCACCGTTCGCCGTCACTTTCACTTTTCCGCCGGCAGCGCTTACTTCGACGGTTTTCTGTTCGAGTTCGGCTTGAGTCTTCGCCATCTGCTCCTGCATTTTCTGCGCCTGCTTCATCAATTTGTTTAGGTTCATACTATTAGAGGGTTGTCATGTTGAGCGGAGCGAAGCGAAGTCGAAACATCTCTGGATTTCCAAATCGAATTCAGAGATTCCTCGACTTCGCCCGGAATGAGCCGGATACATCTTGAAATCACGTTCTTACTCGCGCGTTGAACAATTCGATAGCTTCTTTGATCAATGGTTCGTTCTTGAAATTGTTAGGCGAATCGTCTGCGGCTGCCGTATGTTTTGGAACGAGCTCTTCGTTTACAGTCAGTTTCAAAACCCAGTCGTTTCCGGTGATTTCATGGAGCAAAGTCTCAACAAACTTTCGATTGGCTTGTGTGCCCAAAATATCCATCATGGCTTTGTCGCCCGGTGCGAAACCCAGTTTGAAATTGCGCCCGTCGATTCCAAGAACGTGCGCCGCTGAAGCTGAGTTCCGTACAAACGCTTTCTGCGGCGGAATCTTCCCCAGAACGGCATGCCAAATTTTCTCCGAATCGAGTTCGGGATCGACCATTCGGGCTTTGTCTTCCACGTGTGTTTTGCTGTAGCCAGGGGCGGCGACGCCGACAGTTTGTGGCGTTGGTTTCGGTCTGGGGGCAGCGCCTGCTGCTCCGGGTCGCATCCTCGGCGCTTCCGGCTTGGAGGCCGCCACGTGGGCGGAAGCCGGCGGGCTTGCGCTACCGTCTCCACGAAGCTCGCCTAATTTTGCGATCACTTCGTCGAGCGTCGCTTGTCCGAGACTCTGAATGGCTTTGATGATTGCAACTTCGAAATGGAGCTTCTTGTTAGGCGCCCATTTCATTCGACCTTCTGCGACAGCGAATTGATCGATCAGTTCGAGCAACCGATCGGTGGAAATCAGCTCCGTATGTGCGGCGAGGGATTTTTGAACCTCAGGGTGAACGTCTTCGTTCAGCGCATCGGGTTTTGCCTTGAACACAAGCAGATCGCGCAGGTAGGCGATCAGGTCGCCCATCAGCCGCATCATATCCTTGCCCGCTTCGCATTGCTCGTGGAGGAGCCCGATAGCTTCGGGGGTTTCCCCGCGCAACATTCGGCCCGTTAAATCACTTACCGTTTGTTCGCTGGTGAATCCGAACACATTAAGTACGTCGCTTTGGGTAATTTTTTCTCCGCAGAAGGCTACGAGCTGATCAAGCATCGATTCTGCATCGCGGAGTCCGCCTTCGGCGCCGCGCGCAATGGAGTGTGCGGCTGCCGGTTCCAGCGTGATCTTTTCCTTTTTCGCGATGAATTGCAGGTGCTCCGCGATCAGATTCGCCGGGATGCGATGCAGGTCGAATCGTTGGCAACGGCTAAGTATCGTGGCCAGAACCTTCTGCGGCTCGGTGGTAGCAAAAATAAATTTCACATGTTCTGGCGGCTCTTCCAGCGTCTTCAAAAGCGCGTTGAACGCGGCCGGCGACAGCATGTGCACCTCGTCGATCAAATAAATTTTGTAACGGCCTTTTGCGGGCGCGTATCGAACGTTCTCGCGCAACTGGCGGACGTCCTCGACGCTGTTGTTGCTCGCACCGTCGATCTCAATCACGTCGAGGCTATTGCCGCCGGCGATCTCGCGGCAGTTATCGCACACACCGCATGGCGTAATGGTTGGCCCTTTAATGCAATTGAGCGATTTCGCCAGAATTCGTGCCGTCGAAGTCTTGCCAACCCCGCGGGGGCCAACAAAAAGATATGCGTGGGCGAGGCGGTTCTGGGCCACCGCATTTTTTAATGTGCGCGAGACGTGGGTTTGTCCGACCAAATCGTCAAACGTCTGCGGGCGGTATTTTCTGGCGAAAACCTCGTAACTCACCTCGTGAATGTAGAAGCGTTCTCGAAAATGTCATTCTGAGCGAAGCGAACAAATAAACAAAGAGGTCCCGCCAGTTTCCCAGCGGGACCCTTTGTCAGAATGCCCGAAATTATCGGGTCATTGCCATGCAGCACGCGCCTGGACAGCAGGCGCCGCCAGTGCAGCAGTCTGCGTCGCTGGACGAGATCATCGTCGAGCTCGTCAGCGCCATTATTGCTGCAATCAAAAGCAGATATTTCATAATTCTCTCCTGTTGAGATTTCGTGAATCCTCGGCTGCGTGAACACGTACGCAGTGCGTGCGCGTTTGCGCCGAGCCGGAACGCGAGAGAATCAACTCCGCGGCGGAGGAGTCGGCGGCCGTTCGAGTCGTGCCAATGCGGTTGCGTCGTCGATTGCAAATGTGCCGCCGTTGAAGGTGGGCGTGGGAAATCCGCCCGAGATCGGACAGAAAAGGATCAGTGTGGTGCAGGAAACGGCGCAGCAACTGCCCGGCTGAGATCTGTCCCTGCCACATCGATCATGCGGCGATGTCTGCTCAGGCGTCATTTTGCATCCTGACATTTTAAGGCAGCAATCGGGTGCTTTTGCAACCGTGACTACATTCGGTTTGGCCATTTCGGGGCACAGAAACGTGCCGAGACAAACAATCAACAAAGCACTTAAGCCGGCTCTGCGCATGACAGGTTGAGTCTAACGCCTGTCTGATTTAGATCAAACCACGCTTTTCGATTTCGACGGATTGGGTTAGATGAACGTTTGCCGATGCAAAAACGTACGCTGATCCTTTTGATTGCTGCCGTTCTATTTGGAATCGAGCTTCCCGCGCGTGAGCCGATTAAATCACCCCCGCCAGTAAACCAGGTCGTTCAGGCTAAAGTTGTTCGCGCACGCGACCTTGGCGTGCCGTTCGATGGCGCACCGGGGAAACTGAATGCGATTACGGATGTGCCCGGTGTTGAGGTGGGCTACACGACTCTGGTCAGTGGCGAAGGAAAACTGGAGGTTGGCAAAGGTCCAGTGCGGACCGGCGTTACCGCAATCATTCCGCGTGGACACGATTCTCTCAACGACCCGGTTTACGCCGGCCATTTCAGTCTGAATGGAAACGGCGAGATGACCGGCACAGCGTGGGTAGATGAAAGCGGCTTTTTGGAAGGACCGATTGTAATTACAAACACGCATAGCGTCGGTGTCGCTCGTGACGCTGTTATTGCCTGGAGAATCAAACACGGTGCGCCGGACACGACGGGATACTGGTGGAGTTTGCCGGTGGTTGCGGAAACATGGGACGGCTGGCTAAACGACATCAACGGTTTTCACGTGAAACCGGACGATGTGTTTCATGCACTGGACAGCGCGCATAGTGGCGCGATCGAGGAGGGGAGCGTCGGCGGTGGAACCGGGATGATATGCTACGAGTTCAAAGGCGGAAATGGGACGGCCTCGCGCGAGATTACCATTCGCAGCCCGAGAGATGTTCCACCGCGAACCTTTGTCGTAGGCGTGTTTTTGCAAGCGAACTTCGGCCGGCGTCCGCAGCTGGTAATCGCCGGTGTTCCGGTAGGCAAAGACATTCCCGGCGAGGTTTACAAGCAAGAGAGCGGCTCATGCATCGCTGTAGTTGCAACCGATGCGCCCTTATTGCCTAACCAGTTGAAACGGTTGGCCAGGCGCGTCTCCCTTGGGCTCGCCCGAACAGGAACAGTTTCCGGAAACGGTTCCGGGGATCTGTTCATCGCTTTTTCAACAGCGAATCCAAACGTGGCTAATCCGGATCAGGTGACGCACACCGTGCAAACCATTCCGAATGATCTCATGGATCCGCTCTTTGCAGGTGTGGTCCAGGCGACGGAAGAAGCGGTTATCAACGCACTTGTGGATAATCATTCCATGACGGGCCGCGATAATCACCGTGTGGAGGCGCTTCCGCATGACCGGTTGCGCGAGCTTATGAATCGTTCGCGCTGAAAATCACTCGATTTGGCGGGAGCCTTGAAGCAATTCGTGCGAAATGCCGCGTCAAATCATTGCGATCAGAATCGGCAGGACCTTGGTTACCGCTATTTCCAGAACGTGTAACGTCAGTTTTTCAGCGCGTTCCTGATCCTGTGCAGGCTGGGCATCGACGTAAACGCGCAAATCGCGTCTTTGATTTTCAACGAAGTAGTCGAAATCCTCTTTATCGATCTTTCGCTCTTTTAGAAGAACAAGCCGCCGTTCAAGCTCCTCTGCATTTTGACGTATCAACTCGCTGGTGTCCCCCTTCGCCTCCCGCAGCAAATCCTGAAATTCGTTGATGGCCGCCGCAGCCGATTCGTCGCCGACCTGATCCAGCGCGGCATCGAGCTTGGACTTTTTGTGCGAAGGCTTTTTATGTTTTTTCTTACCGCCCGAGGGCATGGTCGTAGATCTTGTTAACGTCCTTTTTCATTTCGCCCGCGAGCGCCGGGGTGATTTTACCATGGCTGGCTTTGCTTTTTAAGTGCGCAGCATCAGCATCGAATTGCGCTTTGAGGTCCACCAGCACAGGACGACGCGCAGTGAATTTCTCATCGGCGATGGCCTGTTGAAATTTTGCGTTGCCTTCGTTCACTTTTGCATTGAATGCGGCGGCGTTGAATTTCTTCCCGCGCACTGCAAACTCGTCAATGAATGCAAGTTGAAAGCTGCGAAGGCTTTCGATGGTGGCATCGCTTCCGGTTTTCGTGAAAGTTGCCGTGCCACAACTGGTGATGAACATCGCGGCCACATAAAGCAAAACATTTCGAGCAACAGAGGTGGAATTCATATGGCGGTTCTTTAGGTGGCCGATCTTGGGCCGACACGGCGTCGCCTGTCAAGACTTCAAGGAGTCACGTCTGGCCTCGATGGGAGTTTTGATGCGCCTGTTTACTGTTCGTGCTGTCCCGAGGGTGCCTCTGCTCTTGTAATTGGCCACGGCACGCCAAACGCCGCCAGGTTCAGAATGATCATCACCAGCGCGAAGAGATACAGCCCCATCATTAATCCTATGGCGGCATGCATCGCCAGAATACAAACAAGCCAAACCCGCCGCGTCCTTCGCAACCAAATGAAGACAGGGTATGTCATCTCGAGCAGGCAAATCGAAATGCCAAGAAAAGGCAGGACATATTTGAATTGAACCAAGAACTCCGGCGAGATCAGGTTGAACGGTGGCCGGATCAGCGAACGCCACAGGTTGGATCCATCCCACCATCCGCTCCCGAGTAATTTTGCGAGCCCTCCTATGAAGTAAACAAAGCACAGGTGGACCTGTAACACTCGCCGCCAAAAGCCCAATGCGTGGGGATCCTTCGATTTCGTTTTTGCTACCCAGTGATCCAGCGAGTAATGGTCTGGAAGCGGACATAACATGAGGTAGAACAGCGCAGTCGTCATGAAGTTGTCGGCGCCATAGACGAGTAATCCTCCGCTTTCTGCAGCACACAGGTGAACAAACCATGCGACGATTGCTGCCGGCCGGGACAGTAAACCTAACAACAAAAAGCAGCCGGCGCACAGCAGGCCGACCCAGGCGAGTGTGAGCACTGTTTCTTCGCTGATTTTGAAACTGCGACCAACAGTAATCAACCAGGCAAGTTTGGGAATGAAAGGGCTCTCAAAGGTAGTAAGCGCTTCACCGAGTTCGCGGCCAACAAGACCCTTGCCACTGATGGCGAATAGATAATACCAGTCGCTTCGTAAGAAGAGTGCATAAAGAGTAACCTGCAAGCCAACGCCGATCCGAAACACGGCAAGCCACGTGTCACTTTCGAGTGGAAATAGGAAAGCGAGAAAACAGTTCCAGGCCTTGTGCAGCGGATTGAGCCTTACCTGGCGTTCCACATGCATGTATTAAGGATGGTAAAGCAGCTACTGCTGCTCTTCATCACGAAGGCTGAAATCGAAGCTGAACATCGGCTGGAATATCTCCGTTTTGCCTTGTTCAAACTCATTCATGTCAGGTGGATTCACCGATCCGAAAGTGGCTCGAATCTTTTTCACCTCCGGGTGCTCGCGCCAAACAGAGAAGGCAAGCCTTTTAACCACGGCCTCGCGAACGGGCTCATAACGTTCTTCCGCCAGTCTATCCAACAAGGTGTCTAGTCGTAACGCAGCGGCTCTGCCATGCACACGCGGCGACTCGTACTCTATCCGTCCATCCTGATAAAAGAGTTGCAGGGTTAGGCGGTGAGGATTTGGAACGTTAGGTGCAAAAAATGTGTAACCAGCCTGGATCCCGGCGGCATGCAGATATGTTGCGATAGTCAACCTAACAGGATTCGACGCACCGGCTTCCTTTCCCAGGCACCAACTCGCAACCAGCTCGGCCTTGCGCGCGTAATTATCCCACGCCGAGGGTAAAATCGTTGATCTTTCTGCTATGAGCCAGAATAGTCCGGCAAAAGAAACTGCTATTACTAAGAAAAAGTGTATGCCAAACCATGCCGCCTGAATTCTCTTCAAAAGCATTTGTGGCCACTACTTCGGTACGCAAGGCAGCCAGTCCCGGCTTCGAGACTGGCGCGCTCGTTGGTACGCTAATCAGGGATTTAAAGTGTCGCTGCGACTGATTTCAAATTCTCGGTCGCGACATCGCTGTTACCGGTTGGCAGAACCGCCTCTACAAACCAGGCGCAACTTGGGCGATGGTCGGCGTAGACGGCTTCCACAAACCAGGCGCAACTCGGGCGTGAGCCAGCGTAGAAGACGGCGGCGTTATCCGTTCGAATACCCTTCAACGTTAAGGAGCTTTGGCCCTGAGCCGGTGTGTGCGCCGCGAGGGTGCTTAGGAGGATGACGCTGACGGCAACCAGCAGTGCCGTAAGTATCCGTACAGTCTTATTGCGGTGGAAGTGTTTCATAAATGGCGTCTATTGGCAATTGCATTGGGTGTCAAGGACAAATCACGAATGTCGCGTCTTAAGTGAGTTGCCTTAGATAGATCGCAACTCACACCCCTTTCTGGTGCTATAATCCTGAAGTTATCAGGCCAGGCTGGGCAAACGCCGACTTACTTAGGTGCGAGTGAAGCGACTATACCTTCAAAACGGGGATCGCCGCGTAGCGGATCCCAAAGCGGATGGAGACGCAAATATCCGTAGCTGATGTGGCTGCCCGGCAGGTACGTGGTTTCAGCCAATCTGCGGATAGCCCGATCCTTGTCGCCGGCCCATGCATAAATCACAGCGAGATACCGCACCAGCGTTGCACCTTCGATCGCGTTTTTGCTAACCGGCGTCAACTCCACGGCGCGTTCGCCTTCCCGGATCGCGTCTTCTTTGTTTCCAAGTACAGCGTCAATGACGCCAAGCGCGCAAAGTGCGGCTGCATAATCGGGCTGCTTCTGTACTGTTTGGCGAAGGTCATTTCGCGCACTGTTGAACGCCGCTTGAGCTGCCGAATCATCGCCGCGGAACTTGGCAAGTTGACCCTCGCACCAGCCACTCGGGAATGGAATATTTTCATCGAAGCATCCGCACTCGGTCATGTTGAATAATGCACGCTCCGATCCTGGGTCCGGTGCACGCAGCATCAGAAAAAGCCATGGGTTGACGAAGCATAGCGACGTCTCCGGGTCTTCGCTCAATATCCCGTCAATTGCGTTGTGGAAGGCCTTTGGATCCGCCTGCTGCTCCAGATCCACCAATGCACGTCGCACGCGGCTGGGGACGTCTTTTGGCGATATCGCCAGTACACGATCAAGAGTGGCAGCCATCTCTTTGTACCGACCCAGAGCCTCATACGTGAGAGCGATTTGCTGGAGCACGGAAAAATCACGCGGATTCAGCTCCAAGGCTTGTGTGATTTCCTCGAGCGATTTCTCCCACCGGCCTTGCCGGCGATCAATGTAACCCGCCAGAAGCGGAATGCGCGATTCGTTTGCCAAGGTGAGTCGAGCAAGGACTAACTCTTGTCTGGCTCTCTCGTAATCGCGGTACGCATAATAATAATGCTGAGCGAGAGCCAAATGCGCCTCTCCGGAGTCGGGACGGAGGCGCTGCAAAGATTCAATCGCCGTTTGCGCCAAATTCAGACGCGAATCGGTGTGATCGAAACCGAGGAAATATATCCGGTCGTGCGCGCCGGCTAACTGGCAGTAGGCATCGAAGAAAGCGGGATCGCGCGTGAGGGCCTGGTCAAGCAATTGTACCGCCTTGAACAGATCTTCCTTTTGTTGCGTACTCAATGAAATGTCATATAACAAATCCTTGGCTCGCAAGTACGCCTCGTACGAAACCGGATCCGAAGTTGGCGCTTTTTGAAGAGCAGTTTTGGCGGCGGGAGAAACTGCGGCCCCGAGCTTGTCTGTGACTTTCTGCGCGATTTCGCTCTGAAGTGTAAAGATATCGGACGTGTTCCGGTCGTATTGCTCGCCCCACACACGAGCGTTTCTGCGCGTATCGATCAGTTCGGCAGTCACGTGAGTAATGCCGGCTTTATTTTGTGCGTTTCCTTTCAGCACGTAAGCGACGTTCAAGTCGCGGCCGACTTTCTGCGGATCACCGTCTCCGCGATAGGTGGCAACGCTGTTGTGGTTGATGACCTTTAGATTCGCGAGTCCCGACAGTTTGGTTAGAACGCCGTCATAAATCGCTTTGGCGAAAAACACGGTATCCTTGTCGGCACTCAAAGTTTCAAACGGCAAAACGGCGATGCCGCTCCTTGTCGTGTGATTCCCCGGTTGGGCCCTGAAGATCAACACGCCCACTACAGTTGCCATCATCAACAAAAGCGCAGCCATTTGTGCTACAAGCGGGTTACGCTGAATCCATCGCCAGAGATGCACTGGCGGTGAAACTGGTCGCGCTAAAATTGAACGACCATGCAGCCAGCGTTCAAGGTCGTCGGCCAATTCACCTGCCGAGCGGTAGCGGGCCCGCGGATCGCGTTCCAGGCACTTCGCGCAGATCCTTTCCAAATCGCGATCCAGCCCTGGCATCATGGTGCGCAATTTGGGAGCAGGCTTTTCGGTCGCCTGCTGAATGGTCTTTAGCGCGTGTTCGGCCATGAACGGCGGCCGGCCTGTTAAAAGATCAAAAAGAACCGCACCCAAACTGTACACGTCAGCCGTAGGAGTAAGCTCTCCCGCTGCTCCGTTGACTTGCTCGGGGGCAATGTACCCCGGGGTGCCAAAAACCGTCGGTGTCCGCGTTAAGTGACCAGTCGGTTCGAGCCATTTTGCCAATCCGAAATCGCTGACCAACGGTTCGCCGCTACCGTCCAACAAAATGTTTCCCGGTTTCAGATCGCGATGAAGGATTCCGTGATCATGCGCGTGTTGCACTGCGCGTGCTACCTTCGCCATTATTGCAACAGCGCGGCGCGGCTCACTGCGCAAAGTTGAAGCTGTTTCGAGCAGACTGCCGCCGCCGGCAAATTTCATGCTAAAAAACGGCAGTCCTTCGTGGCTCTCGCTCACTTCATAGATCGGCAGGATATTGGGATGATCCAGGTTTGCGGCAGCCTGAGCTTCGCGCCGAAAACGCATCAACGTGTCCTGCGAATCGGCGTGATAAGACGAAATGCGTTTGAGCGCCACGATCCGGCGCGAATGGCGTTGTCTCGCGCGATAGATTACGCCCATGCCGCCGCGGCCAATTTCTTCGAGGATCTGATAGTTCCCCAGAAGCCAGTCTCCATCATGGCCAGGGATATCGCCCAGCAACTCATCCAGCCTTGGCTCCATCGCCGAATGCGCGCCGCTACCGTTACCGTTACCGTTGGTGTTGCCGTTGATGCCCGCGGCGAGAAGACACTTCAAACATAAGCCGCGTCCCACACGCGACGCGGACCCGCATGCTGGACAAAAGCCCGATTCATTTTCGACACGCAAAGAGACAGAACCGGCGGGCAAACTCATGAGGGGCTATGAGCATAAATCGAGGTTCAACTGTTGCCAACGCGAATTCAGAAATTTCCGTAAATAATTTGTAGCGGATTTTACGTTCCGGGAGGACGACTCATTTCAAAGTCAACAGACTGGAATCGAGCGCTTCCCGGCGGTTATCTCCTGCAGCGTCGAGTGATTTCACTTGTCTCGTTAAAGAAAAGCCTGTGGCACAGGAAATTTCGATCGCATCACCGGCCAAAGACCGCGCCGTTCGCGGCGTGGTTCCCGGATTACTCGGCAGCGCTCAATGCGGCACAGAGGTAGCGCAACTCGTCATCGATCTCGCTCTCGCCGCGCACCGTCTCAGCAACTTCTTCGCGGAGCAGAGCGCGGTAACGCTCACGCAACCGGTGGACCAGGTTCTTCACTGCTGGCTCCTGAATGCCGAGTATCCTCGCAAAGGTTGCGTACGATACGTCCTGCCGGTCCGCAGCGAGGCAGTTGCTGAGAACATCGAACACACGTCGTCGACCGTGCTTTTCACACTCGTCACCCAATCGTCTCAACGCGCGTTCCACGACTGTTGCAGCCCACCGCACATCGAAAATCCTTTCCGGCGACCAGTTGTCAGATTCGTTTTCCGCGATCGACAGGTGGGACGGCGCTTCGGTCATCCAGTCGTCCCAGGAAACAAAACGTAAATCGCCACCGCGCTTCCGTGCCTGATGTTTGTCGACCTGGTCGTGCAAGAACCGTTGCAGCGCGGTAAGCAGAAGTGAACGGAATCTTCCTCTGTTCCGGTCAGCCGATTGAAGCAGACGTCCTTTGAGCACCTTCGCGAAGAACTCCTGGGTCAAATCCTGAGCGTCAGGAACGGAATGGCCCTGGCGACAGATGAAAGCGAAAACCGGTCTCCAGTAAATCTTGCAAAGTTCGGCCAGTGCCGCCTGCGCCTTGTCTTCGTCATTCGCGGAATCCGAACAGGACGAAACGATGCTCCATCGTGTGGTCATGAAGCGCGCCTGGCCGAAGCCGTTAATGGGGGTTTCCGGTTTCACCGAAGCCGAGCATCTCATTTCATCGCTTCTCACGCAAGCTGGCGCAGGTCCGAATCGCGCGGGATCTTAGGTGATCTGACGGGTGCATCTGAAGTTTTTTTGAAACTTCGACCTCCAAAAGCCGAACTAAAAGATGAACACAAACAGTTGCGGTCTGTACAATGAATTGGATTACAGTCATTTGGTCGATGAATGCTGGAGCGTGTCTGACGCTCGCGGCGTTCTACGGCGCGGTCTGGTTCAAACAACGCACAAACCTGGCATATTTGGCGTTTTCCTGTAGCGCCGTCGCGGCAGGCGTCATCTCCGGATTTGAATTATGCATGCTGAACGCGACGACGGTGGAGCAATATCAAGTGCTGATGCGCTGGATCCATCTGCCGGTCTGGATCCTTACACTCTCCTTTGTCGCTTTTGTCCGATTGTATCTGCACGCCGGACGATCCTGGCTGGCTCGGAGCATCTACATTCTGCGAACGTTGGTGTTGATTCTCAATTTCCGTTTCCCTGTGAGCATCAACTTCAACCGGATCACAGGTATCCACCACTTTGCGTGGGGTGGCAATGTCCTTTCGCTGCCTGTCGGCCTTCCCAATCCGTGGGGTGTGCTCAGTCAGATCAGTCTCATCTTGCTGCTCATCTTTGCCGTCGACGCGACGATTACGGTTTGGCGACGTGGCGATCGGCGGCGCGCGTTGCTCATCGGCGGCAGTATGGTGTTCGGTGCGATCCTCGCGTGGCACGTTC
>JAICUQ010000260.1 GCA_025935755.1 Chthoniobacterales bacterium | reverse complement strand
CTACCTACTTGTAAGCGACCGCGGCGCTTGATGGGCCGGCAAGATGGATCACTTCGAAGCGTTTGAAGCCGACTTCCCGACACCATTTTTCGAAATCGGCGGCTGAATAATCGAACGCGTCGCCGAATTCGATCAACATGTTTAACGACATGAGCAGGCCAAAGACATTCTCACGGCGTGCGTCGTCGATCAGTGCTTCGACTGCAATGAATGCGCCGCCCGATGGGAGCGCGTCATACGCCGCGCGAATCAGCTTCATCTTTTTCTCCAGGTTCCAGTCGTGCAGGATCATTCCCATCGTGATGATGTCCGCTTTCGGCAGCGGATCCTGGAAGAAATCGCCTTTCGCGGTGCGAATCCGATCGGTCAAGCCGGCTGCGGCGATGTGTTTTTTCGCTACCGGTTCGACCGGCGGCAGGTCAAAACTGATGCACTGGATATCGGGATGTTTTTTGGCCACTTCGATAGAAAGCAATCCAGTTGCACCGCCAACGTCGCAGAGGGTGTGATATTGCGAGAAATCGAACTTCTCGGCAAGCGCTTCGAAATTGATGCGCGAAAGACCGGTCATCCCATCGAGGAAGCACTCGAGTTTCTCAGGTTCGGCGTACAATTCATCGAAAATGTTTTTGCCTCCGTGTTTCGTTTCGTTTTGCGGTTTTCCAGTGCGCAATGCTTCCGGCAAATCGTTCCAATACCCGAATAGCCGCGCATTGAGCATCTCAGGGATCCCGCCGATGTAACGCGGGCTGGCGCGGTCGAGATAGAGAGCGGTGGCAGGCGTGTTGAAATATTTCGCATCGGCGCCGTCGCCCTCGCGCTCAAGAAATTTCATAGCCACGAGCGCATCGAGGAAGTCCGCAACCCCGCGAGGATGCAGTGCAAGTTTTTCGCCGATCTCTCCCCGTGTGAGGCGGGACTTTCCCAGCACGGTGAAAAGGCCGAAACTGACTGCGGTCAGCAGGACTTTGGAATTCCAAAATCCGAACGCGGTTTGCAAAATTGCATCAGGTGTTGGTGAAGGTGTGTTCACGATATTGGTAGATGCGGCGCCCTCGCCGCATTGGTTTTGGATGGAACGCGACGAGGGCGTCGCGGTTACTTGATGGAATTTGTCACGACTGACACGGGACTCCAGTGCGAACTGGCAATTTGGGGCGATCTGTAGAATATGAGATCATCTAACCGGAAGGCGGCGACCAATCGTGATCCAAATTTCAAGAATGAAAGCTCTGGCGTTCATCCTTTCGATCGTTTGCGTGCTCGGGACGTTAGCCGCCGACGCTGCGCCGGTGATTTTCATTGTCCGTCACGCAGAGAAAGCTACCACTGGCGGGAACGATCCCGATTTATCTGAGCAGGGACAAAAACGCGCGGAGGCATTAGCGCGTATTCTGAAAGATTCGGAGATCACGTCCGTGTTCGTCACTGAATTCAAACGCACACAGGAAACGGCGGCGCCGGCAGCGAAAGCGGCACACGTCAGCCCTACAGTGGTGTCGGGAAAAGATGTTGGCGCGCTTGTTGAGAAGTTGCGCGCTTTGAAGGGGGGCAACGCGCTGGTCGTTGGCCATGGCAACACCATCCCCGACCTGCTCAAGGCGCTTGGAATCACAACGCCGGTCAATATCCCCGAAGATGATTATTCCGAGATATTGGTCGTGTTGCCGGGCGATCCGCCGCAGTTGCTCCGGTTGCATTACTCATTTTGATAAACACGCAAAAATCTCCGCGCGGAGCGATTTTTTGCTTCACATAAGGCCCGGTTGTTGCGGAAAATTCCGTCCGCACATTGAACGCCATCACAATCAGAATGTTTATCGGTTCCCGCTGGATTTTGGTACCAGTGGCGGCGCTGTTTTTGGCAAGCGGTCAATGCGTGAATGCCGATCCGGTTGGAGATTTCTTCAAAAAAGTTGGCCAGTCTGTTTCCAAAGCTTTCCAGCCGCGACCCACTCCTAATCCAGTTGAGAAAAAAACGAAGCGCGTGTCACGACATCCGAGTTCACGAAACATCAATCCCGCCGAGGCCTCGCCGACTCCGCTCGAGCAGCCGACAAATGTTGTTCAAGAAGAAAAGATGCCTCCTCCGATTACCGTGATGCGGGCTTCAGCTGCTCCGGTGGAGAAAGCGAAAGGCGATTTGCCCTACGGAATCCCGGTGCCTGGTCACAAAGGAATGGTGACAAGTCCTTATGTGCCCGACGGAAGTTACATCGACGTCAGCGCCTTTGGGACGGGGTCGGCAGTGAAAGATCCGTACACGGGGAAAATCTTTCTCGTGCCGTGAGCTGAAACGTTGCGCGCGAAGTTTCCGGGGCGGTTCGGTGCGCTATCGGCAGGCAGGATGGCTGTGTTACTGTGCTTTTCTCGAGTGCTCCGACCGGTTCTGGGCGAGAGTAACGGGTGTCTCAGATCCAGTTATTCAAGAGCGAGCCTGAATTGCCGGAGGGCTTTGTTTACAAACCTGAGTTGATCTCGCAGGAGGAGGAGCAAGCACTCGTTAGGCCGATTGAGCAACTGGAGTTCGCAGACGTAAAGATGCACGATGTCGTTGCAAAGCGCCGCGTAGTT
>JAICUQ010000135.1 GCA_025935755.1 Chthoniobacterales bacterium | reverse complement strand
CGTGTGAACCACATCTTCTCGGTATACTTCTCCGGCTCGGAGAGGATTTGATCCCATAGGCCAAAGCGGACCATGACTTCCAGCGGCATCGCGACGTTCCCTTCTGCTTGCAATGGGTTTTCGTCTAAGAATTCGGGCGGCATCTCCGCGACGAGCGCCCGGATATGCTCCATCGCCAGGTCCCGCTGCCCCGTCATCATTGCCGCATAAGCGAGCATGTGGCGGTTATGGGCGATATAGACGTTTAGAAAACCTTTGGTGGGTCCGAAGACCTTGCGGTAGCGCTCGTCCGCATCCACTGCGTTTGCATTCGTATCAACAGCCTTCAACCACTGACCGGTGCGAATATCGATATGCGACGGCATATGCACGTTATGGGCCAGACCGGGCTGCAAACTGCGCAGCCTGTCTGCAGCAGCGATCGCACGCTCAGGATGCGGCGATGCTTCCACCGCGTGAATGTAAAGATGATTTGCGAGTGGATGGCCCGGATTGAGTTCCAGCACTCTGTCCAGAGTAGCAATGATTTCGTCCGTACCAGGTTGCGGTTTGCCGTCCGGTGTCCATTGATCCCACGGACGCAAGTTCATCATCGCTTCGGCAAAAAAGGCGCCGACGTCTGGATCGTCAGGATATTTTTTCCACACCTCGCGCATGGCATCCGCATAAGCACTATCAAGCGCAGTGCGATCTTCCGGCTGCGGATTAGCGTAACGTTTAGCGAGGGCCCGGATCAGCGCCTGTTCAATCGGGTTGGCTTTCCCGGAATTCTTTTGCGCGAGCGCGAGTTCCTTCCACGCAAGGTCGGCTGCCGTTTGCGGAACGCCCATGGCATTGATGTGTGGTCCGCAGGCGAGCGCTGTGCCCCAGTGCGCCATCGCGCATTCCGGATCGAGTTCCGATGCTTGCTGAAACGCGCGGATCGCCGCGCGATGATTGAATCCGTGAAGGAATGCGAGGCCCTGATCAAAGTATCGCTGCGCTTCTGTCGACTTGGTCGTGACTTTACGTGAGTACGTGCCGAGCCCCTCATAAAGCGGCTCTTTGGCAGCCAGCCTGCCGTGCACTGCAAATACGACCGCCGAAGAAACCAGAATTGGCAAGAGCTTGTCCTTCGGTTTCATAAGGCCGAAGAAAATTGAGCCGCGGCACGTGTTTATCAAGCGCTGTCATCGTATTGAGGCCGATGATACTATGCGCCAAATGGAAGCCGCCGACTGGGCATCGCTAAGTGATGCGGAACTTCTCGAGCGCCGCATTTCGTCACTAGAGTTACAGCTCCAAGGTACCGCGTTGGAACCGCTGATTCGACAATTGTACGATGAACTTTCGGCAAAAGACCTGATGTTTCATCCACCGTGCCACGTCGGCGATGAATGGTTCGTCCCGGTGGGTATTCCTGCGATCTTTATTCCGTTCTTTTTGGTTAATGACCGGCTGCGCGCGCTTGAGCGCACGATGATGCTCGAAGTAGAAGGCGGCACGCCGGAGTGGTTCATGAAGCTGATGCGACATGAAGCGGGACACGCTTACATGTACGCCTATCAAATGACGCGCCGTAAAAAATGGAAACAATGTTTCGGGCAAACTTCGCTCGAGGAAACGCCGGACACTTACCGGCCACGTCCATTTAGCCGCAGTTACGTCGTTCATCTCGAGGATTGGTATGCGCAGAGTCATCCGGACGAAGATTTCGCCGAGACCTTTGCGGTGTGGCTCACGCCGGGGTTCGATTGGCGCAATAATTACGCTGGCTGGCCTGCGCTTCGAAAAATGGAATACGTTGACGAGCTGATGCGTTCATTGGCTGGCGTGCCGGCGGTGCACACGCCGGAATATCGTGTCGCCGATTACGATTGTCTCAACGTAAAACTCAAGACGTATTACGCGCGGAAACGCAAGCTTAACGAAGAGAACTATCCTGATTTTTACGATGCCGACCTACGACAGCTTTTTGCCGCACCAGCTGGCATCACCGCAAGCGCCTATTTGCGGCGACGAAGGAGGCGGTTACTGAATGCGATTTGCCAGTGGACAAACGAAAAAAAATTTCCTGTGAACCAATTGCTCACGAGGCTTACCTACCGATGTGATGAACTTGGATTGCACGTGCTCAATGACGATCCGCAGCAGGATTTTCGTGTCACCGCTTTCATCACGACACTGGTGATGAATTATCTTTTCACGGGCAAGTTTAAGCGCACGAAATGACCGCCGGTTCCTGTCATGTCGAGCGCAGTCGCTGCAACGAAATACGAAGCACGAGGCCTGGCCTTCAAACATCCCGTTGCAAAACCTTGAGATACTGGCACGGGGTTGCTCGACTCCGCTTCGCTCCAATGACCTAACATGAAAAAGAAACTCAAAGTCCTGGTTCTATTCGATGGCACAAGTCCGACGACTGTTGACCAGGATTTCAGTGACGAACTGAAAACGAAAGAGTGGAAGACCGAGGCAGACGTCATGAAGGCGCTCGGCACGTTGGGGCACACAGCCGAGCATCTTGCCATCTATGACGACGTCGATCTTCTGCGGCAAAAACTCGAGACGTTCGCGCCTGACGTACTTTTCAATCTGGTCGAACAATTCCGGAACAAATCTGAATTCGACCAGAACATTGTCTCATTTTTCGAGATGCAAGGCCTGCCATTCACCGGCTGCGGTTCAACAGGGCTAACACTTTGCAAACACAAAGGCATTTCCAAAAAAATTCTGCACTATCACGGCATTCACGTGCCGAACTTCGTGGTTATCCCCCGTGGGCAGCGGATTGCGAGCCCGAAACAGGCAAAATTTCCGCTTGTGATCAAACCGGTGAAAGAAGAAGCGTCTTATGGAATTTCCCGCGCGTCATTCGTTGGAAATGACGAGCAGTTTCGCGAACGCGTAACCTTCATTCACGAGAAGTACAACAGCGACGCAATCGCCGAGGAATACATCGACGGCCGGGAGCTTTACGTGAGTTTGATGGGCAATGTGCGGTTAACGGTATTTCCGATTCGTGAAATGGTCTTCCGTGAAGTGCCGCCTGATGAACCGAAGATGGCTACCTACAAAGCAAAATGGGACGAAGAATATCGCAAACGCTGGGGCTTGGAGAATCACTTCGCCGAAGATCTCGATCCGACGCTCGTCAAAAATATCCAGGAAAAATGTAAAGAGATTTACCGATTGCTCACAATCGACGGTTATGCGCGAATCGATCTACGCCTGACATCCGAGAACAAACTTTATTTCATCGAGGCGAACCCCAATCCCATTCTTGCTGACGATGAAGACTTCGCGATGGCAGCCGAAAAAGCGGGGCTGTCATATCCCCAGTTAATCGACCGGATCGCGCGTCAAGGGATACAAACAGTTCGCGATTAAAAAAAGAAACGTCGGACCTTTTCAACGTCGAGGACCTCCAGCAGGTACGAGGAGCAACTTAGGCGTGACATGGCGCATCAAAATCTTGTAAGGTCGGACCCTACAGGACGTTTTGGAAAAGTTATTCCATGAAAACAAAACGCGATGCTCAATCTGCTCCTGCCTGCTGTCGTCTTGACGAAGGCGGGTTTTTTAGTCCGCGAACATCGATAGCAGTTCTTCTTTGCACACTAGTTGGCTGTTTCGTGTTAGGCGCGACGCAGATTGATTTCTTCAGTCCTCAGACAAGCTCAAAAGATTCTGAGAGAACTCTGTCATTCGCTGAACGCGTGGCTTATCAACGGGCCATTGAGGACGTTTACTGGCGTCACCGCATTTGGCCAAAGGAGGGTGTGAATCCAAAACCTCCGCTGGATTCGGTCATGTCTTGGGCACAGGTCGAAAAGAAAGTCGCCGATTACCTGCGCAAGTCGCAAACACTCGACGATCACTGGCATCGCCCGATCACCGCTCACCAGTTGCAAGCTGAGTTGGATCGCATGGCGGCTAACACCAAACAGCCTGGCGTACTGCGCGAACTTTTCGAAGCGCTCGGGAACGATCCCTTTGTTATAGCTGAGTGTCTGGCGAGGCCAATCGTGGTGGAAGGTTTAATCACCAAGTCGGACGCGCCCGATAGATTTGATACTGGGTCACAGCAGTCGTGGCTCGCTAATGCGAAGACGAAAGTGCGCACAATCGCGGAGGCGAGAAGGCTAAACTACACCCTTCCGGTAGTAGCCAGTCTAGGCGGTTGCATGGAAGACGTCTGGGCTCCAACAGGCCTCACCAACGCGCCGAGTGCGCGGGCGGGCCACTCGGCAATTTGGACCGGCAGTGAAATGATCGTCTGGGGCGGAGGTGCCAGCGGCCCCATCTATTTGAACACCGGCGGGAGGTACAATCCCAGCACCGACAGTTGGACAGCCACCAGCACCACCAACGCGCCGGATGCCCGGGGTGGCCACACCGCACTGTGGACTGGCAGTGAAATGCTCGTCTGGGGTGGATTCAATGGCAGCAGCAATTTGAACACCGGCGGGAGGTACAATCCCGGCACTGACAGTTGGACAGCCACCAGCACCACCAATGCGCCGGTTGGCCGACAGGATTGTTCGGTAGTGTGGGCCGGCAGCGAGATGATCGTCTGGGGAGGATACGACGGGGCGTATTTGAACACGGGCGCGCGATACAATCCAAGCATGGATAGTTGGACAGCTACGAGTATCGGCAACGCTCCCACAGGTCGGTATGAGCATGCAGCGGTCTGGACTGGTACCGAGATGGTGATCTGGGGTGGATTTATCGGTCCCACAGCCTTGCACACCGGCGCGAGGTATGATCCTGGCACCGACAGTTGGACAGCCATCAACGGAAACGGCGCGCCGTCCGGTCGAGGCTTTCCGTCGTCAGTCTGGACCGGCCGCGAGATCATCATATGGGGTGGATGGGATGACCATGATTTCCTTCATACCGGGGGGATTTACGATCCCGGGACGGACAGTTGGACAGCCACCAGCGTGACCAACGTCCCCACCGGTCGATTCCAGCACTCAGCGGTGTGGACCGGCAATGAAATGATCGTCTGGGGCGGATGGAATCCCCCCAATATTTTCAATACCGGCGGCAAATACAAGCCAGGCGCGGAAAGTTGGACAGCCACCAGCACCACCAACGCGCCCACTGCTCGATACGTTCCTACGGCAGTCTGGACCGGCAGCGAAATGATCGTCTGGGGCGGGGCTGCCGGCATCAATCCGACCTATTTTAACACCGGCGGCAGATACTGCGGGCCATTGCCAACACCGACGCCAACACCTACTGCAACAACAACACCGAGATCTACACCGGTTCCGCGATCCAGGCTTACCCCAGCACCGCGGCCTTAAGGATGTTGATTAGCGATTGGTGACCAATGTTGGGCGCAGCCGAAGGCAGTCGTTTCTCTTCGCTTCGCTCAGAATGACAACTTTAGGTGCAGTCCACCTCGAAATGCGAAGAGCGTACTGTGACGACGAAAAACACGAGACGCGTGGTGTGTTTTTTGAGGTAGGCTGACACATGAGCGTGCAAGTTTATGGATGCAATCATGTGGCGATCGAAGTCGATGATGTTGAGAAGGCAGTAGCCTTTTACAAGGATGTGTTCAATCTCGAACAAATGAGTGGCGGCGAGGGCGACGCGTTCTTCAAACTGGGTGATCACCAGTTCCTCGCGATTTTCGAAGTGGACAAGGTTCAGCGAGCAAACATGCGGCATTTCGGGATCATGGTCCGCGATGAAACGCAGCTCGAGGAAGTGAAAAAGAAACTTACCGGCAAGTACAAACTCCAATTAGAGCCACCGTTTCGCTGTGACTTTCGCGACCCATGGGGAAATCGGATTCAAGTAGTCGACCTTCACGATGAATCCCTCGTGTGGCTGTTGCCTTATCGTGAGGTGCAGAAAGCGGGTATCAAGTTCAAGTAGGGACTCCTCGATGCAGCTCGTGCTCGAACAATGCATGATTCGCCCGTGGCGACTGGAGGATGCCGAATCAATAGCCAGACACGCCGACAATCGCAAAATCTGGCTGACAGTACGCGATCTTTTCCCCCATCCATACACGGTCCAGGACGCGCACGAATTCCTGCAGCGAGCGATGAGCGAACAGCCAGAAATGAAATTTTGCATCGAGATTGACGGCGCGGCCGGCGGCGCGATCGGTGTTCGCCCCGGTCAGGACGTGCATCGGTATACAGCTACAGTGGGTTACTGGTTAGGCGAGCAGTTCTGGGGACACGGTATCATGACTGAACCGGTGACTGCGGTCACTGATTTCTGTTTCGACAATTTTCCGCTCCGGCGAATTTCTGCGGAGGTATTTTCAAGCAATCCGGCATCCACGCGTGTGCTGGAAAAAGCCGGCTTCAGTCTTGAAGGACGCCTCAAGAACACGTCCTTAAAGACGGGAAGCTTCTCGATTCTCTGCTGTATGCCAGGACCAAATAGACTAGGCCAAAGCGGCGGCTTGCGAGAAGAGAAGCGCAAGCGAGACGCATGCGCTACCGTACAGAACCGATGATCTCATTTATTGTTCCCGCGTACAACGAAGAGCACGAACTTTCGGATACCTTGGCTGCGATTCGGGAGGCCGCCTCTGGCGCTTCGCAGCCGTACGAGATCATCGTCGTTGATGATGCCTCCACGGACGCGACGTCCAAAATCGCGTCGGATGCTGGCGCGAAGGTAATTCCAATCAATCGCCGCCAAATCGCAGCCTCTCGGAACGCAGGCGTAAGCGCTGCCAAGGGCGATTACTTGTTCTTCGTTGACGCCGATACGCGGATCAATCGACTGCATGTGACGGGAGGCATCACTGCTCTGGAAAATGGCTACGCTGGAGGCGGCGCGCGAGTTTCGATGGACGGATTTGTTCCCTTTTGGGGACGCCTGTTGTTGCGCGGGTTTTCGTCGATTTATTTTGGCCTTAACCTTGGGGCTGGAGCATTTCTTTTCACCACGCGTCGCAATTTCGATGTTATTGGCGGATTCGATGAGCAGTACTTTGCCGGTGAAGAAGTTTATTTTTCGCTCGAGCTGAAAAAGCTGGGCGGATTCAGAGTGCTGCGGGAACCGGTTGTTACGTCGGCCCGTAAATTGCGCATGTATCCGGCGAAGGATTTTCTGCGCAAATTCTTTGGCGTAATCTTCCGCGGTCCGCGAGGAGTCCGCTCGCGTGAGAAGCTTAGCCTTTGGTACGATGGCAAACGGGAGAGCCGTCCAGCTTAGGAGCGAACGAAGGGTTGTCCGGTTGCGAAAATCGATTCCTCGGCTACAATAGGCGCTTCGTTATGGCTGAAAGCACCCAAACGTCGGATCTCAAGGAGTTCCAGTTGCATGAAAAAGATACTGGCAGCGCGGATGTGCAAGTCGCACTTCTTACCCGCCGGATCGAGCATTTGACTGAGCACCTTAAGATTAACCGGAAAGATCATTCGTCGCGGCGGGGCCTCCTCAAGATGGTCGCGCAACGGCGGAGTCTGCTCGATTATTTGAGCAAAACGAAGGCTGATCGTTACAAGCATTTGATCGAGAAGCTAAACCTTCGGAAATAACCGGAGGATCATTCGGTAGTCCGGATCCGGACGTTTGAACTACTCGAAGCCACAACTAAAGAGATAACCAGCAGTCCAGGCGTAGCAATCACCTTGGATTTTAGGTTTTAGTTTCGGGTCCGGCAGTTGCCGGATAGCGGGTTTAAAACCTACAGTCGGGGTGACCGCCTGGAACCGCCAATCCAGGAAAATACTATGCAACAAAAGGTCACCGCCAAAATCGGCGGCAATGAGATATTTATCGAAACCGGCAAAATCGCCAGACTCGCCGATGGCGCAGTCATCGTTACGTGCGCCGACACCACCGTGCTTGTCTGCGCGGTTTCGGCCTTAGCAATCAAAGAAGGTCAGGACTTCTTCCCGCTAACAGTCGATTACCGCGAGAAAGCGGCTGCCGCCGGAAAATTCCCGGGCGGCTATTTTAAGCGCGAAGGCCGTCCTACCGAAAAGGAAACACTCACCTCGCGAATGATCGATCGGCCGTTGCGGCCGCTCTTTCCGAAGGGATATTTTTACGACACACAAATCATTTCGATCCTGCTTAGCGCCGATGGGCAGAACGATCCCGACATGCTAGCAATCAATGGCGCATCCGCCGCACTGAGCGTTTCAGATATCCCATTTGCAGGTCCGATTGGCGCTGTGCGCGTAGGTCGGGTTAATGGTGAGTTCGTTGCCAATCCAACACACGACGAACGTGCCCAAAGCGACCTCGACCTCGTTTATGTCGGCAACGAAAACGATGTGATCATGATCGAAGGCTCGGCAAACGAAATGCCCGAAGCCGAATTCACAAAAGCCCTCGAATTTGCGCATACGCACGCACGCGAGATGATCCGGGCGCAAAAGGAGTTGGCATCGCGAGTGGCTAAAGCAAAGCGCGACGCTCAGTTGCTTCCGGTGAAGCAGGAACTCGTGGATATCGTTCGCCAGGTTGTTGGCGATCGAATCGAACAAGCGCTCCATACCGAGGGCAAGAGCGCGCGTGCAAAAGCGATCGACGTTCTGCGTGACGAAGTTAAGAGTGCGATCCTCGAAAAATTTCCCGAGACAAACTCGTTTGCCATCAATCAGGCATTCGAGTCCGTGGAAAAGAAAACCTTCCGGGCCAGCATTCTCGAAAAACAAAGGCGCGTCGATGGGCGTGGTTACACCGACTTGCGACAGATCAGCTGCGAAGTGAGTGTCCTGCCGCGAGCACACGGTTCGGCGATTTTTCAACGTGGAGAAACTCAGGCACTCGCGCTCGCCACGCTGGCTCCCATTGAAGAAGCACAAATGATCGATGCGTACGGCGGCGGAGAACAATCGAAGCGTTTCATTCTGCATTACAATTTTCCGCCATTTAGCGTCGGTGAAACAGGGCGGACAGGCGGACCAGGGCGGCGGGAGATTGGCCACGGCGCTCTGGCGGAGCGCTCGCTGGAGCCGGTCGTGCCCAGCGAAAACGAATTTCGTTACGCCATTCGCATTTCCAGCGAGATCATGGAATCCAACGGCTCGACTTCAATGGCCAGCGTGTGCGGCGGGATGCTCGCACTGATGGATGCAGGTGTGCCGGTGAAAGGCATGGTTGCCGGAATCTCAGTCGGCCTCGTAACCGAGACTGGCGAAGACGGGCAATGGAAGCGTTACGAATTACTCACCGACATCATTGGCTCCGAAGATCATTACGGCGATATGGATTTCAAGCTTTGCGGAACCGACACAGGCGTGACCGGTTTTCAGCTTGATCTGAAGCTTCCCGGTATTGGTCTCAATATCATGGCCGAAGCGATTCAACGCGCCAAAGAAGCGCGTACGAAGATCCTTGAGATCATGCGCGCCACCATGGATAAACCGCGCACGGAGTTGTCGAAATACGCCCCGCGGATCGAGACCATCAAGATTAATCCGGAGAAGATCGGCGCCCTGATTGGACCCGGTGGCAAAACCATTAAGGGAATCGTCGCGGAAACCGGCGCCGAAATTAACATCGAGGACGACGGTTCAGTGCACATTTACGCAACCACTGGGGAGAGCATGGCGCGCGCGAAGGAAATCATCGGCGGCATGACACGCGAAATCGAGATTGGCGTAACCTATCAGGGGCGCGTTGTCACGACGAAGGAGTTCGGCGCGTTTGTTGAAGTTTTCCCGGGCAAAGACGGCTTGGTCCACATTTCAGAGCTTGCCGATTTTCGCGTGAAGCGCACGGAAGACGTCGTCAAAATTGGTGATATGATTTGGGTCAAGTGCATCGGCATCGACGACAAGGGTCGTGTAAAACTTTCGCGCAAGGCAGCATTGAAAGAACGGGCTGAAGCAGAAACAGGCCAGGCTCTGTAAGTTTGGAGTGCGCGGACACGCCGTTTGATATTCGCGAAGTGCG
>JAICUQ010000076.1 GCA_025935755.1 Chthoniobacterales bacterium | reverse complement strand
GCCACCGTATCGCGTCCATGCAAAAGCAGTTCCACATTTTTGCCCGCCAGCTTTTCTGCGATGGCGCGGCCAATCCCCCGGCTGGCGCCTGTAATCAGATATCGTTTCATTACAACTTCGGGGAGAGCACGCTAAAAGCGTGCGCTCCCCGGACATCCGCAACCCCACTCCTCATGTACGCCGCAACGTAAACCGATTATTATTGGTTTCCCATAGACGTAGTCGCGCCAACCGTTGATTCACACGATTGTCAATCCTTGGCCAAAGCGCGCGCACGATGTTTTCGCCGGTCGAAGGCGCGCTGCGAAAATCCTCCGTTTCCAGATCCAGATGATGGTCCTGCCACGGTTTCAGTGATTCATGAATCGCGTCGTTCAACGCAATGAAATCATAAAGCGTTCCACTACGCTCGTCATATTCGCCGCCAATCGTTGTCTCTGTCAGATAGGCGTGGCCATGGCCAGACGGGTTGTTGCATTTACCGTACAGTCTCACGTTTTCGGCGTCAGACAGAGTGGCCGTATGCAATCGATGGGCCGCGTAGAAGGGTACCTGTAGCCCCAGAAAAATCATATTATCTGCCCAGGCTTCAGCGAAGAAATCGGCCCGTTCGTGCAAACGAACCCGATTGAATGGCATCATCGACACGACGCGCTCGTAGATGTATTGAGCAAGACTCTCAGTGGTGATCGGACGCTCTTTCAGCCCCGCTAATTCATTCAGGTATTGATGATCCAGTTCGGTGCGTAACGCACGGGTACAGGTGTTGATTTCATCGTAAGGGACCAAAGGCCGTGCAGGATCAATTTGTTCGGCTCGAAACGTGAGCCGGCACCGATAGTTGTGCCCGTGCGGTGCGGTAGCCGGCCCAAACAGCCGCACGTTTTCCTCCGGACTCAGGTGCGGCGACATCGTTTTGCGCGCCGCGGAAAATTCAAACCAGTAATTCGCTTCACACGCGCCGCTGAAATAGTACGTTGCACTTCGCTCGCGGGATTCGCTCAAATGACAAGCACAAAGTGTTGCTCCTACGTCCGAAAACAGCGGCGCCACACCGGCATAAAGCTGACCAGCAATATTCTCGGCGGTCGGAGGCACCTCGCGAAACGACGCGTTGTCCTGGTTCAAAAATTTGTGATCGAACCCGTCGCGGAGAACTTTCCCGGCACGCTCTTTGATTTCGCTAATGTTGATCAGCATCCCCGTTGCAGGATCTACTGGGCCGGTGAAGACGAAGTAAACAGTAAAATTACGGCCGCTGCCGTACCGCGCATTTGTTTCGGGACCAAACGCTGTCGCGTTTTCTTTGCCGCTCCAACCGGGGACGTTCAACCGTCGTGATGCTGAAAATTCCAGGCGTTTGCTGACGGTCAGAAGCATGAGCGTGCTCCCTCTGCCCGGGTGAAGATTGCCAGAGCTATCGCTGATCGGGAATTAGTCAAACCTTCTTTTGACTTTCTTCTGGCATCCATGATGTTTCATTTAATGAAATATATAGGCTGGCGCGAGCGGTTGTTCAAAAGCACCCGCGGCAAGATTCTCGATCTTCTGCGCGCGCGCGACTGTACGGTTAACGAGCTGGCGAACGAGTTGCACCTCACGGACAACGCTGTCCGGGCGCATCTCGCCAGCTTGGAACGTGACAGACTTGCTGTGCAATCAGGCATGAAGCCGGGCGTTCGCAAACCGCACACGACCTATGCCCTTGGTCCGGAAGCCGAGCATCTTTTTCCGAAGGCATACGGCCGATTGGTTTCCCTCTTGATGTCGATATTCTCCCGCCAGATCGGGCCCCAAAACTTGCGCGCCGGAATGCGGGCCGCGGGCCGAAAGGTGGCGCAGGAACACATGGACAGTCTGAAAGGCAAAAGTCGCGAACAACGAATCGATGCCGCACTCGGCGTTCTCAAAGAGCTCGGTGGCGCCGCGACTTTTCGCGAAGAGGATGGAAAACATCTTATTTATGGCAACGGCTGTCCCATCGCTGCTGCGACTGCAAATCATCCGGAAGCGTGTCTGCTGGCAGAATCGCTGCTCACTGAAATAATTGGTTCGCCAGTAAAGGAACATTGTATTCGCGGACCCGTACCCTCCTGCCGGTTCGAGATCAAAAAGAGCCCGCGTTAGGCTCAGTTTTTGACCAGCGCCAGAAATTCGGTTCGACTGGCGAGGTTGTGTTTGAACGCACCGACCAGGCAACTGGTGATCGTCTTCCCGCTCTGTTTGCGGACGCCACGGCAGGACATGCACTGATGGCTGGCTTCAATCATTACAGCCACGCCCTTTGGCTTGAGTACACGTTGCAATTCGCTGGCAATCTGCTGGGTCAACCGCTCCTGTACCTGAAGCCTGCGTGCGAAAACATCGACCAATCGCGCAAGTTTCGATAAACCGACAATCTTCTTCTCCGGGATGTATGCGACATGCGCTTTGCCGGAAAACGGCAGCATGTGGTGCTCACACGTAGAGTAGAACTCGATATCCCGAAGCAGTACCATTTCATCGTACTGTTCCGCGTGAAATTGCGTGACGAGTACATCTTCTGCGCGCTGGCGATAACCGCCAAAGAGTTCTTCCCAGGAGCGGATGATCCTGGCGGGCGTTTGCTTCAATCCTTCGCGGTCGGGATCTTCACCAATCCGACGCAGAAGTTCGCGGATCAACTGGGCGGAATCGACATGGTCCAGTGGCGGCGTTCCATGACCGTTCCGGGAAATCTTATCTGGAAATGCAGCAAAGCGGGTTGCTGGCTTCCACCCATTTCGAGTGATGGCCTCTTCGAGGACCGGACCGGCATCGATGTTATTTTTCATACCGGTAAAGCAAAAGCCGGTTCATCGAAATAGTCAAATAAGTTATTGACTTATTATATTTTGGGAACAGATTGCCCGCTATGAACATCACTACCACTGACCCATTGCATGGCGCGACCGCCACAGCCGCACGTCCCCTCGATCATTCGCCCGCGCATCAGGCATTCCGAATCCTTCAGTTCGGATTCACCGTGGCGCCCATTCTCGCAGGCCTGGATAAGTTCTTCCACCTGCTGGTTAACTGGGACAAATATCTCCCCGGCGCCGTGGCGAGCATTTCCCCGATACCGGCGCATACGCTCATGCTCGTTGTGGGCGTAATCGAGATAGTGGCCGGAATCGGGGTCGCGCTAAAGCCGCGGATCTTCGCCTACATCGTCGCCGCCTGGCTCGCGATCATTATAATTAATCTCTTACTGATTCCCGGCTATTTCGACGTCGCTCTGCGCGATTTGGGATTGTTACTCGCCGCACTGGCACTCGGGAAATTGAGTCAGCAGTTCGCCAGCAGGTAGGTTACTGCTGCCCGGGGAAACAACGTAAGCGCAAAGGGGAGCCGGCAGCTAACCGCCGCGGTTACTCCTTCAGCAGCGACAGAAATTCGGAACGGGTTCGGGCGTCGTCTTTGAACACGCCGAGCAAGCAGGACGTCTTCATCACGGAGTTTTGTTTCTCAACGCCGCGCATCATCATGCAAAGATGTTTCGCTTCCACCACCACCGCCACTCCGGAAGGTTCCAAACACCGCATCAGCGACTCGGCGATCTGGGTGGTGAGATTTTCCTGGATCTGAAACCGCCGCGCAAAGACATCAACAATGCGAGCCACCTTTGAAAGGCCGATCACTTTTCCACTCGGAATATAAGCCACGTGAGCTCGACCGATAAAGGGAAGCAGATGATGCTCGCACAACGAATAGAGCTCGATGTCTTTGACCAGAATGATCTCACTGGCACTGGACTCGAACACCGCGCCATTGATGATTTCGTCGATATCCTGCCGGTACCCCTGGGTCAGGAATTCCAGAGCACGGGCAGCACGATCCGGCGTGCGTCTCAGCCCTTCGCGATCAAGATCCTCGCCCACGGCATCGAGTAGTTGGCGATAAGAGTCGGCGATTCGATCCAGGTTTTTTTGGTCCAAGGCACTCCCGTCTCGCGACAGGCGTTCTTCGATTTCGAGATCGGAATTGCGGTTTCGAATCATCGCTGGTGCGTGTGAAAGTATGTCATGATACGGACCAACACAAAATGGCGGGTCGTGTCGAGCGAAGTCGAGACATCCCGGGAAACTACTTCAGGTTACGCGAGGGGTTCCTCGACTCCGCTCGGAATGACAACATGATCAATCGAGCCAGCTCTGCGGATACTTCGCGTCGTCAAGAGCAACAGCTTGCTCGGTAAGCTCGAGCGTGTGTTGGGTGTCGAACATTACCGCCAGCTCTTCAGTTCGCGTTGCGTTTTTACTCGCCATGATTGTACCGGGATGCGGCCCGTGTGGAATCCCTCGCGGATGCAATGTGATCGAAGCCGGTTCAATCCCGCGGCGCGACCCGAAATTGCCGCGCACATAAAACAAAACCTCGTCCGCCTCAACGTTATCGTGCACCCAGGGGATCCTGACGGCCTCTGGATGCGTGTCGAGCATCCGGGGCGCGAACGTGCAGACAACATAACCGCGAATTTCAAAGGTCTGATGGATTGGCGGTGGTTGATGGACGGTGCCGGTAATCGGCTCGAAGTCCTGCGCATTAAACGTGAACGGATAAACATAACCATCCCAGCCGACCACATCGAATGGATGATGCGCCATTGTCACTTGAGTCCAGCGCGGACCGTCTTTCACCAAAATTTCCGTATCTTCGTCCTTATCGATCGCCAGCGGCTCGGTTGGACCGTGTAGATCACGCTCGGAATAGGGCGATCCCATCTTGATCTGGCCCTCTTTATTTAGATAACGCTGCGGGATTCGGACCGGGCCAACCGATTCGAGAATCAGGTAATCTTCTTCCTCCACTTTGTCCGGAACCAGCCGGTACGTGATGCCACGCGGGATGACAATGTAATCTTCAGCGCGATATCGCTGTTTACCGAAGATGGACTCGAGCGTGCCGCCACCTTTGAATACAAAAATGATCTCGTCCGCGCCGCCGTTGCGATAATACTCGAATTTGTCGTAAGTCTTTTCAGGACGCGAACGATACGCAATCACGTCCTGGTTGAAGAGGATCGGGATCCGCCCGGTATAGAGATCTCCTTTGCGCGGAATGTCCGCTGTTTTCAAATGATGATGTCGCAGCGGGCTCTCAGTAGCCTTCTTTAGCTCTTCACACTTCAGAAGCTTCACGCCCCGCACCCGCGTCGGCGGGCGCAGGTGGTACATGATTGAAAACGCTTCATTGAAACCTTCGGTTGTAACTACGTGTTCGTAATAGATACCCTCGTTTTTATAACCCGGTCCCGCGCCGTTGCGGTGGAACCAGATGTGGTGCTTGCGCGGTATCTCCCCGATTTTTTGATAATACGGCATGATCTATTTACCTCCGTTGAATTCGGACTGACTCCTCACCCTCCTCTCTCCTCACACAGAGGAGAGGCAAGCCTTTTCGCTCCACGCCCGGATGATCGTGGCGTGTATCTCTGCTGTTCGCCTCTGCCCTCGAAGGGGAGAGGATTAAGGTGAGGAGTAAATTCTTGCGATTGTTCACTTCTACAAATTGCCTCTCGCGGACTGTTCTCGTTCGATGGCTTCGAAGAGTGCCTTGAAATTACCTTTGCCAAAGCTCTTAGCTCCTTTGCGCTGGATGATCTCGAAGAACAACGTCGGCCGATCTTCCACCGGCTTGGAGAAAATCTGAAGCAGATATCCTTCATTATCGCGATCGACCAGTATGCCTAACTGCTTCAACGCATTTAGTTCCTCGTCGATGTGACCCACGCGATCGAGCAGCGTGTCGTAATACGTCGAAGGCACTCTTAGAAACTCAAGCCCGCGTTCTTGCAACGTGCTCACAGTTTCGATGATGTTGTTCGTCGCCATCGCGATGTGCTGCACGCCTTCGCCATCGTAAAAATCGAGGTATTCCTCCACCTGCGATTTCTTTTTGCCCTCGGCGGGCTCGTTGATCGGAAATTTTACAAACCCATTTCCGTTGCTCATGACCTTGCTCATCAACGCGGAGTATTCAGTGGAAATATCTTTATCGTCGAAAGTAAGAATGTTGCGGAAACCCATCACCTCTTCATAGAACTTCACCCACGGGTTCATCTGGTTCCATCCGACGTTCCCGACGCAATGATCCACGTATTGCAGTCCAGTTTCCGGCGCGCGGAACACCGGTTCCCACTTCACAAAGGTCGGCATGAACGGCCCGGTATAATCATCACGTTCGACAAACGCATGGACCACTTCACCGTACGTATGGATCCCGCTCAAAACCACTTTGCCATGCTTGTCTTCCAGCGTTTTTGGTTCCATGTAACTTTTGCCGCCACGCTTGGTGGTTTCCTTCCAGGCGGAGGTCGCATCCTTCACTTTCAATGCGATCACTTTCACGCCGTCGCCATGTTTCAGGATGTGATCGGAAATTGTATGTTTCGCGCGAAGCGGTGTGGTTAAGACAAACGTGATCTTATTCTGCCGCACCACGTAACTGGCACGTTCTCGTACGCCCGTTTCTGGTCCGCTATAAGCCACCGGCTGAAAACCCAGCGCGCTTTGATAAAAATGCGCAGCCTGTTTGGCGTTACCGACGTAAAACTCGATGTGATCGGTGCCTTCCAGCGGCAAAAAATCGTCCTGCACTGCCGGAGTTCTTTTCTTTTTTGGAACAGCAATTGTCGTTGGCATAATCAACCTCCTGAAATTTCTCGCGTTGCGAACCTCTAAGTATAAGTTCGGCCGGCAACGCTCGCAAGGTTGCTCGGCCTTTTGAAACGGCTCAGTCTCACGAACTATTCGTGTCAGCTCATCGACGGTTGCGCGCTGTTAACTGACAGAAAGTTTTGAATAACCAACGAGGTCCATAAACAACACATGCGCGATCTCCAGCTGAATTCCCTTCTTCGTCTCGGCCGACATGTTTCAATCTGATTCATTTCACATTAAAGGCTGCCACGTCGAGCAGATAAGATCGACAGCCCAGCGCCGCAAGGCGAGCGCAGTGATACAGGAGCGCGTGCTCGAATCATTGCCGAGACTTGATAACAGATTGTCTGGGCATCGAAACCAATGCTGGTGAAAATGACGCCGTGAATCCTCCAGCCGTGAAATCGCCGCCTGCTGCCGCCGCCTCAGAGGCCTTGGAGCGACAATGGCAGCGCCTCTGTAATAAGCACCTACCGGTTCGCGTCCGAGGATCATTGTGGCGATTCAGCCGCAAGCAGAATCGCGGTGATTTGTCGCAGGGTTGGAAGATCCATATCTCCGCCACCGTGTTATCTGCGTGCGAAATCTTCCGATTGGTTGCTCCTTATCTGACGAAACGAAAGGTGTTATTCAAAGCGACGAAGTCGCTTGCCGAGTTAAGCAAGCTCAATGCAGGAATCTTTTACGGCTTTAGTCAGGTAGGAAAATTTATAACCATTTATCCGAACTCGACAGAAAGCGCCATTGTCATGGCGCGCGAACTTCATGCCCTCACGGCCGGCCAGGCGGCGCCGATAGTTCCATACGATAATCGGCTGCACGGGAACTCCTGTGTCTATTATCGCTACGGCGGTTTCTCGAAACGCGACGTTATTTTTCGAAAGAACAAGGTGCCAGCAGTTTTACGGTCGGACGGCAAGCTTGTGCGAGACTTGCGCAAACCCGGCACCGCGGTTCCACCCTGGCTGACCGATCCTTTTCAAGCAATGCCTTGTCGAGCGACGCGTGAAGCCTTAACCCCTCTTGAGACGGATTATAGTAATTACGAGGCCCTTGTTCAGAGAGGGAAAGGCGGTGTTTATCTCGCGCTGGATCATTCCTTTGTCCGCCCGAAGCCTTGCGTGATCAAGGAGGGGAGGCGACATGGAGAAACCGATTGGTTCGGCCGCGATGGCTTCGCTCGCGTCAAGCATGAAGCCCGTTTTCTGAAACAAACGTCGTCAGCACTCTCGAGCGTGCCCCGAATTCTCAACAATTTTCAAGCGAACGGCTGTTTTTACCTTGTCATGGAACGCATCCTGGGAAGGTCACTGCAACGAGTCATCGCTAGCCGCGAGCGAATCTCAACACGCCGGATCCTAAATTATTCCAGGAATATGGCCCAAATAGTCGCCGACATTCACGCCGCCGGCTGGGCCTGGCGGGATTGCAAGCCAGACAACTTTTATTGTCAAAAAGGTCATGAGCTTCGAGCACTGGATTTCGAGGGAGCCTGTCGCCTGCGCAAATCTCAACCCGCGGGATTGATGACCCCGGGCTACTTCCCACCCAAATCCCGCAGCAAAAACCGCGATCTCGAAGCAATGGATTTGTACGCTTTGGGAACATCCATCATGCAGTTACTCGCGAGGAGTAGCTCGCCAACGAAGTTGCGCACTGCTTTCGAACGCGAGATCGGGAAGCGGAATTTGCCCGGATCAATCGCTGAGACCATTCGGAACCTTCGAACAGCGAAATCGAATGTTCGATTATCGGCGCGCGCGACTCAACGACTTTTCGAGAACTTGCTGGAAACGAAAGGACTCTCCCACCCTCGGCAAAGCCCGTGACGATAGCCCGATATTCGCGAAGTCTTAGATAGACCAACTATCCAGTCCAGCAGGGATTGGGTTCTACCCTGTCGCGTCAATCCAGACCCGGTTCGTGTGAGGTTTTGGCGAGCTACGAACGCGCCAGTCCAAGCTCAAACGTCGGCGTTGACCAGATCAGCACAAACGGGAGCCGTATATTGGTCTTCCGCCTTTCGTGTCTTTCTTAGGTGTGAGATCGCTTAGCTTAAGCTTCTTTGATTTGGACACTGCTTGGGTTTTTGCCTTCGGTGATTTTTTTGGGGTTCTCATAAGTTGCGTTTCCTGAGGTTTTTACTGCACTTGATACCGGACGTTCTCATGAACGCACGACTCCGGTCAAGCAATGTTTCTTCCCCCCGAGAAGTGTCTTCCCGGAGCTATTCGCGTCCGCATGATTGTGTTCGACGCGAGCACGCTAGCTCATGTCGAAATGCGGCTCTGACTACTAGCCGCAGTTAACAACACTAATCCTGGGCTTTGCTAATGCGCCTTTTGGATCTTTTTTCGGCGTGAGATCGCTTAGTTTAACTTTCTTTGATTTGGACGTTTTTGTTTTAGCTGATTTTTTTGGGGTTTTCATAGGGGTTTTTAGCGATCGTTATGACTTCGATCATCGCTTTGTAATCGATCCACGATTTCCGTCAAGCAAGTTTCTGGTTAGCTTCCGCTATCCTGTCCTCCGGAGGCCGCTTTCGTGCCATAAATGTTCGTCGCCGAATCTCGCTGAAATCAACTCGGCAGGTGAATCGTTGCGATCATGCAGCGCGCGCTGCCGCCAGCGAATTCGATCGTAGGGAGTTCCAGCGGCAAAAGTCGTGCGTAGTGGCTCAATCTTTTTCGCTGGTCCTCTGTCAATGCGCGCTCAGCGCGACTGGAAAGCACCAGCAGTTTGTCACCGTTTTTATTGTGCAGTTCAATAGCGTTGCCTGCGAAGTTCGCGATCTGATCTGGCGTCAGTTCCACGATCTCTCTTCCGGTCTTCTCGAGGCGCTCTTGCACCTGTTGGCGCTCGGCCTTGTTCGGAATCATCGCCAATCCGACCATCGCAAACGCCGTCCCGATACACATCATCACGTTGGTATGATAGATGGGCTGACCATTGGAACTGATACTGGTGAAGGTCACCGGCTCGTATCGAAAATCATCGGCAAAGCGTTGGATAACCTTCGGATTCGAGCGATTCGAAAGCGACACGTATGCGATCCTGTTCAGATGATCGAGCACCAGACTTCCCGTGCCTTCCAGGCAGCAACCTTCACGCTCGAACGCCGAGTAATCGACCACCTCGATAATTCGAAATTGCTTACGCAGTTCGTCGACGATGTCCTGGCGACGCTCGCGGCGCCGCAGGGCCGAATACATCGGGAATAGCGCGACACGCCCATCATCATGTGTTGAAATCCAGTTGTTAGGGAAAACCGCGTCCGGTTTCTCCGGCTCGGCTGTGTCGTCAAACACATGCACGTCTATCCCCGCGCCACGCAACGTCCCAACGGCCGCATCGAATTCCGTTCTCGCCATTAACGTCAATGCGTCCGGATCGCAATCGGCATTCTGCTGGAAGGCATTGTCTGCGGCCGTTTCCGGATTCGGATAAAACCGGCTGGGGCGAATCATCAGCACCGAGTTGGTGCTTTGTGTCGGCGTGTTCAAGGCAGTCTGCGTTGGAAATTGGACTTTAGTCGTTGAGCGTTTTCTTCTCTCACAAAACCAACTCAGTCACCGAAGGAAATATCGACATCGCGCGCGGTTTGCACCAACTCTCCGTTAGGCGGAACAAGCTTCAGCCGATTCACTGCGTCGGCGATTGGCACGTGACGCACCTGATAGTTCTGGTAACTCACCATCGATCCGAAATGTCCCTCGTTTGCTAACTGGACGGCTTTTACTCCGAAACGCGTTGCAAGAATGCGGTCCAAAGTCGTCGGTGCGCCTCCACGCTGGAGGTGCCCGAGAACACAACAGCGCGTTTCTTTTCCTGTGCGCATTACGATCTCACGCGCAACGATCTCGCCAATACCGCCCAAGCGAAACTCACCGCCTTCGACGTCGCGTTTCACTTGTTCGCCATGTTTCGGGCGCGCCCCTTCTGCAGCGACAACCACCGTTCCAAGGTAACCGGCTGCTTCGCGTGAGTTGATCACGCTCGCGATCTTTTCGTTATCGAACGGGATCTCCGGAATCAAAATGATATCCGCGCCACCGGCGATGCCTCCTTGCAACGCGATCCAGCCCGCATGCCGTCCCATCACTTCGACCACAATGACACGGCGATGGCTGGTTGCGGTGGTGTGCAACCGGTCAAGCGCGTCGACCACTACATTAACCGCAGAATCGAAACCGAAAGTAGTCGCCGTCGCTTCAAGATCGTTGTCGATCGTTTTCGGGACCCCGATGCAATTGATGCCCGCTTCCTGCAATTGCTGCGCGGTGACCAGTGAGCCGTCTCCACCAATAATGATCAGCGCCCGAACGCCGAGGTCTTCCAGAATCTTTTTCGCGTCTGCGATGATCTTTGCGGGAACGATGGTGCGAGCGCCCGCGCCTACTTTCGCAACAAAATGTCCGCGATTAGTTGTTCCAAGAATCGTGCCGCCGAGCGCCATGATTCCGTTCACGGCCTGCCGGTCGAGAATGACGTGAGTGCCAGGCGGCAGTAGCCCTTCAAATCCGTCGCGAAACCCGATGACCTCCCAGCCGAGCTTGTCCGACGCGAGCACGACGGCGCGCAAAACCGCATTAAGCCCGGGACAATCCCCACCGCTGGTTAGAACACCAATGCGCGATCTCATAACAGCAACATAGCAGTTTCTTCACACCTCTCCTGTTGAGACTGGGAGAGAATAACGTCAGGACCTCAGGGTCGGCAGCAGTTCAATTAGACCTTCTCCTGCCGTTCTGTGTGCAGAGAGGCGACCATCGGCACGCCCTCCGATTCGTTGACTCATCCCGCTGGGTGTTTTCGAACTAAATTGGATCAGAGCAATTTTTTCGGATCCGCCATTCGCCCCGCAGCCGCCCATTGATCGTACAACTGCCATCCGCGTTGCAGTAGAGCCAGACCTTCCCCAAACCGGTTGGTGCTGCCGAGAAGCACCACCATCAAATGACGCGGATAAACCGTTTCCATCTGGCCGTTGCGAACAACTTCCGATTCACGGTTTGCATATAAAATCAAACAGTCGCCAGCGCGCGATGAACGGCCTGTCTTCACCCCGTCGATGCCATTCCTGCCGAGGAGCTCGTTCGTGTTGCGAAGCACGTAATTCATCTGATGCCCCTGACGATTGAATGAAATCTGACGTTCCTTTTGCGAGACGTAAAAGCGCAAGCTCGGCTTGCTCATCGCGTACCGTGTGAGCCGGCCCATATCTTCCGCGGTGGAATACGGCAGCGGCTTAACTTTCCAGTCTATCCCGTGAGGATTAACAAAGCGCGTGCGTTCCATCTTCAACTGTTTCGCGAGCGCGTTCATCTGCGTGACGAACACGTCTATGGGCGTCAATCTCGCGCCTGCCTCGACTGCTCCCAACCCCGAACCAACGTGATAAGCCAGCGTCGCAGCAGCGATATTGTCCGATTGCACCAGCGCCGCATAAAGAAGATCCCGCAACGAGATGGTGTCGCCCGGTTGAAAACCGATGTTGTTTTCGGTGGTTCCTTGAAATGCTTCGGGCGGAATCGCCACAGCCGCGTTGAGATCGCCGCCCTTCTTCTCTGACCAGTCTAGCACCACGCACGCCGTGGCAATTTTTGTGAGACTACCAACCTGCAGCTTGTCCCTCGATTTTTGCTCCTCCAAAATGTAACCGGTTTGCGCGTCGGCAATAAGGTACGCCTGCGCCGCCGCTACCGAACGCAGAACGGATGCGCTCGCAAGAAACGCGAAGAAAACGATCAGAATTCGACGTGATGAATGCATAGTGCCCCTGGAACGGCAGCACCTTAATCACCGCATTCTGATTAGCAAACGGGTTGCTCGAGTAAGCGGGCCCAGAAGCCACCCTTCACTGTCCGGGATAAGAAAAACGTCCGACATCCAACATCCAACGTTCAACATTCAGAATGAGCGTCGAACGTTGGACGCCGTGATTGAGAGTCGAGGTTCGCAAATTGGATGGGAGACTGGAGCAGCGATCGATGCTCGTCGCGTCATCGGCGAAAGCGGCGGAGCACCGCCGCACTCCAAAACGTGGCCACACGCTCAGTGCGCAAGGCGGCGCTACCGCGGCGCTTTCAATTTTCCGGGAAACACGTTGTCGGATTCTCACCCACTCTTCTGCGGAGTTCTCGCGCGGCTGATGAGTAAACGCATGAGAAAATAAATAAAGATCGCGGAAGGCAGCGCCAGGAAGAGGGACCCAATGAAAGCAGGCCAAAAAGTGGGCCAAATAACGCGTGAGAACACATGCCAGTGGACGTAATCATGTAGTCTGAACTGGCGGAAGTGCACGCGTTGCCCCAGCGGCCGATTCAGTATCCAGCATCCAAACCCATATTCGGCGACATACATCGCAGGCATGGCCCAGATCAGGACGTCATGCAACGTGACCGCAATCGCGGCTGCGATTTTGTTGCACCGCACGACCCACGCAACGCCAATCGAGAGAAGCGTTTTCAGCGGATACAACGGCGTGAACCCGAAAAAAATCCCGATCGCCGAACCAAGAGCGATTGAATGCGGGGTATCGGCGATCGAAATCAACGTCATGTGATGCGCGACTAACCAACTCTTCATTCGCGCTAACGGTTTTGGTAACCGTGATTGATAGCCGGTCTGGTTCCCTTGCGGTCGCTGCTGCACGGCTCGAACATAAGCCAAAACTAATTTCAGTCTGCAAGCGGGCCGCCTGCCTCAACTTCATAAAATCCGCTGTGTTCCTTCCGCTTGTCGCATGCGACCCCGCGGCTACAACGAAACGCTTATGCCCCAAAGTGATGCGCCACACCCTTACGCGATTCGCGGAGGCGAAGAAGGCAAGAAACGTCTGGATGTGCTTGCTCGCGTGTTACTGCCGACTACCGCGCAGTTACTCGATCGTGCGGGTCTGATCAGCGGAATGAAATGCCTCGATGTCGGTTGCGGCGGCGGCCATGTAGCGATGTTGATCGCCGGCATCGTCGGGCCGGAAGGAAACGTGGTCGGTACCGACACCGACGCGGTGATTCTGGCATTGGCACGAGAACAGGCCGTAGCGGCGAATCTCGCGAACATTGAATTTCAACAACTCGAGGGTTGCGCGTCTTTGTGGCGTGAAGAGTTCGATCTGGTTTACGCGCGTTTTTTACTCTCGCACGTAAACGGGCCGAAGAACTGTGTTGCAGCCATGGTGGAGGCATGTGCGCCGGGAGGAACTATCGTTGTCGAAGACACTGACTTTGCGGGAAGTTTTTGTTATCCAATTTGCAGGGCCTATGAACGATACAAGGAGCTGTATCAGGAGCTGATCAAACGGCGCGGTGGCGATCCAAATATAGGACCCAAACTGCCCGCCATGTTAACCAACGCCGGTGTACATGAAATCCAGCTGAACGTCATCCAACCCGCTCACATGAAGGGCGAAGGCAAATTGATGGCGCCCCTTACCATGTCGCGCATATCAGAGGCGTTGATCGCGGAAGAACTCGCCACCAGGGACGAAGCGCAGCAGATCTTGGGCAACTTGGAGGAGATCGCTGCAGACTGCGAAACGCTAATCAGTTTGCCGAGGATCTTTCAGGCATGGGGCAAACGAAGTCGAACCGATTGAATTGCTCGGCTACTGAAAGGCTCAAAATCGGAGCTGTCACGTTCACTGAGGCGCTGCAACGAAAGCCGTAGCGTGAGGCCAGGCTTTCAAACATCTCTGTCTTCAACATCTGCGAGAAACATCGAAACTAATCCGAGATTCTTCGCTTCGGCCAGAATGACAAACGTGGTCGCGTTCCAGATGTTCAGAACAACTCCAACGTTTCCGGCGCTGGATTGACGATTTGGCCCAGCGCCTTGCGCAAACGAAGGGCCGCGCGCGGTGCGTAATCAAGATTGTTGTTGTTGAAAATGACATGCACGTCACGCGCTTCTTTTCCGAGTTTTCTGCTGCGTTGCGCGACCTCCGCAATTTCGTTTTCCTTGTAATCATAATCGAAACGCGCGGCCACAGTTTTACCTGTAACGTAAGCTTTTGCGTCGCGTCCATGCAGACGCAGGTATGCCACATTCGAATTTGTCACTTCATCGACGTCCGATCGCATGACTGTAAAATGGTCCGATGCCGGCGCGTCGACGTTCACGAAAATCGCTTTGTGCTTGCGCACGAACTCAATTGTCGATTGCAGCTGATCACCGACCACCCAGTTCCGGTTTCGAAATTCAATTGCCAACTCGTAGCCACTAAGCATCTCGATCAGCGGCTCGAGCTCTTTGAGTTCGTGTTTCCGCGGGGAAAAGGCCGGTGAAAGTTGCAGAAGCAGCACCCCCATTTTTCCGGCGCTGCGAAACATTGCAGCCGCGCGCAAAAAGATGTTTAGCAGCGATTCCTGCACCTCCGGCGTCGGTTTGACCTTCCCTTTCGCGTCCGTTTCAACGCGTGTTTGTAAATCAGGCGGCAACAGCTTCGCTGGTGTCGAGTGAAACGAAAACAGCTGGTGCAATTTTACGTCGAACGTGAAGTCATCCGGCGTCGCAGCGCACCAACGCTCGACCATTCTCGGCTCGGGCGCGGAATAGAAGGTCGAGTTTACCTCGACCAAATCGAAATGCTGCGCGTACCAACCCAACCGCTCACCCGCCGGCAGTTTCTTCGGATACCAGCGCTCCACGAAACCCGGGTCCGACCAACTCGCTGTGCCGACAAGAATTTTCCCGCTCACCTACTCAACGAAGTCGCGATGCGGCGAAAGACAAATGCGTTTCGGGAATGAACCGGTTTTTCGATTTGCAGAGCATTGACCT